>CAIYTF010000110.1 GCA_903929035.1 uncultured Ignavibacteriales bacterium
CTACCGTTTTCGTACTCCTTGAGCACTCCGATAATCTGTGTTTCTGTGAATCTTGCTTTTTTCATAGGACAGCTTAAAATTAATTATTCTTTCTTTCTGAAAGTCTAATTATAAACTGTCTGAATTTTAGGGGTACTTACAAGATTACTGCTTAATGAATTTCACTAACGATGTTCCCCCTTTAAACGTTATCTGCAGGTAATACATTCCCGGCAGCAATTGAGTCAAATCGATACTAGTCAAATCACCAGATTGTTCCGTAACTTTTTTACCGGTCAGATCGGTAATAATGATTTTTTGTATCTCAACATCCGAAGGTTTTAGGATGGCAAGAAAATCTTGTACCGGGTTTGGGAATACTCTGAATTCATTTTTTACGAATGTTGTATTACCCACTGAGGCCGGGCAAGCAACAGCAAGCGGGATCAATGAATTTGCAGTGGACCCGTTTCCGAACTGGTTATTAACATTATTACCCCAGGCCCATAATATGTTATCATTTTTGATCACCAGGGTATGGTATGCACCGCAGGAAATAAATTGAACATTGGTAATATTTACCATTAAAGGTATGTTGGAATCAACACCATTGTTCGTACCTAAAGCGCCATACTGATTATTTCCCCAGGCCCATATTGTACCATCGGCCTTTTTCGCTACGCTGTGATTAGCACCACAATCAACTGCCTGCCAGCTTGTTCCAGTACCTATTTGAGTTGGAGTATCACCCAACAGAGTGGTTAAGTTGGCTCCCCAGTTCCAGAGTGTGCCATCGGTTTTTATTCCATCAGTAAAATAAGTGCCCGCCGATATCGAT
This sequence comes from uncultured Ignavibacteriales bacterium, assembly GCA_903929035.1. GTDB lineage: Bacteria > Bacteroidota > Ignavibacteria > Ignavibacteriales > Ignavibacteriaceae > CAIYTF01. The sequence goes on from CAIYTF010000110.1 coordinate 818, forward strand.
TGCCAGTTTGTACCTGTACCGATTTGGGTCGGGACCGTTTTGTCAAGATGAGTTCCGTCACCTAACTCCCCGTATTGATTATTGCCCCAGGCCCAAAGTGTTCCGTTTTGTTTTATAGCAAAAGTATTGTAGGCCCCGGCATAGATTTTCAACCAGGTAGTTTCTGTGCCGATTTGAGTAGGAATACTTTTATACACAGTTGTCCCGTCGCCTAACTGTCCGTCGGAATTAGCACCCCAGGTCCACAAAGTACCATCCAACCTGATAGCAGCTGAATGGTTGCCTCCGGCCGCAACCTGGACCCAGTTTGTGTTTACTCCAACCTGTATAGGTAAATGGCTTTCGATAACGGTTCCGTTACCAAGTTCGCCGGCTCCGTTATAGCCCCAGGCCCAGAGCGTGCCATCATTTTTTATACCCAACGAAAAACTTCCGTTGCACGACACATCAAGCCAGGATGAACTGTTAATTAAAGTAGGTGTACTCCTTACTAGGACTGTTCCGTCGCCAAGTTCCCCGTTATAATTTGCACCCCAGGCCCAAAGCTTACCGTTATTTGAATTTATGGCAAGTGTGTGATAATCGCCGGCGGAAAGTTTACTCCAGCATTGGCCAAAGACATTGATATTTGAAAACAGGATCAGATAAAACAGGATTTTTTTCATGGATTTAAAGTAAAGAATTAGTAATAAAGCTACTTGTTAAAATCCATGAGAAAACTATTGCGGACAAGTTGCAACATATTGCTTATGGTAATTTCGAAGTCAGGCTGATCATGCGAGATGCTTACATTAAACTTTAACCTGCTGTTGGATATAATGTAACAACAAGGTAAAATAGCAGATGTTCAAAATCCGAACAAAATATAGAAATAAAGGGATGAATATGATTCAAAAGACCCTGAGCTGACAAAAAAAAGCAAAATACACCTACTTATGCTAAACAAAAAAGTAACTTACCCAATGAAGATTTAAAGTACTGATTTCAAAAATAAATTAAAATTATAGGACGAGTATCATTAATAATGGCATCTGTTTTAAATAATGAATCGGCCAAATATAACATGTGTGAATCCTTAAAGCAGCATACCACCCCAGGTAAGTAAACACCTCAGATAAAAAGAATTTTCCAAGGAAGAATTTTAAATTTGTCAGACGTCCGAAAAGGTGGATTTATCAGACAAAGAACATTACAACACCTGCAACTGCAATGATAGCACCAAGTATTTCGCGGGCTGTAACTTTTTCTTTATTAAAAAGTACCGCGGGAGGAATAATGAGGACAGGCGTGAGTGACATTATGGTCTGTGCAATTCCTGCATTGGTATTTTGAACAGCCATCAATGAAAAAGATACACCAAGGAATGGTCCGAATACAGATCCGATCACAAGCCATTTCATAGCTTTGGCATCCCGGAAAGAACCTGGCAGTTCGTTCCATTTCCGCAAAACGACGAAAAGGAAGGCAAAACTTATAAATCCTGATATTACGCGTATCTGGGATGCTGAAAACGAATCATACCCTCTCATGCCGTATTTACTTAGAACCAGTCCTACACCCTGCCCTGCTGCTGCAATCAATCCCAAAAGTATGCCTTTGGCAGGATACGACATGGAGTAAGAACCTTTTCCTTTCTTTAAGCCTGCTTCCCCGTCGGAAGTACGCGTGAAAACCACAAGTGCAATACCTCCAAGAGTGATAAGCATCGCAAAAAGGCTCTGGTACGACATCACTTCGCCCAGAATTATCCATGCTGCTATTGCTGCAAAAATAGGAGCCAATGTCATCATCAACATGGCAACCCTTGCCCCTATATGGATATAAGCTTTAAAAAGGCAATAATCACCGATCACAAATCCGACTACCCCTGAAATGGCAAGCCATGTCCAGGTGTGCAGATCAGCATCCAGAGGGAAAAGCATTCCCCTGTGGAAATAGGAAAAAATGGTTAGAAAAATAGTTGCCAATCCCAGCCTCAGCAGATTCACATGCATCGAACCAATCCGTTTGCTTGCAGTTTCGAATGCAAGCGCAGTGATTGTCCAGAAAACGGTTGTAAGCAGTGCTGCAAATTCGCCTAAATGTGATGGCATATTCCTTATTAAATTGATGGCCAAAAGTAGTTAAATCATGAATTGCACGAAAGGAAATAGAAATTATTAAAGATTACACATTTAAAAATTGAGAAATTGAGATATCTATTTGATTTGATGAAAATTAGAAATATCCGCCGAACACATAATAAAAAATTATTTTATCTTCATCTTTACCCGGAAGTATCAAAGGGGGATGAAACAAATGCAGTGTAAATAGTAATACCTTCATTTACAGGCTGGCTTTCAGTTTCACCTCACCTCCAGCTTATTAATCCAATCAGATAACAGGCCTAAAATAAAACTTAATTTTGAAAAGCACTACGTAAATTATCAATTACTCTTTTATACCTTGCAACTCATGCTTACCTTTGCCTAATACAATAATTTCCCGGATCAACACCTGGTAAAACAATAAAACGGATGCTTTTCAGTGACGAATATAAAACTATCGAAGGACTGGCACAGGGACAATTCCGTGATAAAGGCAGCCGGTTTTTAGCATTTGCAATACCGGTAAATAATGAAAAGGAAGTTAAAACTCAACTGGAGTCATTGCGAAAACAGTACTACGATGCCACACATCATTGTTATGCATGGATGCTTGGATTTGACAAATCAGCTTATAGGGTAAACGACGACGGGGAACCATCAGGTACAGCAGGCCGCCCGATCTACGGTCAGATCCTTTCGCATGATCTCACCAACATATTAATTGTAGTTATCCGTTACTATGGCGGAACAAAACTCGGAGTTCCGGGTTTAATAAATGCTTATAAAATGGCTGCTATCGAAGCACTGTTTACTTCAGTGGCTGTATTCCATTTTAACACGATGGTCTTCCCTCTTGGCTGTGCCGTAAAACTTACCAATTCAACAGGTAAAAGTGACCCGGAACCGCTGGCACCGAAAGTTAGTTTTTGTGTTGATGATAAACTTTGGGATACTGTCCCTAATACGCGTAAGTCAAATTTTATCGTATCTCCGTTCGTGCTAAACGTTATTTTCTTCACGCTGTCAATCAAGCTGTTTTGTTCAGAGCCGCCGCTAAAAAGGACATTCAGATATGTCTGCGCACTAAGTTGAATTGACAACAAAGCAAACAGACATATTACAATGGTTTTGTAATAACTATACCGCTTATACGTGTAACCTCTATTCATACAATCCTTATTCGATAATGTTTAAAAATAAAAAAGGACGCGAGCCTATCCTTATACGTCCAAATCTGAGGTACTACCATACCCGACACAAAGACAATAAAGATAGGCTGCGTCCGTATTAGCGAACGCAGTCCTACCCGCTTGTTCTTGTGTCATCAAAGTGGTAGTTTTCAGATTAAGAACAGAGCGTAAAGACTACAAAAAATATTACGAATAAATTACTTCGTTAATATTTCCAAGTTTAATTTTTGTTAATAGTGAAATTTAATAAAATATTTTGAATAAGCAATAATTATATAATTATTGACCGAACTTTTTTTGATTGGTAATGATTGTAATGATAGGAAAATGCGGCAAATTGTCTGAATCGCGGATTAACCTGATTATCCGAACTGTTCTTAAAATCCGCGATTCATTAAATTTTACGTGTATATTTTTGTTAAAGTAATCACAAAATATTTTTATGATGAATAAGTTATTCTCTATTGTTTGTATTGGAATATTATTTTTGTAACTTGTCTTTATTTATTGGATCAAGGAGCATAAAATGAATATTGAAATTAAATTGGAGTTGCCGCCGGCGATCTTTTCGGCTTTACGAACTGACCCGTCCGATTTTGTTAAACAAATGCGATTAGCCGCCGCCGCGAAATGGTACGAAATAGGACGGATATCGCAATCAAAAGCATCGTAGATTGCAGGTGTAAGTCGTCGCGAATTTTTGGAAAATCTGAATGCTTTAGGCATCTCCCCGTTTCAAACATCCATCGAGGAACTGTTAAAGGAATCGAATGTCGAATGAAATTTGGGTTGTCGATTCATCGCCGATTATTTCATTATGCTGTTTCGACAAAATCGATTTGTTGGAAAAACTCGCGGGACAAATAATTTATACCAAAGGCGGTCGCGTCCGAAATACTTGCAGGGAAGAAAGAGGATAGCGCGAAAAAATGGTTAATTGGCGCGGGGATGGTTTTCGTTGATTCAAATCCTTGCGTAGATAAAGATTAAATATTTTTCTGAAGAAGCCCTTACTGAAATAATAATAGAGAAAGGTTAGAACCTAAAAAAGCCGCAAAAATCGTAATAAAAATGTTTATACACATATTATTACATAAAAATATATGCTTATATACGTTGTTTTAATTTGTATTTTTATGTCTATAGGCGTATATTGGGGCAATATTTTGAAAGCTACGTACCAATGGATAAATCGCACAGAAAATTACTGATTGAGCAATTAGATAAAAAATTCGATAAATTATCGGAATTAAAAAATGTCGATACTCCGCCGAAAGGTTGGATTTACACGATACGGACTGCCCTTCATATGTCGCTTGAACAGCTTGCAAAACGTCTGCATAAAACTCAATCAACAGTTCAGGGCTATGAAGCAAGAGAAGCAGATAAAAAGATAACTATCCAAAAGCTTATGGAAGTTGCTGAAGCACTTGACTGCCATTTTATGTACGGATTTATTCCCAAGGACGGCTCATTGAATAACACTATTGAAAAAAGAGCATTGCTTACAGCGAAAGAAATAGTTGCCCGTACTTCCCATACAATGCAGCTTGAAGATCAGGGCAATTCCGATGAACGTTTGCGTAATGCAATTAAATCCCGTGCTGAACTAATTAAAAACGAAATACCAAAATACTTATGGGATTAGATTTAGATTATCAGGATGGCCAGACTCCGCTCGATGAAGATGAAAAGGAAGGGCTGATTATTAAAACTATTTCTACCCGCGGTGAACTTGATGAGTTTGAACAGTATGGCGTAGAAAATGCTGTTATGTGGTTAACGAAACGGAAAATTTCTTCCGATAAAATCCTCACACAGGATTTTGTTAAAATTTTGCATAAACGTATGTTCGGCACGATATGGAAATGGGCAGGAGAATTCCGTTCATCAAACAAAAATATTGGCGTGGATAAATATCTGATACCCATTGAACTTAAAAATCTCTTGGATGATTGCCGTTATTGGGTTGAAAATAAGACATTCTCTCAAGATGAAATTGCTGTCCGCGTTAGTCATCGGATGGTACTGATACATCCGTTTGCCAATGGGAACGGCAGACATTCCCGGTTATATGCCGATACACTTGTCCACAATGGTTTTGGTCAGCCGTATTTTTCCTGGGGAAGCCGCGATCTTGTTAAACAGGGTGAAGCAAGGGCAATTTATTTGCACGCGCTTCGCTGTGCGGATATGCAGGAGTATGAACCGTTAATTATTTTTGCCAGATCATAGAAGGTTTTTTTATATGCTTAATAAAAAGTAGTTGCTTATATTGAACACAAATTCGATAATAAACCGTTACGGTAAAAACTCTATTCCATCTCTATTATCCATTTTTCTTACCATTCTTTTGCTCATTTTCCACTGATTTTACCGAAGAACCAAATTTATATAGAACACGCTGCCTGCAGCAAGCCCCGCCAGCATTGGCTCAATCTCAGCAAGGCTTCCGGGAATAATACCAAATGAACGAAGCGCGTACCATACAATGCCTGACAGTGTAGCCGCGATGATTTGCAAAAGTGTCATTCGCTGTGATAAGGATATTTTTGAAAAATAACTTCCAAGCAGCGGAAAGAATAACCCCGGCAGTGCCAATGAACCTAGCGTGTACCAAATGTCAATAACAGATGGAATTGCAGTGGAAATTAGGATGGAGATAATAGAAGAAACTATAATACCAATTCCTATCAGACCGCGGATTTGCACTTTCTTGAAAGGCTTCCCTATTCTTCCTATTATATCATACGAAAAAGTTGTTGCAGAAATGAACAAGAAACTATTTAGTGTAGAGATAATAGTGGCAAACATAGCAGCATAAAACAGCCCTCTAACGCCTGCACCTAAAGCGTTATCCGCCAGCACGAGAAAAGATTCAGACGGGTTTACAAGGTTTGGAAATACTGCTCTTGCATATAGCCCGACACTATTTGTCAGAAAATCAAATATCAGCCAAAAAGCCACTGAAATGATAATACCTTTCCGAGCAACTGGAATGCTTTTAGCGGCTTGCGTTCGCTGGTAAAACCCGGGGTCCGCGAATGTCCATAATGCAATTAGCCACCAAACTAAAATATATAATTTAGAGTTTCCTCCTGTGATTGAAAAATGGCTCGGGGGTAAATGAGCATATAAAAATTCCATTCCTCCATACTTTGGCACAAGTACAAATAAAATTGCAAAAAAGCCGATAAACATAACAAAGAATTGAAATATATCCGTTGATATATCTGACTTATAACCGCCATACCAAAGAAAGCCGCCGACACCAATTGAAACGAATACAGACGACCAAAAAATACTTATATTAAACAAATGCGAAAATATTATTGCAGTCATAAGCAAATACGGTGCAGGAGATGTTAATATGAAAACAAGAACTGCCGAAAATAATGCTATATTTTTTCCATATTTGTTTTCAATTCTTCGCGGAATAGTAAGAGCGTCATCTATCCTAATTTTCTTTACAAAAAATACCGCGAATATAATCGCGAACAAATAATACGGCAATCCCTGCGTAATCCAATTTACTATACCATATCTATAAGTAAACTCGCCAACCCCGAGAATGCCGCCATACCACGTGGCAACATTTGTCATAATAAAAGTCCAAAGTCCTATTCCCCTATCCGCGAGTAAATAATTCGTTTCGCTCTTGTCCGATTTCTTACCGGGCAAAAATCCGGTAACAAGAAGGACAACAAAAAATACGATTACTATTATTATATCAATGTTCATAAAAAAGCATTTCATCAATTGCAGACTTTATTGAACGTACTATAAAAAATTTCCCCGCGGTTGAGCTAATTTCTATTCTGTTCGATGTCGCGCGATTACTTATGCTTTCCTTTTTCCCTAATAAAAAACCTGTTCCTTTCAATGGATATTTAAGTCCTTTAGACTGAAATTCAGCTGTGTCATTCAAAGAAAAACAGGAGATAATTTCTCCTACTGCCGCGCTGAACTCGATCTTATTTACAGCAGGATGGATAACAGAGTTATTAGATACAAAAGCAATTGAAATTATCTCGGCATATTTTAGAAGCAATCCCATTACACTTAACAGGTGATCAAGTCTGCCGCCATCGGCACCCATAATTATTATACGAGTATATTTTCGCGCTATCGCGAACTTTAAACATTTTTCCGTATCAGTATCACTCTGCCGCGCGAGGCGTATTATCTTTGTCAGCTTGGATTCTTTTTGAAGCACTCCCTGTTCAATGGAATCCATATCTCCAATCACGTAATCAGGAATAACTCCAAGCCTTTGCGCGTTAGCGAAACCGCCATCCGCGCAGAAGAGAGTATTATAGCCAAATTTTTCGCTGAACTTGGAAAATATTCTTTTCTTCGGGCATTCACCCGCGGAAAGAATAATACATTTTTTCGCGCTTTTATCCGTCATCAGAAACTTACGTTAACTCCAAAATTAACATTTCTTTCAGCACCCGGGAAGAACTCTTTCCCAACAGCATAAGCCGAATAAAGCCTGTTGAAAATATTATTTACCTGCATAAATATTTTTAGTTCTTTTATCCCGCTAAGAGATTGCAGAGTGTAACTGCAAAAAATTTTACTGTTAATAAATGCATCATTCTTATTATCAGAATAACTTAACAGCCCCGGGTACTTACTCAAAATACCGGCTATATTATCACCATAGTTATCGGAATAAAACATTCCCGAATAGTTCATACTCAACTTAAGAAAAAGATTGCCGGGGTGATATGATGCACTTAAATTTGCAATAGTATTTGGAGAGCCGCTAATGCTATTATTCGATAAATCAAGTGCGACTAATTCTGTATCAGTTGCAACTGTATTGATAAAAGAATTATATGCAGTGCCTTTACGGATTGTGCTTTTTGAAAATGATGCATTTCCCTGCAAATCAAAATCTTCAGTGAGGTTAATATCAAAATTAAATTCTATTCCGATATGACGGGTTCGTTCCATATTTCCTGTCATCGGCTGACCAAACTTATCGACCTGCCCGTTATTCACAATTTCATTTCGGAAAGACATAAAAAATAAATTCATCGATGAATGAAGTTTTTCCTTTTCATAGCTAATCCCTAACTCGAGGTCGCGCATTGTTTCAGGCTTCACAAATGGTTTACTAAAGTCATAATGCCCATCCGCTGTTTGTTCAAATTGAGGCTTGGTATATCCGTCACTTGCTTCAGAAGCATTATAGTAATTTAACAATCTTGGTTCCCTGCTTACCTTCGCTATACTCGCGAAAAAGTTAATTTCATTATTATATTTATAACTTAATCCAATCTTCGGGTTTAGAAACGTATTTGAAATTGAAAAATCAGTCCCGATAAATTTTTCATTTCTTAGAATATATTTTGAGGAACTTAGCTGCAATTCACCCGTTAAATGAAAATTTTCATCAAGTGAAAACACATCATTAACAAAACCGCCAAATATATTTTTCCCCCCGTTATATTCATAATAATGATATGCAGGTGATGCCTCTATCGGTGCTCCAATTCCTGACTGCAATGCACCCCAATGGAGAGAGCGGTGTATTCTCATTTCAAGTCCGGCGTTAATCTCGTTTGAAAAAAGTTTTATTCGTATACGCGGCAGCCATCCAAATTGTTTATTTTCAACTTGTGCCCTAATAATGGCATTATTAATATATAAGGAATCAGGGTCTGTATCAACATAAAACCCATTTTGATTTGTGAATCTAAAATATGAATAAGGTGCCCAAGAACCATCGTAATCAAAATAACCGCTTCCAGATACAAAGAACATAGCTGAATTAATTGTAACAATATCATTCAGGATAACTTCATTTAATAACTCCAAATGCGGCTGAAAGAATTGCTCCTTTTCTTCAGGGCGACGGGGTGTTATATAAGTGAAGTCCTTATTATCCGCCTCCCAAAAGGAATAGTTTTTTTTCCGTAATGATAAGTCTTTGATAGCGAATTTCGGCAATCCGGTATATACTAATTTATCCTCGAATGGACCGCCATAAACATTAAATTGCGAAGTGATATTATCATCAAATCGGACACAAGCTAAATAAAATGAGTTTAACCGTGTCGATGAAAGTTCTCTATACCCTTCTGATTTTGTCCTCGAAAATCTTGCCGTAACAGAGTATTTATCATCAATTAAACCTGTTGAATAATCCGCGGAATATTTTAGCATCCCATACGAACCTGCATAGCTGCCTAAAGTTAAACAAGGCTGTGAAGATATTGAGTTTGTAACAATATTTATTGCTCCGCCAACTGCAGGATAACCAAACACACCGCCGCCTGTTCCACGCTGCACTTTCACTACCTCTGTATTACTGAGAATATCATTGAAATCAATCCAATAGACATTATGATCTTCGGGATCGTTCTGCGGAATGCCGTTTACCATAACAGCGATGCGCCGCTGGTCAAACCCCCGAATAGTAAGGTAGTTATAACCATTACCTGCCCCTCCCTCCGAAAACCACTGCATTGAGGGAAGATTGCTCAGTGCTTCCGGCACATCTTCATTAATCCTGCTCTTCTGCAGCATAGCGCGATCAATTTTTTCAAAATTCGGATTTCTATCATCCTCTTTCAACATCGTTGCCGATACCATAATTGATTGTGCAGGAATTAGAACTCTATTAAGTTGAATGATCAGTGTATCAATCGCGTTTGCTGATGAAATATTTATTGATTTTGTTTCATACCCGATATATGATACGGTTAACATTGAACCGGTAAAATGGGGAAAAGTAAATGCACCGGCTTCATTGGTAACTTGTCCGATTCCTGTAGGCTTTACCAAAATTGAAGCCTTATAAAGAGGTTCTTTTGTAGCTGAATCAATCACGCGACCGCGCAAAACAGTAGTCTGCGTGAAAACTCGCGCTGACAATAAAATGAGGATGAGAAAAATAAACGGTTTCATAATATTACTCCATTAATAAAAAAGACGGGAAAACGGCTTTTTGAATGAAATAATATCATACACCGTTTCCCTACGCCGGTATTACCCGGATCAGGTGCTAAGGGTATGATTTCAGCTGCTGTTACGGCAACACCCCTAACGGTTAAATTATATATAACTGACTATATTCTATCAGTTTATAGTATCAATAATGTATTGCAAAAATAATGATAAAATTATTAATAATCAAGAGGCTGCAGGATATTGGGTGTGCTACAATAGCGTGTATATTCTTTTGCAGCGGATGTATTATATAAGGAATGTTTTCAGTAGATGTATAAAAAGCAAATATTTGAAAAAATTCCGCGGCTGTATGGAGAGCAGCCGCGGATCCTAACGGTTACTTTGTAAAAAGTAATTCCCGATATTTAGGAAGCGGCCAAAGTTCGTTATCCACTATTAGTTCTAATTCATCCGACTCTGTCCTAATTGTCGAAAGCAGCGATCTTACTTTTCCGGCATAGATTACTGCTTTTGCTTCCAATTCTGTCAAAGCCTCAGCGGTTGCGATTGTTGCAGTCAGCTCAGTCTTTGCAGCCTGAATAGCATTAAGATGTTCGCTGATTTTTGTGATAATAGCTGTTGCAGGCGCAGCGGCAGATTGTAATGAAATCGCGTTCAGCCCAACAACATTGCCTACAAGTAAACTCTGATATTTCAAAGCAACTGGTGTTACCACATTACTGATTAATTCGTCCATCACCTCAATTTCAATTTGCATTTTCTTCACGTAAGTTTCGAGGGAAATTTCATACCGTGCTTCCAACTCGCGATGTGAATAGATGTTTTGATCAACATACAATTTATTGGCTCTGTCGGTCTTGAAAGCGGCCCAGGCTTCTGGCGCGGAAGTAATATTCTTTAATCCGCGTGCCTTGGCTTCGGCTTTCCATTCATCCGAGTAGTTGTTTCCGTCAAATCTGATGTTTTTTGACTCAATAACAATTTTACGAATAACTGTTAATAATGCTTCTTCTTTTTCAATACCTGAGGAAATTAATGCATCGACATCTTTCTTGAAAGCAGTTAATTGCTCAGCAACAGCAGCACCCAAAGTCATCATAGGTCCGGCACAATTCGCGGATGAACCAACAGCGCGGAATTCAAATTTATTTCCGGTAAAGGCAAACGGTGAAGTGCGGTTTCTATCAGTGTTATCAAGTGTTAATTCAGGAATATGCTCAATATCAATAGTGAGTAAACTGTTTTCTTGAGCAGAAGAACCGTCACCTTTAGTGTTTTCAATTAGATTCAGCATTTTTGTAAGAGCTGATCCAAGGAACGCGGAAAAAATCGCGGGGGGTGCTTCGTTCCCGCCTAGACGATGTTCGTTCCCGGGAGTTGCAATACTTGCCAGCAATAAGTCGGAATTGGTATGGACTGCTTTTACCACGTTGGCAAGGAAAGTTAAGAACATCAAATGAGAATCTTTGTCTTTTCCTGGGCTAAGGAGATTAATTCCGGTATTGGAAGACATTGACCAGTTATTATGCTTGCCTGAACCATTGATTCCGGCAAATGGCTTTTCGTGGAGCAATGCTACAAGATTATGGCGTTTAGCAACTCGTCGCATAACGTCCATTAAGAGAATGTTATGATCTACAGCTATATCCACATTTTCAAAAATAGGAGCAATTTCAAATTGATTTGGTGCGACCTCATTGTGCCTGGTTTTAGCCGGAATACCAAGTCTGTGGCTCTCGATTTCAACTTCTCTGATGAATTGTGCTGCACGTTCAGGAATTGAACCGAAATAATGATCCTCAAGCTGTTGATCTTTTGATGCCGAATGTCCAAGAACGGTTCTGCCTGTTAAGATAAGATCAGGGCGTGCCTCGTAAAGAGCAGCATCGACTAGGAAAAATTCCTGTTCCCAGCCAAGTGTAGGCGAAACTTTCGTGATTTTCTCATCGAAATATTTACATACTGCCGTGGCTGCTTTGTTTAATAACGCGTTTGTTTTTAAAAGTGGCGTTTTGTAATCTAAACTTTCGCCCGTGTAAGAAATGAACACAGATGGAATACATAGCGTTGTATCGATTATAAATGCAGGTGATTCAGGGTCCCACGCGGTATAGCCGCGTGCTTCAAAAGTTGAGCGAATACCGCCGCTCGGGAAACTTGATGCATCAGGTTCTTGCTGAACAAGTAATGAACCGGCAAATTTTTCAATTGGTGTACCGGTTGAGTAATTGAAATCAAGGAATGAATCGTGTTTTTCGGCAGTGGTACCTGTTAAAGGCTGGAACCAATGCGCGTAGTGAGTAACACCTTTTTCCATTGCCCATACTTTCATTCCTTGGGCAATTTTGCCTGCAACTTCTTTGTCAATTCTCCCGCCGTTCTCGCGAACAGAGAGTACTGCCGCGAATGCATCAGGTTCGAGATACTTTTGCATTTTCTTCAGATCAAAAACACTCTCTGCAAAGTAGTCAGTTACTTTTTCGCCGGGAACTGAAACAGAAACAGGCTGTCTGGATGTTGCCGTTTGTACTGCATTAAATCGTAAACTCATAGTCAAGAGTCCTTTATATTATGATAATTTATATATTTAATAAAAATTCTGTTAATGATTTAAAAAATAAGGCAAATTATTCATAAAGACAAGTAAAAAATTGAAATATGTCCTATTTACCTAAAATAATTATTACTCTTACCCAAATATTATCTAATTTAACCACAGAATTACTTCATCGATTATCAAAAAGGCTATTGTTTCGGTATTTTTATGAATCAAATCTATGAATAACGGGTGTACGAATAAATTATTTAGGTTCGGCTAAATATTGTATAGGTGCAGCTTTATAGATAATTTCATTTTTTCAAAATCGCAAATATAGATAATTTGTACTCTTAATATTCTTTCAATAAAAATAGAAGTAATGGATAGAATAAAACATTCGCTTGCCAAATCAGCCTCAATTATTTTTGCTGACATTTTAGAAGCAAAGAGTTCATTCTTAAATAACCTTAGGACTCGTTCAGAAATAACATTAACAATTTCTCAGGGGAAGACGCTAAGACCGCGATGGTTAGATTTAGGAGATGCAAAGGTTATTTCTTCACAAGCACTTAACACTTTCTTACCCAAAGACGCTAAGATCACGAAGGTTATCTTTAGACGATGTAAAAGTTATTTCTTTACAAGAACTAAATCCCGACAAATAAAAATTATTCTATTTCTTATGGTTCCTGCACTTCTATTTTTAGGTTGTAAAACAGTCAGAGACCCAATTCCTAAAGGTATTGTTGTGAACCAAGATTCAATGAAGTTCAATCCGGTACCACAAACTGCCGCTTCGTTAAAATACGAATCTATAAAATTAAATAGCTATTACAACGATATTGCCCGATTTATTGCAGGACTTTCTATAGATACAGCCTCTATATTTTATAATCTTTCACAAAACCGCGAGGTTGAAAAGTACTTTGCTTTAGTGAATAACAATTATGATAAATTTGCCGATGCTAAGTTAAAGCTTATTAAAAGATGGAGTGCTGCCGAATTAATTTCAGTTAACCAAACCACAAAAACAGTCTTTTATCCATTCAGCGGTCCTGATTTTGTGTATCTATATTCATTCCTGCCAAGCGCATCCGCGTATTATCTTTTTGGTCTTGAACCGGTTGGAAAAATACCCGACATTGCTCTTTTGAAAGAAGATTCGTTTAAGTCGTTTTTTACAGGGATGGATGCAGCCATTTCCGACAACCTTAATTTGAGTTTCTTTATCACGAAAAAAATGAAACAGGGACTCTCAAATTCCGAGATTAAAGGAGTTATTCCTGTGCTGATGTTCTTTATGGCAAGAATGAATTTACATATTCAAAATATATGTCCGGTTACTTTTGATAATGAAGGAATTCCGTTGGTGATGACTGAAGAAGAGGCGGGCAATCGCGACAAGAAATTTGAAGATGGTGTTGAGATTTCTTTTTTAAGACAGGGAGACAAAAAAATCAGCAGGCTTTATTACTTCTCAAAAAATATTGCTAATAATGGATTCAGGGATTCGCCGGAATTCAGGAAGTTTTTTAAGTATCTGCCAAAAGACATAACCACCTTTGTCAAATCTTGTTCTTATCTTTTGCATCAGGACGATTTTAGCGAGATACGAGAAATTATTATCAGGCATAGTGCTTTTGTCATTCAGGATGACTCAGGGATTCCATTTCATTTTTTTGATGATACCTTATGGAGTTATAGTTTGTATGGAGAATATGAACATCCAATATCGTTATTCGGTAAATATATGCAGGCAGACTACCATACTGCTTTTCAAAAATATGCCCAAAAGATAAATTTTCGTTTTGGCTACGCGGCAAAGTCCAATATTTTACTCGCGCAAAGAAAAAAACGAGATTGATGACAAGCCGAGTTTCAGCGAACTGCAATTAAAATACAGGGCAATTTCTCGTCCGCGAAAAATAATTTACTTTGGTATTCCAGAATTTATTCTACAGATTAAACTTTATTTTGGCAAAATAATTATTGACACACTATTTCAGATAACATTTTGTTATGATTTGCAAAAAGCCTACGAAACTGCAGTGCATTACTACAACAAATACATTTTGAATCACAAGAAACTGATCAATTTATTTATGACGGGAAAATTATCTTGCTTATTCGTCTTCATAAGTATAACGGAGCAATTTATTTTGTCGCCTGCTGTCAATCACTTTCGCATATCAAAAAATTTGACTATTTTTCTGCTGTAAGAATTCACTTTATCAGGAGGAATTCACTTTTGGGCTTTATGTATTTACAAAAATCATTTAATCATCAGCCTGATGTATATAGAGTATTAAAAATACTCTTCCCAAAAGTTGCAGCTTCAAAGTTATTTGAAGGCCATTTAAAAGTCAGGTTGAGAGGATAACATTTTTCAGTAATATATGCGAAATCTTTTTTATCAAAATACTCGTGTGCTATGCTTAATAGGGCATCCTGTAAAACATAGCTATTCACCGTTTATTCATAATATCGCGGTTAATCTAACGGGACTAGATTATATCTATCTGCCGTTTGATATTACCCACGATAACATTAAGTCTGCCTTGAAAGGCTTCCTTGCATTAGGAGTAAAAGGTTTTAATGTTACACTACCATACAAAGAAACCATAATGCCGTACCTTCAATCAATATCTGAAGAAGCAAACGCGGTTGGATCAGTGAATACCGTTGTAAATGATATGGGGAAACTTATTGGTTACAATACAGATGTGTACGGAGTAGTTGAAACTTTGATGCCATATAAAGATGATTTTAGCGGAGCTGAAGTTTCCGTTATTGGCGCGGGCGGGGCTTCGCGAGCAGTTATTTATGCTATTATTCGATATTTCAAACCGGCTAAAATTCATCTTATTAATCGAAGTGAGCAGCGTGCAGAATCATTGAAGATATATTTTTCTGAACGAATGAAATTTGATGAAATAGAAACACACGAACTTTTCCCGCCTGATTTATTGCCAATATTAAATAATTCAAAACTTATTGTTAATACCACCCCTATCGGGATGCATCCAAATGAGGATGATAGCCCGATTAATAATCCTAACATATTTGTCCCGGGACAAATAGTGTTTGATATTGTTTATAACCCGATCTCAACTAAATTTTTACAGATGGCAAAGTTAGAGCAGGCAACCACTGTTGACGGGATAAAAATGCTTGTTCATCAAGCTGCAAAGTCTTTTGAATTGTGGACAGGAACCGCTATGCCTGTTGATGGTGTATATGATGCTTTGAAGAGATATCTTGAGCAATAAAATAACTGATACATTTTATATTAGTTCAGCTGTTTCTTAATTTTTTATACAGAAACAGATTTTGCACATTAAAATAAAAAGCCTGCAAGAGGAAGATCGTCCTCGCGAAAAGCTTATGAATAAGGGCGTGCAATATCTAACTGATGGAGAGTTGCTTGCCATTTTACTTCGCACCGGCACAAAGAACAAAAATGTTATTGCAATGGCGCAGGAATTACTTTCAGAGTTTCACAATCTCGCGCAGCTTGCACGTGCTTCTGCATCAGATTTGCAGCGTATTTCCGGAATAAAGCACGATAAAGCTGCTACTTTGCTTGCCGCATTTGAAATCGGCAGGCGCAGCATTTCGCAAAACCACTCTATTGATAAGCAAAAAATCACCTCTGCTCAACAAATTGCAGATTTCTTCATTCCACTATTAACCGACAAGACAGTTGAAGTTTTTATAGTTGTTCTATTAGATTCGGCAAATCATATAATAAATCATAAACAGATATCCGAAGGAACTCTTGATGCAAGTATGGTAGCAACGCGGGATATATTTAAAGCTGCAATTATGCATAATGCCAAAAGCGTAATTCTGCTGCACAATCACCCCAGCGGCAATCCTGAACCAAGTGCTGCCGACATCCAAATCACTAATAAAATTGTTGAGGCAGGCAAGATAATGAACATTGAAGTTCTTGATCATTTGATTATCGCCAAACGAGAATTTACAAGTTTTGCCGAGAGAAATTTATTGCAGAAAAAATATAAAATGTAAAAGGTTTGTATTTTTGGATATTTGTAACGACATTTAAACTTAAATTCTATATAAACATTATGCCCCCGTAGCTCAGTGGATAGAGCAGTGGCCTCCGAAGCCATGCGCGCAGGTTCGACTCCTACCGGGGGTACTTTTTTGGTGCTGTAACTCATCCTAATATAAAGAGTTAATTTTAACCGCTAAAAACTGCATACCTATTGCATTCACTTTTTACTCGTTTTTCTCTGCCATTTACCATTGGACAGTTCATTAACCTGTTCAATAAAACGAGAAAGCCTTTGCAAATTTTCATTTACAAAGGCTTTGTTTTGTGAGCGCGGGTGGGCTCGAACCACCGACCTTTACCTTAAAAGGGTATTGCTCTACCACTGAGCTACGCACCCATATTTCCTGTTTCTAAAACCTTATTACAAGGTATCTTTAATTACAGTCTTCAAATATAAGTGATTTAATAATTTTATGCAAAAGTTTTTCTTAAATTATGGGTTTAAATGAATGTTGTCGGTACAAGGGAACAACTGTCCGGATTATTTCCATATCATTGAAATACACAACTGACAACAAGATAAGCATATAGCAGCAAGTGATGCACAGCTTATTAATCCTTTCGCCTTTGTCTATTTTTGGGGGTATAACTCAACTTCAAAAAAATAATAAATAATTGGTTTACAATTGTATCTGTCATAAAATATCTCTATGTTTCCATAAGAATTAAAAAAATTCTAAATATTCCGATAATTTAATCCGGCGTTCTGTTTTCAGGCGCGTTACTGAATGAATGTGAGCAGTGTTTCTATCATATCAATGATAACAATTTGTTATTTCACTTAATTACATTGCTTATTATTCGTCCGCATATACGAAGGAATTTACGTGAGTACTAATACAGCCAATAATTCTACTACTGACACTGTAAGCAGCATTCAGTTTAGCGACATTTTTAAACTTGAAGATATCCAGCACTTACAGGACTTATTTTCTGATGCTAATGGTGTAGCTTCTATTATTACCTCTCCCGATGGTACCCCGATTACCAATCCAAGCAATTTCTGCAGATTATGCAGTGACATTATTCGTAAGACTGAAAAAGGACTTGCTAATTGTTTAAAGTCAGATGCCGTGCTTGGCTGCCATAATCCTGCAGGACCGATTGTTCAGCTGTGTCGGAGCGGTGGTCTAAGAGATGCAGGTGCAAGCATTTCTATTGGCGGATTGCATATTGCCACCTGGTTAATTGGTCAGGTACGGAATGAGCAATTGGACGAACAAAGTATATTAGAATATGCTGATGAAATTGGAGCAGACAGAGATGGTTTTATGTTGGCTCTGAACGAAGTTCCTGCTATGTCTGCCGTGCAGTTTAACAAAGTATCGAGATTATTGTTTGAATTTGCAAACCAGCTTTCAGAAAAAGCTTACAAAAATTTACTGTTGAAAAAGCAAATTGACGATCTGGATCAATCAACCGAATTATTACGGGAAAGCGAGGAATCTCTTTCTACTATACTAAAATTTATTGGTGATGCAGTGATTACTACCGATAAATCAGGGGTTGTCACGATGATGAACCCTGCAGCTGAACAGCTGACAGGATGGAGTATTGCAGAAGCGAAAAATAAACCATTTAATCTTTTATTTAATATAGTTGATGCAGCTACCGGGAAAATTGTGGATAACCCCGTTGAAAAAGTTATAGCAAGCGGCACAATAACAGGAACTGGCAACCACGCGACTGTGATAAGCCGCGATGGTGAAAAATATCAGATCGCGGGTAGTGCTGCATCCATTCGGGACAACCAAGGGAATATTGAAACAGTGATATTGGTTTTTTCCGATATCACGGAGAAATACAAGGCAGAAGAAGCATTGATCGAGGCAGAGTGGAAGTTCAGAGCTTTGTTTGAAAAGGGGCCCATCGGAGTCGCGTATCATAAAATGATCTATGACGATTCGGGAAAACCGATAGATTATTTCTTCATTGATGCAAATGAAAGTTTTAGGAAGCTGACCGGTGTTGACCCGCGCGGCAAAAAGGTAACGCAAGCATTCACGGGAATCGAAAATGAACCTTTTGACTGGATCGGAACTTACGGCAAAGTAGCCCAAACAGGTGAAACTATACGGTTCGAGCAATATCTCGAGTCTAGTAATCAATGGTACGATTGTGTAGCGTATAGATATAAGCCTGATCACTTTGTAGCGGCTTTCTTCGAAATAACTAAACGCAAGCAGGCAGAAGAACAGGTGCGTCTCCACGCCGCCATAAGCGATATTTCTCCTCTCGCTATTAATATTTTCGACTTTGATGGGAATATTCTCTATGCCAACCAAAGGGCTTGTGAAATGCACGGATATTCCAAAGATGAATTTATGGCACTTAATCTGCGAGAACTTAACACCCCTAAAAGTGCGCTCCTGATAGAAAGCCGAATGCAGGAGATATTTAAAGCAGAGGCTGCTTTCTTTGAGATGGAACATCGCCGTAAAGATGGTTATACTTTTCCATTGGAAGTTTACGCGAAACGAACCGAGTGGAAAGGGAAACAGGTACTGCTTAGTATCGGAAGCGATATTACGGAGCGCAGGCGGATAGAGTTGGAATTGATTCAAGCAAAAGAAAAAGCGGAATCTGCTAACAAATTGAAAGATGCGTTTATAGCTAATATGTCGCACGAAATCAGGACACCGCTCAATGGAATTCTCGGGATGACCAGCATTATACAAGAAGCATATTCTCAATACGCGGCGGCGGAAGAAGAAAGATTTTTCACATCGATTAAAAGATCTTCAAAGCGGTTAATAAATACCGTTGACAAAATTCTCAATTTCTCACTTATGCAGATTGGCGATTTTCCTGTTAAGAAAACAGATATTTCCCTTTCGTCAGTTATTGAAGTTCTTATTCGTGAATATAATCCCTTAGCGGCGGCAAAATCTCTCAAAATACGGTTTAATTCTGCACTTGAAGATGATACTGTTTTTGCAGATGTGAATGGCTTAAATACTGCATTTGACAATCTAATTGATAACGCTATAAAATTTACCGAGGCTGGTTTTATTGATATTTCTCTCTATCAAGATGAGAAAAGCAAAATATGCATAGATATTCGCGACACTGGAACCGGTATTTCCGATGAATATCTAAAGGGACTATTCGAACCATATTCACAGGAAGGGATAGGATATAGCCGGCCTTATGAAGGACTGGGTTTGGGACTCGCTATAACTAAGAAACTTTTTGTTTTAAATGGTGCTTCAATTTCCGTAAAAAGTAAAAAAGGGGAAGGAACAGCTTTTACTGTTTGTTTCAATAAGCAAATCGCAAAACAGACGGGTAATAATTTGGCAGTTGAAAAAGAAAAAGAAATAAAACAGAGGCATCTTTCTAAGGTGACTGCAGGAGAGAAGCCTTGTATTCTTATAGTTGAGGATGATACAGTAAGTCAATTTTATACACAGTCAATTCTTACCAAAAATTACAATATAGTTATTGCAGGCAATGCCGAAAAAGCTATCCAACTGTTTAATAGCCGGTCATTTGATTTAATACTTATGGATATTTCACTTAGTAAAGGCTTAAACGGGTTGGAATTAACACAGTTTATCAGGAAAGGTAATATTAATCCGAACATCCCGATAATAGCGGTAACAGGTCACGCTTTTCCTGATGACTATAGAAATGCTATGGAAGCAGGATGCAACGACTTTCTCACTAAACCATTTCAAAGTTTTCAATTAATTGAGAAAATTGAGAAGATAATCGTTAATGGTTAATTATGTAAATTATTTTACCCTTGGATTAAGCGAATATTTTGATACTTTAATAGTATGATAGAACATATATGAGTAATGCTTCAACACGCGAAGAACTTCTTAATGAAGTGGAGGCTTTGAAACTTGAATACAAGTCTCTGAAAGCTATGTATGAACAAGAAATTTCCGAACACGAAAAGGAACTATGCACATTAAGGGAGAGCAACGAAAAATTCAAAGCAATAGCGAATTATGCGGCAAGCTGGGAAGTTTGGTTAAGTCCGGAAGGAAAACTCCTTTGGATGAATCCATATTCTATAGAATTGACAGGATATACTCCTGAAGAATATATGGCGGCAAAAGACTATCTCTCTATGGTGATAGCAGAGGAGGACATTGAATATGCACGAGGAAAATTGACGGAAGCTTTGCAAGGCAGCAGTGCCGATAACATCGAAACCCGCGTTAAGCATAAAGACGGATCAACTATTTGGGTATCAGTTTCCTGGCGCCCGATATTTGATGCAGCCGGCAATTCACTTGGTTTCCGTACCAGCACAAAAAATATTATGGAACGGAAGAGGGTGGAAGGATCGCTAAAAGTAAGCGAAATTAAATATCGCGAGCTGGTGAATAATTTTCCGGATGCCATAGTGATTTATGTTGAAGGGAAAATAGTATTTGTCAATAACGAATTGATTTACTTAATTGGGGCAGCGAACGCGGAAGAATTGATCGGGAAGCCTGTATTAGAATATGTTCATCCTGAATATCGCGAGTTTGTTATCGGACGAATGAAAGTGGCGATGTCCGGCAGAACCGCCTCTCCTCCCGCCGATGAGAAGATAATAAAACTTGACGGCTCCGCGGTTGATGTTGAAATAAAGGCGATACCGATTACGTTTGAAAACCAATCCGCCGTATTATTGGTTATGCACGATATTACCGAACGCAAGTTAGCCGAAAAGGAAAGAAAAAAATTTGAGAAAGCGTTCCGGGAGAGTGCGGTAAGGCTAAAACGTGCTGAACTTGCCTCTAAATCAGGGAACTGGGAACTGCTTCTTGATTCCAAAATAATGATTGCCTCTGAAGGTGCTGAAAAAATTTATGGGCTGAAAGGCGGACTTTTTGAATATAACGCTGTTAAAAATATTCCGCTTCCGGAATACAGACCAATTCTTGATAACGCGTTAAAAGGGTTAATTGAAAAAGCCGAGCCTTATAATATTGAATTCAAAATCAAAAACCCCGAGTCTGGCGAAATAATCGATATCCATTCCGTTGCCGAGTATGACAGAGAAGAACATATTATATTTGGTATTATTCAGGATATCACTGGCCGCAAACGTGTGGAGAATGAACTTCGCGATAGTGAAAGAATTTTGCATCAGGCGCAGCAAGTCGCGCGTATCGGACATTATGTCACTGATATAAACACCGGCATCTGGAAAAGTTCTCCCGTGCTTGATGAAATTTTCGGGATTGACCATCTCTTTGTCAGAAATATAGAAAACTGGTCTGCAATAATAGAACCTGAATATCGCGGTAAATTGACGGACTATTATTATAAAGTAATAAGCGATAAAACCCGGTTTGAAATGGATTATAAAATTATCCGCCCAAATGACGGACAAAAGCGATGGGTTTCGGCTCTTGGGGAATTTGATTATGATGCCTCCGGTAACCCGGTACGCCAGATTGGCACCATACAGGACATCACTGAGCGCAAACGAGCCGAAAACGCTCTTAAAGAGAGTGAAGAGCAATTCCGTAACCTTTTCGTAAATGCGCCGGTTGGAATTTTCCATTCTACCTTGGATGGGCGGCTTCTGGAAACAAATCCTGCTCTCGCAAAGATGCTGGGATATTTCAATACTAACGAGATAATCGCGTCCACTTCCGATATGAGTACGCAAATATATGTTGACCCGAAAGTTCGCCTGCAGATAATTGACGACTTAATGAGAACTGACGGATGGGTACACTACAATGAAGTTATTTGGCAGCGAAAAGATCTCAGCCTCATTACGGTTGAAATGACCGGGCGGAAAGTATTGGATGCTGCCGGTGACTTTACCTATTTGGAAGGCTTTATAGTAGATATTACCGAACGGAAACGCGTGGAAGAAGCACTGCGCGAGGGCGAAGAAAAATATAGGTCTCTCATTCAATATTCAAGTGATCCTATATTTAGCTTTAATCCTGACGGGACCTACAAATTTGCCAATGAAGCTTTTTCAAAACAATTCGGGAAAACCCCTGACGAAGTTATGGGGAAAACTCCGCATTTTCTTTTCCCTTTCGATGTAGCTGAAAAACGATTGGCTTTTGTTCGGAAAGTATTTCAAACAGGAGAAAAAGGCGAAATCGAATTGAATATTACCACAGCATCCGGAGAACGTAAGTATTTCCTCACAATGATAGACCCTATCAAAGATATTAAAGGAAACATTTTATGGGTTTCTTGCGTTTCAAAGGATATAACTGAACGCAAACTGGGGGAAGAGGCATTGCGGGAAAGCGAAGAAAAACACCGCTTTTTGATTGAGCACAGCTACGATATTATCTATAT
The DNA here is from genome assembly GCA_903929035.1 of uncultured Ignavibacteriales bacterium. GTDB lineage: Bacteria > Bacteroidota > Ignavibacteria > Ignavibacteriales > Ignavibacteriaceae > CAIYTF01. The sequence continues at coordinate 23,918 of CAIYTF010000110.1, forward strand.
TCTTACACCTGATGGAATACTCACTTTTGTTTCTCAAGCTTGGACAAACCTATTGGGACACTCTGTATCACAAGTAGAGGGGCTATCATTCCAGCAATTTGTCCATCCTGATGATATTCCGGAATGCTTAGTTTGGTTACAAAAAGTAATATCAACTGGACAAAGACAAGAGGGCATAGAATACCGTATTCGGCACATCAATGGAACCTGGCGTTGGCATACCTCAAGTGCCGTCCCCTTAAGAGATATAAACGGTACCGTCATTGGGTTCGAAGGAACCGCAAGGGATATTACCGAGCGCAAGCAGGCTGAGGAAGAATTACATAGCACTAATAAACAACTTGAAAAATCTAATTCCGAAAAAGATAAATTATTTTCCATTATCGCTCACGATTTAAGAAGTCCTTTCCACGGTCTGCTGGGCTTATCTGAAATTTTGGCAAAAGATAGCGATGAATTATCATCGGAAGAAGTAACAAATTTTAGTATTTCACTGCACACCTCTATAGAAAACCTCTATAAACTGATAGAAAATCTATTACAATGGGGGCAGCTCCAAAAAGACTCGATAGAATTTGCCCCGAAAGTACTCAATTTGTCCAATGCTTTTATTCAAGGTATGGATGCTATTCAGCAAAGAGCACTACAAAAAGGGATTACTATCATCAATGAAATTCCGGAGACTCTTAAAATTAATGCCGATGAAAAAATGATTTCTAGTGTTTTGAGAAATCTTTTATCTAACGCGGTAAAATTTACTAGACGGGACGGGAAAGTTATCGGCAGAGCGCAGGTAACAGAAAACGGAATGATTGAAATATCGGTGACGGACACCGGTACCGGTATGCCGGCTGACATTGTTGAAAAGATATTTAAGATTGGCGAAAAAGTAGGTAGGCTAGGAACAGAAAACGAACCAAGTACGGGTTTGGGTTTAGTGCTATGCAGGGAATTTGTTGAAAAACACGGCGGCAAAATTTGGGTTGAAAGCGAAGAAGGCAAGGGAAGTACATTTTATTTTTCACTTAAAAATAATGGTTAACGGATAAATTATGGACGAACTATCCTTTGTTAAACATTTCGCGGTTTGCCGAGTTCATTGGAGTTCCCGATATGAATAAAATTTTATATAGCAGAAAATCAATCACAATTGCAGGATTGCTGTTTTTTCTTACAGCAATCCTGGGAATTCTGTATATCCGGTATTTAAATAATAGGGAAGTAGAAGAACAGTCTGAACAAGCACTTAGCATTGCCAAGGTCGCGGCAAGTGCGCTTGACGGAGAAAACCTTAAGAAATTGAGAGCAGTTACAGAAGACACAGGAACGACGGTTTACAAGAGCATAAAAAAGCGGCTGATTAACATAAAACATCTTTATCCCAATTCGCGATTCGCCTACCTCTATACAATGAGAGGAGATAAAATTTATTTTTTAGCGGATTCCGAACCGGCGGATTCAAAAGATTATTCACCTCCGGGACAGGAATATGTTGAGGCGGACAATGCCTATAAAAACACTTTTATCAGCGGCAGCGATTCTGTTACTGCTCCTGTTTCCGATAGATGGGGAACTTGGATAAGCATACTGATTCCTATTAAAGATGAAACCAACGGTAAAACCATTGCCGTGTTTGGAATGGATTATGATTCGTATAACTGGAGCAAATTTTTTGTTTTTCATAATGCGGAATACATTATAACGATTACAACATTTATTTTATTTTTATTTTTAACTTTAAAAGTTATCGCAAAAAACACGAACCTTAAAAAGGAAATCCTTGAACGCCTTTCAGCGGAACAGGCAAGCCAACGGGCGGAAGCGGCATTAAAAGAGAGTGAACAGAAATACCGCGGATTAGTTGAAAATTCACCCGATGCTATCGTGATTTACGCGGACGGGAAATTTGTTTATGTTAATAAAGAGTTTATTCATTTAATGGCTGCAACGAGCGAGGACGAATTGATTGGGAAACCAGTTATCCAAATCGTTCATCAGGATTCCATTGAATTAGTCGTCGAACGAATGCGGAAAGTAGCCGTCGAAGGAACTGTTTTGCCTATTGCCGAAGAGAAATTAATACGGTTAGATGGTTCCGTGGTTGAAGTGGAAATTAAGGCAATGTCGATTTGGTTCGAGCATATACTCGCGGTGCAGCTTATTGTCAGCGATATTACCGATAGAAAACGGGCAGAGACAGAACTACGCAAACTCTCCCAGGCTGTTCAGCAAAGCCCAGTGTCAGTTGTTATAACTGACATTAACGGAACTATCGAGTATGTAAATCCGAAAACACTTGAAACATCAGGTTATTCTTTGGAAGAATTAATAGGAAACAATCCGCGCATTTTCAGTTCTGGAGAAAAGCATAAAGAGGAGTATAAAATACTTTGGGATACTATCACTTCAGGCAAAGAATGGCGGGGTGAATTTCACAATAAAAAGAAAAACGGAGAACTTTATTGGGAGTCCGAGTTGATTTCTCCGATTATCGATGAAAAAGGAAACCTACTTCATTTTCTCGGAGTCAAGGAAGATGTTACTGAAAAAAAACAATTACTTCAAGATTTAATTAATTCAAAAGAAAAAGCGGAATCGGCGAACAAATTGAAAGACGCGTTTATAGCAAATATGTCGCACGAAATCAGAACACCGCTCAATGGAATTCTCGGGATGACCAGCATTATCCAAGAGGCATATTCTCAATACGCGGCAGCTGAAGAAGAAAGGTTTTTCACATCCATTAAAAGATCTTCTAAGCGATTAATAAATACTGTTGACAAAATTCTGAATTTTTCCCTAATGCAAATTGGTGATTTTCCTGTTAAGAAAGCTGATATTTCGCTGGAGGCAATTATAGGAGGTCTTGTCCCAGAATTTAATCAGTTAGCCGCGATGAAATCGCTAAAAATAGGCTTCAATACTACTATTGGCGGGGATACCGTTTTTGCAGATTCTAATGCCATAAAGACTGCATTAGAAAATCTAATTGATAACGCGATAAAATTCACTAACACGGGTTCTATCGATATATCGATATACAGAGATAAGCAAAGCAATATATGTGTTGACATCCGTGATACGGGAACCGGAATTTCCGAGGAATACCTTCAGGGAATGTTTGAACCTTATTCCCAAGAGGCTATTGGGTATAGCCGCCCTTATGAAGGATTGGGTTTGGGACTTGCTATAACGAAAAAACTTCTTGATTTAAACGGAGCATCGATTGCCGTTAAAAGCAAAAAAGGTGAAGGAACATCGTGTACCATTCGCTTTGATATGCACGATATGCCGGAAAAGAAAAATAAACCGGAAGAGATTGAAATAGTGCATTCTTCGCTTCCTAATAAAAAGACCAAGAATTTGAAGCCGGCTGTTCTTGTTGTGGAAGATGATATTGTAAATCAATATTTTATTGAGACAATATTAACCAAAAGCTTCGAAGTTAAAATTGCAGGTGATGCGGCAAAAGCATTAGAGCTGTTTACAAGCAATTCATTCGATTTAATACTTATGGATATTTCTCTTAAAGAAGGTATGAATGGTTTGGAATTAACCAAAGTTATCAGAGCCGGCAAAAAGAATCCGAATATTCCAATTATAGCGGTAACCGGTCACGCGTTTCCCGAAGACTATAGAAATTCAATGGAAGCCGGCTGTAACGATTTTCTCACGAAACCATTTCAAAGTTTTCAGTTGATTGAGAAAATTGAAAAAATATTTGTTAACGGTTAATTATGGCTCTATGACGATTAGCGTGGGTAAAAAAAGAATGAATCAATCAGTACCTTATGAAAAATAATATAATGATAAGGGCTTGTTAAGAAATAACTTTTACATTTTTTACTTGAATTTTAAGATAAGGGGAGTATGTCTTCTATTGAAGAAAGATTGTTTGTTGTTAAATAATTAATCAAGCCCTCGCGAATTTCCGTGAATACCTCGATACCGTGATAATAAACAGCTGTTCCAATTGATACATATTTTGCTCCCGCCATTAAAAACTCGATCGCGTCATCAGCATTGAGGACACCGCCGGTGCCTATAATGGGAATGTCTATCAGTTTACTTATTTGGTAAATTAATTTCAGCGCGACAGGTTTAATGGCAGCACCGGAAATGCCGCCAAACTTATTTAGTATCATAGGTTTTCTCGCGTGAATATTTATTACCATACCCGGTCCAAGCGTATTTATTAACGTGAGTGCATCCGCGCCGGCATTCTCAGCTGCCTTTGCAATCTCGGGAACATTATACGTGTTCGGGGAAAGTTTCGCGATAACAGGGAGACGGGAAATTTTCTTTACTTCCAAGACTATTTCAGTTACTTTTTCCTTTGAAGCAGCAAGGGGAATACCATATTCATCCGCGACATTCGGGCAGGAAAGATTTAATTCAATCGCATCCGCTTTCGAGTCGTTTACTTTCCTTGTCAGGGCGATAAAATCATCCGTTGAAATCGCGAAAACACTTGCTATAAGAGGCGCATCACTTCGATTTTTAAAGTCATCCGCTTCTTTTAATCCCGAGTCAATGCCGGGATTACACAATCCCATTGAATTGATAAATCCGCCTGCGAATTCGGCCACAACCGGACCGTTATGCCCTTTTCTTGGTTCAAGAGTGAGAGATTTCATAGTGACAATTCCGCACCCTGCCTCCACCGCGCGAAGCATACCTGAATAAGATACATCTATAACGCCGGATGCAAGCACTAATGGGCTGTTCGCAAGTTTTCCAAAAAAATCGGTTTGCAGGATTCCGCTTTTTTTCATACTTGCAACGGGATAATAAATTTACTAATATCGTCAATTCTATATACCCGTTCGCAATAGCTGCACCGAATCGCGATAGGGCTTTTAGATTCTACAAGAAACTTGGTTACCATAATTTCATTATTTGTAATGCAGGTGGGGTTGGGGCATTTGATTAATCGTTCAATTTTAGCAGGTAGTTCAACTTGACTTTTTTTAACAGAGCCAAAATTGCAAATGGTAACAAATGTCGCTGAAGGTGCTATTAGTGCAACAAGATTCAATTCGTGTTGAGAAAATTCGCGGTTTTCAACTTTTATAATATCTTTCTTGCCATATTTCTTGCTGGAGAGATGAGTGCCTATCATTAGCTGGTCGTTTTCGGAAATGCCCAGTATTTCTATTATTTTAAGGGCTTTACCCGCTGGTATATGATCGATTACTGTGCCGTCTTTGATTGCATCGACTTTTAATTCTTTCATTATGCAGCTCCTAATAAATTTGCTATAATCGCCTGCCTGACAAAAAGCCCGTTCCGTGCCTGATGGAAATAATACGCGTAAGGTGTGGAATCAACATCCGTTGTTATCTCGTTAACCCTGGGAAGCGGATGGAGAATCTTAAAATTTTCTTTTGGCGGGTGCTCTTTAAATAGACGCGCGGTTATCTGATAACTGTTTTTCAATTGTTCATACTCCACCGGATCGGCAAATCGTTCTTTTTGAACCCGTGTGACATACATAATATCGAGGGTTGGAATAATTTCTGCTAAATTATCGGATTCTATAAACTTGATATTTGCCAATGATTTATCGTTTCGAATGTAATCCGGGATTTTCAAGTGTCTTGGAGAAACAAGGTAAAATGTCACGCCAAAATGAGATAACCCATAAACTAAAGAATGAATTGTTCTTCCGAATCTTAAATCACCCACCAGCGCGATGTGTAGATTCGAGAGAGTTGACTGTGTTTTTTGAATGGAATAAAGATCAAGCAGTGTTTGTGTTGGGTGCTGATTGCTGCCGTCACCGGCATTTATGATAGGAATATCAAGAATTTCGGAAGCATATCGTGCTGCTCCTTCTATGACTGAACGAATAACGATTAAGTCCACATATTGCCGGACAACATTAATAGTATCGGAAAAAGATTCGCCTTTTTTGACGGATGAAGATTCGGAGCCTATCATTTGAATTGTTTTGCCGCCCATTCTTTTAACGGCAGTATCAAAAGAAAAAACCGTGCGGGTGGAAGGCTCATAAAATAGGAGTGCCGCGACTTTGTCGGATAAGTCCGGTCGGAGTTCCTTTTTCTCGATTTTCCCCGCTAAATCCAGCAATAGGAGAATATCCCTTTTTGCAAGATCTCTCATAGATATGACGTGTTTCATATATCTCTATTTAGTTGATAATAATTTAATGTCTTTTGTTAGAGGGAAATCCGATTGGTTAACAGGATAAATATTACAGGATGATGAACAATGATTTGAAAGAAAAGAAAAAGAGCATATATAGCCGCGTAATATTGGAGGGAGAAAACAGTATTACTTGTTTTTAATCCCCGCATTTTATTCCATCACGTATCATTATTAAAAGGGTTCCGGCATTCATTTCAAATTCTTTTTATAATTAATAATTTCGTAGGCTAAAATATTGGATATTTAGGTTAAATGCAAGAAAACAGGATAAAAAACTGCAAAGAGCATAGTTGCAAATAACCGAGCGTGTAGAATAATTTGTGTAAATAGCGAGTTAAGCTTAACTCAAATAGCTTATTTTTCTCCTTGTTTTTCTTTGGGAAACTCAAATTAAAAAGCGGCAAAATGAACAATAGTCAAACTTCGCGTAACACGCGTAAATAATATTTAACATATTGGTGAATTTTACGCGATTTATTGCTATTTTTACGCGAATTATATCTTGAAAAAACGATATTGTTTTAAGAATTTGTATGTTCTGAATTGTCGTGATTCTATATTCAAAGAAAATATTGCTATTTAACCTGACAAAAATATTATGAAAATAAGTACCATTCTTGTTTTAGTGCTGCTGCTAATATCAAACTTGAGCTATTCGCAGCAGCAGAGCGTTCTACGTGTAGCCGTGCGGGAGAAACAAACGATTCGCGATGTTGCAAAAGAGTATTTAAATGATCCCGATTTATGGGAAGAAATTCTTAAGAGCAATAAACTCCGATCTCCATCGGATGTGAAAACCGGTATGGTGCTGACTATACCATACAACCAAATTATGAGAGCCAAAAAAGCAATTGACGAAGCCTTGGTTGAAATTCAGAAAGCAACAACTGCCGGTGCAAAATCTTTTGCATCTGATTTAATGACAAAAGCCATTGCTTCGCATACGCAGGCTATCAAAGAACGAAAATCCGGTAACTGGGATAAGAGTTATCAGCTCGGATCGGAGGCAAAGCAGGAAGCATTAAACGCGGCGCAGGAAGCCTCTATGAAGAGCGCGACAAAAGGTGAAGCAACCCTTTCTTTTTCAAAAGGAAAAGTTGAATCCAAAAAATCAATAGAAAACCTTTGGCGGTCAATTCCTGTATTAGCGAAAATTATCGAGAACGACCGCGTGAGGACACTTTCTGATTCTTATGCTGAAGTTGCTTTTCAGGACAAAAGTAAAATTAGACTAAGCGAAAACTCTCAGGCGGTCATTCAACGAAACAGAGTTGACTTATTGACAAACCGAAGCGAGGCAAAAGTAACACTTGAAAAAGGTGATGCTTTCGCGCTGCTTGCCGGCGGAGCACAAGGCAAGAAAAAATTTAATCTTGAAACCCCGGGACTGGAAGCTACCGTCCGCTCCAAAACATATTGGGTAAGTAAGGATGATAAAACCGCGAAGGTTGCCAATTATGACGGTGAAATTGATTTAAAATCCAAAAATTCAAAAATTACCTTGAAATCAAACCAAGGCGCGTCTTTGCTTGCTTCGGGAACTTTGACACAGCCCAAAGATTTGCTGAAGCGTCCAAATCTTACATCTCCTGTCAATGAAAAAATCGTTTATGAAAACAAAATATCATTAGAATGGAGTAAAGTTGATGGGGCGGACAAATACTGGCTGCAAATATCCCGCGATGCCACTTTTAAGACAGCGGTTTTTCAATCAAAAGAAATGAAATCAACTGCTCACAATGCCGAATTAGAGCGCGGCAGTTATTATTGGAGAGCAGCGGCTATTGATAAGGATGGATTCCCCGGACCATTTTCTGATGCACGTTTATTCACGCTCATCGTGAATAACGAGGCTCCTTACTTGACCGTTTCAGAACCTGCAACAAATGTTTTTGTCACGAAGAATGAAATTGATATAAAAGGCAATACTGAATCACTCGTGAGGGTCAGTATCAATGGTGAGACACTCACGGTTGATGCTTCCGGAGCATTTGAGAAGCATTTTTTGCTGCACGAAGGAGTGAATGTTTTTGACGTAGTTGCTATTGATTCAAGCGGTAATAAATCAACTATCACGCGTAAAGTTGATTATTCAAAAGGGCAGGGGTTGTTCTTGAAATATGACTTGAATACGCTGGGCGGTGAAAAACAAATTTATACTACGAATCAGTCATTAACAATAAAGGGTTCCACGACCGCGGAAACTTTTGTTACTGCAATTTCCCATCCGACCGGATTGAAAGTTGCAGCACTTTCTGATTCAACAGGAGAGTTCAGGTTTACTATCTCAAGACTAACAACTAAAAATACGGTTATTGTTGAGGCTAAAAATAAAGAGGGCAAAATTTTAGTTGACACGATGTATATTTATCTTGATAAAGAATTGCCCGAGATTCGGTTCAACGATGAAATTCCGGAAAAAACATCTGATAATTCTCTCGCGGTGATTGGCTTTGTTTCCAATGCTGCCGCGCTGCGGTTAAATGGCTCTGTAATTGAAATTAAGCAAAATAAATTTCAGACATTATATGCCTTGAAAGAAGGATTAAATGAATTACTCTTTATCGCGACCAATAAAAATGGGGCAAAAACCAAAGTATATAGAAAAATCTTCCTTGACTCTGCTCCGCCTGAATTAATAAATTATAAAGCGGTGCCTGCAAAAATTACCGGAACTGGTATTGTTGCTTTTGAAATTAAAGCAAGCGATAAAACAGGTCTTAAAAAAACTGCCAAACTTATTTATCAATTAGGCGAAGACCTCTTTACCATTTACTTGAGGCTTGATGAAAATACACAAACATATCGCGCCTCAGAGAATTGCTCTTTTGCCGGCAGTGCTGATGTTAAAATTCGTCTTATTTTGCTGGAAGATCAACTTGGGAACTTGAAAGAGTATAATTTTTTAAATCAAGATTTGAAGAAATAATATTATGAAAAAACTTCACTATTTAATCGCGTTTATAATTATTATTTGCCAATCCGGACTATTCGCGCAATCAAGTGCTAATATGATTACATTTGGAAAGAATGCTTCGGCAAATGAAGGTGACGACAATAACTTCCAGATATTTTTTATTAAAATTCCATCCTCGATATCAGATTCGCTTACTTTGCGCCTCTTTGATCCTGACTGCGGAGGTGTGAATGATCAGAAAGTTGGCGAATGGAACACTGAAACTGAATTTAGTTTGTATGGCGGAAAAGAGGCTTTTTCAAGTGCCTATTCAAACGATATTTACGGAAAACAGGTTAATTTATATGCAGGCAGCATCTTAGCAAGCAGGAAATACAGCATTGACCCATATACAGACAATGAATGGATTGACTTTGCCAAGTTTATTCCCGCGGCCGGTGCAGAATATGAATCGTATCATATTTTGAAACTAACAGTAACCGGTCTTAAAGGTGATGATGGCAATACTTTCAACTTATTCGTTTCAAAAAAGTCCGGCTTAAATGTACCGGTAGAAGGAGTTGAAATATTCTCATATAACCCGTCACTTCGTATTGACAAGAAAAAATATGACCCTATACTTAGATTCCGTACTAATAGCGAAACGGCTATCGAGGCAGCTAATTACGATGCCGCGAACGCGCCATTAACATTACAAACACCTGTCAGGTCAAATCTGGCTCTTCGCTCATCGGGAGATGGAGTGTGGGAACGCTCGTCAATAACATTGAATGAGTTTGAAACAAATAAAGTTTGCGGGATTATCATTGGTAAAGGAAGCGAATCACCCAATGACGTGACTTTTTATGCTCGTACAAAAAGCGGTGAATATTTGCCGATGCTTCTTCCTGTCGAATCTCAACGTTCAAATAGCAGCCCTGAAATAGTAAAAACTATTGAATTTCTGAATGACTGTTATTCTGTGGTAATTGATGCAACCGGCACAATAGATAAAGACGGCGATATAATAAGTTTTAGTTGGGATTTTGGTGACGGCACTAAAGGCGAAGGCAACCGTGTTGTTCATAAGTATCCTGAAAGGAAAAGCTATACCGTGAAACTTCTTGCTTCCGATAATTCAGGCACGGTTGGCAATGACAGTTATGTTATTTTTCAAGTTCCTGTAAACAAATCACCTGCTGCTAATTTTAGTTTTAAGCAAATTGCTGCTCCTAACGAAAAAGTTACGTTTGATGCTTCTTCTTCAAGCGATGAAGATGGTGTTGTAACAAAATATAATTGGGATTTCGGTGATGGTTCAACAGGTGATGGTAAAATATATACTCATTCATATAACAAATCGGGAAAATATACAATTGAGTTAACTGTCCGCGATAACTCAACATCACCTTGTAATTTCGGGAAAATATCCAAAGAGATATGGGTAAACGCTGAACCGGTGGCTAAGGCGGGACAAGACAGCTGGGCGGCAATTGGTGATGAAGTCCGCTTTGATGCTTCCGCGAGTTTTGATCCGGATGGCAAGATAAGCAAATATTCTTGGGATTTTGGCGATGGTGCCAAATCATCAGGCGAAAAAGTAACACACAGCTATAATAAATCAGGCAGATATAAAGTAACCCTGCGTGTAGATGATGACGCGGATGTTGCTAACAGTTTTTCTATGGATAACTTAACCATTAAGGTAAATTTTCCTCCTGTTGCTAAAGCTGGAAAAGACCAAATAGTAGCTCAGCGTGAGGTAGTATATTTCTCAGGCAGTGAATCGTCAGATGAAGATGGAGAAATAGTAAAGTATGAATGGGCTTATGGTGACGGGGCTTATGGTGAAGGTATAAACGTTTCTCACGCCTACGCGAACCCGGGCAAATATAAGGTTCATTTAAGAATCACTGACAATTCAGGTACAAAATCAGCTTATGCCGATGACGAGTTAACTGTCATTGTTAATGATGTGCCGAAAGTTACTATTGGCGGTGAGATACTTGTTACCGAGAGTGCCGTGCAGTTTGACGGAAGTGGCGCGGTGGATAATGATGGAACAATTTCAAGGTATGAATGGGATTTCGGTGATGGTTCAAAGAGTAATGAAAAATCTCCGCTTCATATATATAAGAATTTCGGCGTTTATATTGTTAAGTTAAAAGTTTTAGATAATAGCGGAACTGTAAATAACAGTGCAGAGGCATATAAAAAAGTGACAATAAACGCCAAACCTGTTGCTGACGCGGGTATGAATAAAATTGGTGCCCCCGTACAAGTTATTGAGTTTTCAGGTGCCGGCTCATTTGACCCGGATGGCACTATTGCAGATTATGAATGGAATATGGGTGACGGTACAGTCCTGCACGGGAAAGTTATTCAGCATACATATTCCAAGCAGGGATTATACCGAGTTAAACTAAAAGTAATTGACAATACCTTACAGTCAAACGCGGTCAGCTTTAGCGAGATTACTGCAACAATAAACGGGAAACCCACCGCTGTTGCCGGTTCTGATATTATTGCCGCGCCTATGCAGAATTTTGAATTAGATGGTTCAAAGTCTTTTTCCGGCAGCGGAACAATTTCTAAATACGAATGGGAAATTTCACCGGGGTTAGGCATTGTTGAAGGTAAAACTGTCATGCGGACAATAAAACAACCGGGGACATATTTTGCTATTTTAACCGTGACGGATAACAGCGGAGCGATTAACGCCACCGCGATAGATACAATTAAAATTAAAATAAATTCACAGCCTGTTTCTAATTCAGGGAAGAATGTTTATACTTGCGAGCGAAAACTTACATTTGATGGTTCCTCATCAACCGATGCAGATGGAGACCCATTGACATATATTTGGAATTTTGGTGACGGCTCCCCAACTGAAAAAGGAATGCAGGTTACTCACACTTTTATTAAAGGAGGAACCTACCCGATTGTTCTTACCGTTGATGATGGTATGAAGGTTGCTAATTCAACAAGTACATCTTCGATTACAGTTAAAATAAATGAACCGCCGCTTGCAAATGCAGGTTCTGATATGATTGTTTGCGCCGGCGAAACTGTCCGATTCAACGGAGGTGAATCTAAAGACCCTGAAAACGGTGTATTAAAATATTTATGGGATTTTGGCGAAGGTTCAAAAGGCGAGGGAATGAATCCTACAAAGATATATAAGCTGGGCGGCACATATCAAGTAACTCTTAAAGTCGAAGATGATTCCGGTTTACCGTGCAATTCAGATAATAATAGTATTGTCGTGGTAGTGAGTGAATCGCCGGTTGCGCGTGCAGGAAAAGATATGATTGCCTGCGCTAACGCTGTTTTAAAATTTGATGGAAGTGCATCAACTAATTATGACGGTGTTGTAAATAATTATTCTTGGGATTTCGGCGATGGAACTGTTGGCGGAGGTTCTATGCCGACACACAGTTATGCCAAACCCGATGTTTATCGTGTAACGCTTACTATAACAGGCGATGTAAAAGGTGAGTGCGATAATACCGACAGTGACCAGATTACTGTAACAGTTTATGATGCGCCAAAAGTTGATTTTACTATTCCGCAGAATTATCCTGTCGGGAAAGTTTTAACACTTTCCGCGAAACCTGAAATTGGGAAAAGTGTTGAAATTCTTGAATATGTCTGGGATTTTGGAGATGGCTCATCGGCAAAAGGTCAGACGGTTAACAAAACATATACTAAATACGGCAATTATTTCGCTCGTGTAACTATAACGACAGATGCAAAAACTGACTGCCATACTGCTACAACGCAAAAATTGATAGTGGTGAATGAAAAACCGGTTTCAAAAATTATAGCGAATAATAAAGTTGGGTTAAATCAACCGCTTGATTTCAGCGGTGCCGCTTCTAAAGATGCAGACGGGTCTTTACAGGTTTATGAATGGAACTTCGGTGATGGCCAAAAAGGAAGCGGCATCAATGTACGCCGCCAATATTCAAAGTCAGGATACTATTATGTGACTCTCCGCGTGAAAGATAATACAAATCTGGAAAATAATTTTGATGTTGACACTTTGAAAGTTAGAGTAAATGAAACTCCTGTACCTATTGCTGATTTCAAAGCATCTGTTACACCCTGTGAAGAAGTTACCTTTGAGGCTGCCCGTTCAAGTGATAAAGATGGAACAATTAAATCATATAGCTGGAATTTTGGTGATGGATACACTGCCGAAGGAGTTTCTGTTAAACATATATACCCTGTCGAGGGTATTTATAATGTATCTTTAAGTGTTGATGATGGTGATAATCTTGCAAACAGCCGCGATGAAGTTGTACGACCGATTAAAGTAAATTCACGTCCCCAAGTTGTACTCGGACCAAGCAGAAATATCTGTCCCGGGGAGGTGTTGTCATTAGTCCCAAAGAAAGTATTTGATGCCGATAATACTGAATTTAACTACAAGTGGAATGTCAGCGATGGATTCTCGTCAAGCGAGAAAGAGCTAAAACATTCATTTGCAAGACCGGGTGTTTACAGTGTTGCTTTGACGATTGACGATAAAGAAAACACTTCGTGTTCGCAGGCAGCTGACACAGTTCAAATTCTTGTAAATTCGGCACCCGTTATAAAAGTAATTCATCCGGATAACGGATTTACTGGCGGAGCGCACGATGAAATATTGCTTGATGCCGCAGCCTCATCTGATGCCGATGGTGATGCACTTGACTTTATATGGGATTTTGGTGACGGAACAAAAGGCTCCGGTGCAACGGTTTACCATTTGTATGAGAAATCGGGTACTTTTCAAGTCCGTTTGACAGTTTCGGATAATATAAATACAAACTGCAGTTCTTCAACTGCAGCATTTTCTTTAGTAATTAAAAAGCATTAAAATTATGAATATATTAGTAACAGGCGGTGCAGGCTATATCGGCTCGCACACGGTAAAATTGTTGATTGAAAAAGGGTTTACACCCGTCATCTTTGATAATCTTTCACGCGGTCATATAGAATCTGTTCCTGAAGGCACGGTTTTTGAAAATGTTGATTTATTGGACAGAGAAAAATTAATGAATTGCCTTTTCAAACATAAAATTGACGCGGCAATTCATTTCGCGGCGTTTGCTTATGTTGGAGAATCAGTCGAGGATCCTTTTATGTATTATCGTAACAATGTTGTTGGTTCTCTTAATTTATTCACCGCTCTTTATGAAACAGAAATTAAACGGGCAGTGTTTTCTTCGACCTGTTCAATTTACGGGAATCCGGTATCTGTGCCAATTGGAGAAAATCAAAAATCTAATCCGATAAACCCCTATGCAAAAACCAAACTGATGGTAGAAAATATTCTCTCGGACTATGATACCGCTTATGGATTGAAAGCTGTTTGTTTACGTTATTTCAACGCGGCAGGTGCAAGCAGCGACTGCAGTATAGGTGAAAGTCACGACCCCGAACCGCATTTAATCCCCCTAATTCTCCAAACAGCTCTTGGGAAGCGAAAAGCAATTCAAATCTATGGTGATGACTATCCAACTGAAGATGGTACTTGCATTAGAGATTATATCCACGTGGAAGACTTGGCTGATGCCCACGTTAGGGCACTTGAATATCTGCTTGCCGGTAAGGAAAGCACGATTATTAATCTTGGAACCGGTAACGGCAACTCCGTGAAGGAAGTAATTACAACCGCGCGTGAAATTACGGGGAAGGAAATCCCTGAAAATACAGTTCCTCGAAGGGCAGGCGATCCAGCAATTCTTGTTGCTGATAATACAAAGGCAAGAGAAGTTTTGGGCTGGGTGCCAAAATATAACATTGCCGGAATACTAAAAACCGCGTGGGATTGGCATTGTAATCCGAAATATTAAAATAATGTAACTGTTTAGGTCGTATTAGAGAAATCAAAATTCGAAGAAGAGAAAACATTGGATAGTTCTTCGAAAATATTGAATTTGTTTTTTCTTAAC
>CAIYTF010000111.1 GCA_903929035.1 uncultured Ignavibacteriales bacterium
CCCCTTCGGGGACATAGATGCTTTTTATCATTCTCCCGTGAGTTGTCACTCACGGTTATTCAAATTTAGTCCCGTTGGAACATAATATCCGTACCATATATTTTCTTGATTTCAGGAGACTGAGTAGTTACCCCGGAAGAATAGCTTTCAATATTTTGTATGATCATCGTAACTGTTTAGGGCTTGTTAAGAAATAACTTTTACATCTTCTTAAAGATAACTTTCGCGTGAGAAATTGTTAAGGTTATTTATGAATGAGCACTTAACGCTGCTTTTAAAGATTCATAGTGTGATTTAATAGTATAGTCTAAATCTTGGGAAGTATGCGCGGTGGAAACAAAAAGAGCTTCAAATTGTGCAGGCGGTAAGTAAATTCCGCGATTAAGCATTTCGTGGAAAAACCGTCCGAACAATTTTGTATCTGATGCAACCGCGGTTTGATAACTATCCACCATTGATTCCGTGAAAAAAAGCGTCATCATTGAACCAACACGATTGATGGAATAATTCTTGCCCAATATTTTATGGTTATCTTCAAAACCTGCTTGAAGATAAGCAGAACTTTCTTCAAGCTGACTATAAATTTCAGGATGAGACTTTATATGAGAAAGAGCTGCCAAACCGGCTGACATAGCAAGCGGATTACCGCTCAAAGTTCCTGCCTGATATACAGGTCCGGCCGGAGCAAGCACGCTCATAATATCTTTCCTTCCGCCAAATGCACCAACAGGAAGACCGCCGCCAATAATTTTACCGAACGTTGAAAGGTCAGGTTTTACGCCAAGTACTTCCTGCGCGCCTCCCGGGGCAACTCTGAAACCGCTCATCACTTCATCGAAAATTAACACTATGCCTTCTTCATCGCAGAGCTTTCTAATACCATAGATAAATTCATCCTTCGCTCGAAGAACGCCCATATTGCCGGCAACCGGCTCAATAATTATCGCGGCTATCTCAGCCTTGTTTGAATCAACTATTTTTTTAACCGATGTCAAATTGTTATAGTCTGCTATCAATGTATCGGCAGCATTTCCATTAGTTACACCGGGCGATGTAGGAACACCAAACGTGAGCGCGCCTGAACCCGCTTTTATTAAAAAGAAATCCGCGTGCCCGTGATAACATCCTTCAAATTTAATTATTTTTTCACGCCCTGTAAATCCGCGCGCGACTCTCACTGCACTCATTGTTGCTTCAGTTCCGCTGTTAACCATACGAATCATTTCAACTGATGGAACCATTGAACACACAAGTTTTGCCATTTCTACTTCGTGAGCAGTCGGTGCGCCAAAGCTGACTCCATCATTTATCGCGCGGGTAATCGCGTTGACAATAAACCGCGGGTTATGTCCAAACAGGTGCGGTCCCCAGCTGCCTATATAATCAAGATACTCATTCCCGTCAACATCTTTCATCTTGCTCCCTTTTCCGCTTTGGAAGAATATTGGTGTTCCGCCAACAGATTTAAAAGCACGTACCGGAGAATTGACTCCCCCTGGAATGTAATTAGCCGCTTCGGTGAATAACGCGGCACTCTTATCAATAGTTTTCATAGATTAATCTTTATTATTTTTCAATGGGAATTGTTAAAAAAAGAATGGAAAAAGTATAAATTATCATTGAAAATTACTTTATCAAAAGTTACTAAACAACGGGTTATGGATAAAAACGAGATATTTTTTGTTGAATACTAAAATATTTGCTATTTGTCAACAACCATCTTACTATTCGGTATCTTTTCTTTATACTTTTTCTTCGGGTCTCGTTTGTTTATTTAGTTTGTCTTCTGCTTTTTCTTGTTATTATAGAATCATTGGCGTTCTTTATTATTCATTCTTTTGGGATTGACCAAGAATGAAGTTTAATTTGCAAAGCAGGGCTGTCTTCGGTGAAAATTGTAAAAAATATGCCAATAAAAACCTCTAATATGCTCGTTATTAAATAGTATAGATAACCAATATTGGTTCCGGTTAATGCAAAAAAGAATCTCATAAGAAGTGAGGTCTCATAGATTACTATTGGCAATAGGAAAATATCAAATTTCAGATTAGTAAAAGAATTCTTTATAAACAGCCGCAAAAAGAAAAGCAAAATAATACTATGAAGTAAGATTATTACCACTAATACATACTTATTATAATGCATATCGAAAAAATAAACGAGAGTTGCGCCAATAATAATAATTGGTACTTTGAAAATAGAATACAATTTTTTGTCGAACAAATTGATAAAGGTAAAGAAAGAAAAAAGAAATACAAAAATAGTAGCATAATTGGCGTTTTGCCGTAAGCAAGTAATTAAAAAATCTGTCATTCCTGCCATTCCAAGTGGAACAAAGTAGTAGCTATACTCCCTTTTACTTTGCCGAATAGCTGCCAAGAACCAAGTTACATCAGAGAGAGTACCCGCTATTATTAATATTTTAATCATAATAACTTTATTTAGGAGAAATATTTCATATAATGCCGAGCGAATGACAGTTTAATTTATCAATTCCCAATGCAGATTGGTGGACAAGGGTTCCCAAATTCAAGCGTATAATCACCCGATGTAATCGAAAATACATTTTCCCGAACTTCAAAAAGCACATTTGAATCAGCAGAAAGAGAAAGTAACTCCTGTACCTTGGACATACTATAGACGTGAAAAACATCCGTATCTTTCACAGGTGAATCAACATTTAATATCGGCTGCCGATTTCCGTCAAGGACGCGCAATTTGCTGTCTGAAATATCAAACATAATAACATTTGTTGTACACTTATTCTGGAATTCAACAACATTTTCTTTGGTCATCGATACAGATATTAACACATTTCCAAAGGAACTATCAGCTTCCGTTTTGGAAATTATTTTTCCGATAGGATCAGCCGCGTAAGCAGCGGAAACCGCGAAGGATAAAACCAACAAAAGAATCAATGAATATCTTTTAAACATAACTGCAGGGCTCTTTAGTAAATTATAAAATGACGTAAATAATATAAAACTTGTCCGAGAGGTTCACAAGCGAAATTTGTATAGAATCTGATACCGTGAATATCGTGGAGCATATAGTTCTGATCAATATTAAAGCATAAAATTAATATATTTTAATTCATTTTGAAGATGTAATTAATAATTGAACCGTATTTTTGATACGTATTAAAAAATTATTTCATTATTTATTTAGGAATTACACTATGTCACGTTTAATCATTGCCCTCTTCGTTGTTTTGGGTCTCGTTGGCTCCACCTTTGCTCAGGAAGCAAAAGTTGAAACAAAAGTAAAGACCGAGAAAAAAGAAGCTAAAAAAGCTGAAGCTAAAGCTGAGAAAAAAGAAGCTAAAAAAGCTGAGCCTAAAGCTGAAAAAAAAGAAGCTAAAAAAGCCGAGCCTAAAGCTGAAAAAAAAGAAGCTAAAAAAGCTGAGCCTAAAGCTGAAAAAAAAGAAGCTAAAAAAGCCGAGCCTAAAGCTGAGAAAAAACACGAAGCTAAAAAAGAAGTTAAAAAAGCTGAAGCAAAAACAGAAGCAAAATAATTCGGTTGAATTAATCGGATAGATTTACAAAAAAGGAGAGTTTTTAACTCTCCTTTTTTTTGTTTATTTTAGTCTATGAAAATACTTGTAGTAGAAGACGAACGTAAAGTTGCCGCGTTCATAAAAAAAGGACTGGAAGAAGAGTATTATACCGTTGACATCGCTTTTAACGGTAAAGAAGGTTTTGATCTCGCGCTGGAGTGCGAATATGATTTAATAATACTTGATTTGATGCTGCCGTTTAAGGACGGCATTTCAATTACCCGCGATTTGCGTGCGCGTAATATTGTTACCCCTATTTTGTTGCTTACAGCAAAAGATAAAATTCAGGATAAAGTTGACGGCTTAGATGCCGGTGCCGATGACTATATGACTAAGCCGTTTGCATTCGAGGAATTTATTGCCCGCGCCCGCGCGCTCTTGCGGCGGCGGGAAAGCTTGAAAACTTTAGTACTTAAAGCCGGTGAATTGAGTCTCGATACCCAAACCCATAAAATGAATATCAATAATACCGATATTGACCTGACGCCCAAAGAATATGCAATTCTTGAATATCTTTTGCGTAATAAAAACAAAGTTGTTTCCCGCACTAAACTTACCCAGCACGTCTATGAATATAATTTTAATACTGATACTAATGTTATTGACGTGTATATTAATAAACTGCGCGGTAAAATTGAGCAGCATTCGAGCGTGGAGTACATTTATACCGTAAGAGGCGTGGGCTATGTTTTAAAAGAGGAATAGTACTCGTTTTCTTCGTCCAAATAATTACCCTCTAATGGAATTAAGCTGTTTAATGAATTCAGGATTGGAAATATTCGCGCAAGAAAAATTATTTACTTTACCCCCATCGGCAAAAATACAGGAAAGTACAGCGAATGACATTGCAATTCTATGATCTCCAAAAGATTCGAATGCCTGTAAAATCGGTTTATTTGGCATTCCTTCCCGTATGGCAAAGCCATCCGGAAATTCTTCTGTCTCAAGCCCTGCCAACCGCAGATTGTGAACCATTGCAGTTATTCGATCAGATTCTTTTACCCGCAGTTCTTTTGCATTAAAAATTTCAAAGTCATTCTCGGCAAAAATTCCGCATATTGAAAGTATCGGTATTTCATCTATGATAAGAGGTACTGAAGCAGCAGGTATAACAATATTTCTTAATTTACTAGACCGTACTCTTACATTGCCAATGGACTCTCCCAAAGATTCTTTAGTTTCTTGAATCTCGATATCACCGCCCATTTGTTTAAGAAGGGTGATGTAATGAGACCGCTCCGGATTTAGAGAAATATTTTTTATCAGTAGTTCACTATCAGGAAGTATGAGAGCAAGCACTATAAAAAAAGCTGCCGAAGAAACATCGCCGGGAACTGTCATTTCAAAAGGCAAAGGATAATTCTTTTTTGATACTCGAATGAATGTTCCATCGTTTTCTTTTGTCACGGAAAGACCTAACATTAGTTCGGTATGGTTTCTGCTCGGAAAGGTTTCAATTATCGTTGTCTCATCATCAAAATGCAATGCACTCAACGCGACAGCACTCTTGATTTGCGCGCTCGCGATCGGCAATGTATAAGTAATAGGTTTCAATTGATCAGATGGTGTAATTGTCATCGGTAGAAAATTATCATTTGTCGGCAAGAGCCTTCCGCCCATCAGACGGAGTGGATCAATTATTCTTTTCATCGGACGCTTTGAAAGCGATTCATCTCCGATTATTGTTGACTTAAATTTTTGATTGATGAGTAAGCCCGACATCAGACGCGCGGTTGTTCCGGAATTTCCGGAATCCAAATTGCCGGTTGGAGGAGTAAAACCTTTGTAACCTTTTCCGCTGATCTGCCAAGTATTTTCTGATAGTGAAATATCCACACCAAGTGCCTGAAAAACAGATCGTGAAGAGTGAACATCTTCAGAAATGGAGAGATTGTGAATATACGATTTCCCTTTTGCCATTGAGGCAAAGATAACCGCGCGATGCGAAATCGATTTATCACCTTTGAATTCTAATTCACCTTTAACACGTGATATTGAGCCAAATAATTCCATTTTGTACCGGGGAAATAAACTTAGTTAGAAATACAAGTTAATCAACAGGAATGCAGGGAAACCGGACATATAACCATACTACCCGTTATCTCCTACCAATCTTGACATCCGGATAATATAAAAATTCAACTGTTCCTGTTTCTCTTTTGTCAGAGCAGAAGCATCTACGCGTAATATTCTTTCAACATCTTTTAACGCGCGGACAATATCTATAGGGGCTTCAACATTGCTTCCCGGCAGTTGAGAAAGGTACTCCATCACGGCTGAGAGAAATTGCTTCATTGAATCATCAACTTTGCCGCGAAACATATTAAACAAATTATTCTCAAACTTCGATTTTTTATCAGCTAAAGAACCAAAGGGCAAATCTTTTACAGCAATCGAGTTTGACATAGTATGCAAAGCAATTGCCAGCTCGATGAAAGCGGTTGTTTGATTCCGCACAGGTTCTTCGAGCAATTCCCAGATTTTTCCGCGCAATGCTCTAATTTCCTTAGCAACAGAAAGAAGATTTGCTGCTTCTTTTTTCCACGCTTTAGGAATTGTGCCTCCAACTTGATTACACAAAAGCTCCATATCAGTGTTAAAAATATCATTTTGCAGTAAAACTGCCAAATCAGGGCGCAATGTCGGCAATAGTTCTGAAATGAATTTTTCACCTCTAAAAAATTCTCCCACGTTAACCCCGTGCCGGCGCAAAAGTTCTTTCTGCAGATGTGGAATAAATTGAAACATCGCGTCTCTGTCTTCGCGAAGCATAGTTAATGCCGAAAAACCGGTTGGGAAAGATTCATAAAATCGGGATAGATATTTTCTTTCTGTATCTTCAAACAATCTAAGAGTAGCAAGAATTTCATACACGGGCAGCTGGGGCATAACTTTTTCTGAAATTATAATCTGCCCGCTATCACCGTGAAACTCCTGCTGTGAAAATTGCAGCATCGCGCGAAACAATCCGGTAGTGAGTTGATTTAGCCCGAGAACAAATGTCTGCGACTTATTATGCGCGATTGCCCTGAGCAGACTCCCGTGCTTCCTTAATGGAATTGTGGAAGCAATCCGCTCTAATATTCGTTTGCCTTTACTGGAGTTATCGCCCTGTACTGTTCGTTCCACCGGACGGTCGCGAAGCACCGGCATTGCTCTGGAAAGAAAATATGAAATTATATGTATCCCAACAACATCTTCTTTTCCGCCATATACAATATGTCTGAAATTCTCGCTCGCCAATTCGGCAAACGTGAGAAAAGTTTCATCCATTCGTCCAATGGCAAGTTTTTCAAGTTCTTTGTGTCCCCGGGATTCGTATTGGAATCGTGTATCGATATACGGCTCCGCGGCTCGCTGCAGCTCGCTGCGATAGCTGTCCTGCGCGATACGCAAATGATATAAGAATTGAGAACGATCCGCCACGCTAAGCTGGCGAATCCTTTCGGAAATCGCGCTTTGTAATGTTCTGAGGTCTCTGCCCGCGAACGCTCCGTGGAGAGGACTAACGGCAAACTCGGTGCTTTTAATAGTTGATTGCCGCAAATGTTTTTTAAAGCGGCTGTGAGTTTCATCGTTAAAAAGAAATGCCGGCATTCCTGAAAACTCTGCATAGTATCCGCCCATACGCTGCATTGGTTCACCGCTGCCGAGTTTCAACCGAACACGATCAGTCAAGCCTTGTTTAGACAGCCATTCTATTGTTTTATATTTTGCCTGCTTGAAATGTAACGCGGAAAGTGTCTGCCCAATTTGCTGGCTTAAATCAGAGCCTGCAATAAATGTCTCGCAAAATATTTCGGTAAACCTATCTTTTACATCTTGGTCTAAAGCGCGGCTTTGCTGCGCGTAACTCCACAGGCGATCAAGATACTCATCGATTTTACTCACCGAATCAATATCCTCGAAAAGCGGGATCGCCCATACATCAGCTATTTCACTCTTGCTGTTTTTCTGGGCTTTCTGCTTACCAATTTGGAGTTTTCTGTCAAGAGAAATAAGCGCGTCCGGCGTGGTGGACATACTCACCTGCAAGCCCATTATCATTCCCGGATTTCCGTAATTACCTGCTATTTCGTTAATCTCGATAATATTATGAACCGTGGTATTAATCGCGAATTGATCCTTAGATGTGATCATTTTTTGCATAATACGCGGGGTCAATGCAAACCGTTTTAACAAATCGCGATAACCGGCAACCTTCAAGAGTAGTTCGTTGTTTGATGAATGATCGATAATAAGCGGAATCATTTCACGGAGAGTTTTGCGCAGCTCTTTATTCAGGTGAAAGTAATATTCAAGCTTGTTTTTGCGTTGATCACGCAGTTCAATCATCTTTTTTTCAAGCCGGTCATTATGCTGCCATAATTTCACAACAGGGTCTTTTGCCAGCTTTATCTTAATTCCAAATTTTCTGAAAGCATTTGTTTCAACACTAAAAGGGAGAATACTTTTGTACCGCTGTTCAAGCTGATTTGTTAAAGAAGTAATATGGTTAAGAATCTCTTTAAAATCGTTTGTATCTTGTTCTAACCTGTGTAACGCGGAAACAATGTCGGGCGCGGGTTTCGCGTTTTTTTCTGTTTTCATCAATTCCCGCAGCATACCGGCAAGAAGATTGACATTTTCCATCACCACCACTGCAACTAAACGATGCCCCTGTCCTGACGGTCTGTTACTGCCGTCCCAATCACCCCAATAAGACAAGAGCGGAGTTCCTAAAGCGGGCGTGCGCAGACAAGTAAAGTTTTCCGCGGCAATCAGGGAACGAAGGTCGCAAAGCAGTTCTTCGCTTTCATCGATTGAATTTATAGCAATATTCCGTCCATAATATTCGTTTATTAACGATTGGGCAAATTTACATATCTGTTTGTCGCTTATTACCTGTTGATGAAGAAATGACTCGGAAAATGAATGAAAAACCAATTCAGGTTCAAGAGAATAAATCTGGGTCGGATGGACTGTACGATCGTACATACGAAGCCTGAAAGCATCCATCCTGCGCGTTAGAGAATCTTTATAAAACTCCTTTTCAAGCCGCTCTTTGAGATACTGCTTATTTGCTCTCAGGAATGAAATAGTTTCGGCTGAATTATGAAGCAAATCTTCAAACGCGCCGTGAAAAATCTTTAATCTGCCCGGTAAATATTCGGAGAAATAGGTTTTCCGAAATATTTCCAAAGAGTCGATAGTGCCTGTTTTTTCGTCAATTTTCGAAAACTCACTTGCTGAAGCCGATGTAACCTGCTGAACAAAACGCTCCCACTGATATTTTTGCTGTGAATCTTCCACCGCGCCAAGTAAAGCAGTTCCCGTGACAGGAAAAGTATGCCTGATATATTTTACTTTTTCATCGGCAACTATTCTATTAAGGTCGATAACCGCACGGCGTGTTTTTTTAAGTATTGTCTCCGGTGAATCAGCCCCGCCAAGAGTTAGTCGAAAAGATTTTCTAGCAAGTTCATATCCCTTCTTTGTTCGGGCAAAGGAGGAAAGCGGGATCATTCCTATTCCCTGCGCGGCAAGCTCTGTTGAAAGCCAATCCAAAGAAAGACCGTTCGGCAGTTTATTTATTATCAGTCTTGGGTACATACTCGCTTCAGGAGCAATTATCTCAATGGCAAAGGGATTTCTGTCAGATGGTAATTCCTGCAATGCTTTCGTGATTGCCTGCATTTTTTCATATAAAACAGTGTTACGTGCTGTCCAGAATTTTCTAATCGCTGCAGAGTCGCTTCTATAAAATAAATATGCCAAAAATACTGCCGCGCTATTCGGACACATCGAATATGCAAGTTCTTTGAAGCGGTTTCCTAACCGCTCATCCGCTACTTCTACAAATGCAAGGCGGGCACCAGCCACGCAGTCTGTTTTCGAAAGTGAATGGACAGATATAACATTATGTAAATGCTCTTTATATATTTTCCCCTCTTTCACGAGCTGCAATGCAATTTGCTTAACTGTTTTTGGACCGCGCAGCTCCGGAGCGGGTATTACATTTTGATATGCAAGATCGTCAATAACTTTTAATCCCGCTGTTAACGCTTCCACTGTAATTTTAGCAATGGCATCTTCAGGGAAACTCTTTCCGGTCGCGTTATGCGGATTATTGAAAATAACCGCGATACCCGTTTTCTCGTCATCGCTTAACTTAGCCCTATCTTCTATTATATTGCAAATAGATTCAACATCAAGTTCGTAGTCATTTGTTAATGGTACAAGCGTGCTGTTTGGGAAGCAATGTTCATAGTTCCAGCTTAAATCGCAGCTGATAACTTCATTTATCCCGCAATGAAAGCCAAGCAAGCCAAGAGCTGTTCTGGATGAACCGCTGACCATTACTATATGGCGGGCATCATATTCCGGGTGTTCCTTGCAGAAAACAAACTCCGCGCTTTTGACTAACCTTTCAGTCCAGCTTTCTTTATAAAAGTTATGCACAAGTTCATCGAAAAGAGGGATTGTCTCGAAGTCGCTAAAGTAATCCGCGGGCTGCTTTATTCTTTGGTCAAGATGTTCCGGCAGTCGGTATGAAACATTTGAATACCTGCCGGCAACTTTTGTTTGCCGTGTCAAAATTTCTTCGGACTTCCGCAATAAAGAGCCGGCTCTTTCAAGAACATATCGCGGTGACTGCTCATCAACCACCGAACCGGCATTATATTCCGGAATAAGTGATGGAATTTCATCTTCCATTGATAAATCTAACGGGTTATCAACAAAATACTGCATCAATAGAATATCTGATGCGCTTGGCGTGCCTTTTAGTTGAAAATGAACTGCTTCAAAAACTTTCAATAAATCCGGTTCTCCGCACAAGAACACTACCGATGAATCCTTGAACCTTTTATCTAAGTAGCTCATCGTCAGTATTCGCAGTACCCTGTTTCTCAATCCCGCTTCGCGGGCAAGCGATCGATTATTATAGGAATCGTTCACTTCAATGAAGTAGAGCGGATATTTAAGAGATAGCAGCCTCAATTCACGGCGGCTTAGTTCGGAAAGTTCACTGCCAATTACCATATAGACAGGCAATGAACGCTTAATGAGGAAAAACGACTGCAGAACACCAATCATTTTTTCTTCATCACGAGGAAGCGGAGTGTTAATAATAGACTTAATATCTTCCGCGCCGGCGGGTACTTTAGTATTCCAATAAAAAATTGCAGCGGGCAGATGTTCCGAAAAACTATTTATGGAGTGAAGGAGAATACGCAGTGATTCTTGGCAGCCTCCGCTGGCAATAACAATCTCGCGCTTGCCGGAACGTTCGCCTGTATCATAAGATAGTGGTTCATCTTGTCCTGCTGTCAGCCAACTATGAAATGATTTTACCAGCGGTATAGGACTTTTGATTTGGAATCCGCCGCGGGGAGAATATGCCACAGAACCTTTTATTAGGTCTCTAAAAAAAGTTACTTTCGCGAAATCTTTTGTATCTAATCCAAGTGCGCTGCCAAATAGTTCTTCATTGTATGATTCTAAATTAGCAGAATCAGGCAGCCCTAAAATTATTCGTAAATAAGCAATTACCAACTCATCGCTCAAAGCAGGATTGCCAATGTGAAAGTTGATCCTTTCAGAGGCAGGTACAGGAGAAGCGGCAGTTGTCTCGCTTATTTCAGATATTTTACCTGCCTTAAACGGGAGAAGAGCAAATATATTGTTTGCTGAATGATTATTCGTTTTCAACAATAAATCACGTTAATTCAAACAATTATGACCGGCTCTTTTTTGAACCGGCTGCCTGGAAAATATTTGAAATAAAATCTCTTAATGTATCAACAACTTTTGAACCGCTCTCCAAGTCGCCTAGAGATACAACTGTCCTTGCATTCTTCATTGACTGGCTTGCCTCAGCAAGACGTGCTATCTGCGGACTTAGCAGCAATATTTCAGGGTTCTCTTTCAACAGGCTTAATTCTTCACGCTCAACTTCAAAACGGATTTTATCGCGTTTCAACTGCTCGTTAAGTTTCATCATTTCAAGCACGGCATCTTTTTCCGCCAACACCGATTTATAAGTGAATTTCTTCAAAGCAAGCTCGTGTTCGGATTTAATGATTTCTTCATCAGCAAGCAGTCTGAATTTAGAAGTTGAAATTCGCGCTTCCTGATTCATACGCTCGGTTTCTTCCAAAATACGCGTCACCTCTTTTTGTTTAACTGCTTCAGATATTTTCTTGTCTGTCGGTTCAATTGACTGAATCGTAAGAGAGATAACCTCCACGCCATACTGTGCATCAATACCGCTTAAACGCTGTCCAAGATAAGACGAAAGCTCCTTTGAACGAACAGCCTCAAGTTCTAATGTATCGATATACTCTTTGATATAGCCCTGAATCATATTATCAATCTCGTTGCCTGCATCAGCAATAGCATCACCAGACCAGCCGGCAATCCGAATAAGTTTATCTATATGCTCCAATGAAGGTGAAAGTGTGACTGAAAACCTAACATTAATTGAAATTTTCTTCTTAGTATCAGCCTCAACAGTGGTGACGGAGGTATGCGATTTATTCGGCATCACCACGCTGAAATGACGTGCATAGATATTGCCGGTTTTATGACGGACTTTCCCGTCTTTTTCAGATAAAACAATTTGCCCGGGTTTTTTTACCCTGTATTCAAAAACAACCATTAATATAATTAATGGTATGATTAAAACGAATATAAGTACGCCTGCATACACGTGCATCGCGATATGCTCCTAATAGTTATTTAAATTACTTCAGATTCAATTAATAATTTACAAAATCTATGACATAAATCAAATTTTTTGAATATTGTTTCACCAAATAAAAAAAACATTCAAGTTTTTATATACACTTGAACGGTAAGTTATACATATCCGTGTTCCCTTTCATTTAATTTTGTTTCTCAAATCTCTGGAAATACGCTGACTAATAGTAAACGGTTCATTAACTGATCGCAGATATACCCTATAAGTATAGTTAAACCATTTTTCAATTTTCCGAATATATTCAACATTGATTATAATCCCGCGGTGAATCCTGAGAAACTGCTCACTTGGAAGCATTTTCACCCACGTTTCCATTGTTTTTCTCAAATCAAATTGCTGACCATCCGACGCGTGTACAAAAGTATAATCACTTTCAGCACTAATGTAGGATATATCTTGTATTCTCAACATTATTGTTCTGGAGTTGGTGTCTATGAAAAGGCTGCCTGAATAACTTAAATTCTCAACATTAGAGGCGGATTCAATTTTTTCTTCAAGATTCTTAACGAGCGTTTCATCCAACTTATGCCCGCCGGCAACTAATTCAAACCGTTTATTAATCTGGGTGTGGATTGCTTTTACAATTTCTTGAATCCTGAATGGTTTAGTGATAAAATCATCAGCTCCAAGTTCCATTCCTTTTCTAAGGTCATTCCTATCAACTTTAGCTGTAAGGAAAATAAACGGGGGTACATCCGATGGCTTAAGGTTTTTCCTCAGCAATCGCAGTAATTCATAGCCGTCTTTGCCCGGCATCATAATATCACACAACACAACATCAAAATGTGTTTTGGAAATCGTTTCCATCAAGAGTGCCCCATCGGAGAGAGCATCTGCAATAAAACCTTCTTCTTCTAATAGTGTCACGATGTCTCCCCTTATATTAACATCATCCTCGATTACCAGCACGCGATGTGGCATTTTTCTTATTTCCTGATTTTAAACCGGCAATTAACTGTAACTGAATTATTTGTGCTTGTTATATCAAAATCTGCTTGATAATTTTGGCAATAGCTTTTTGCAATCTCCAGCCCTAATCCCATTCCGGGGAATTCTTTTTTCTTCCTTCCGAATTGCATAAATTCTCCTATCATAGAAATCTGTTCCTCTGACATAGATGAACCAATATTGCTTACAGAAAAAAGATAAGTAGAAAATGATATTCCTCCAAGAACTATAACTAAAGACCCGGGAGCAGAAAACTTGAACGCGTTGTCTACAAGTTCATAAGCAATTCGAAAGAGATGATTATCAAAGATATTAAGCGAGGAACGATCAATCTTTAACTTTAAATCTTTAGACCTTTTATGCTTGGCGGCTATTTCCTCAGCCGCAATTTTAATAATATCATCCGGTAATTTACAAATTTCATTTGATAAACTGTTACTTTCATTTTCGGACGATCTATCCGAGAATATTTCCAGCAGACAAATATATCTGCTGAAAACATCTTTCATTTTTGCAGCAGAAGAAAAAATCATTTCTCCGCATTCTTGAACTTCTTCTGTAGATATAGTGCTGCCTCCCTTCCTTAATAAATCACTTCCTAAATATATCGCGTTCAAAGGCGTGAGTAATTCTTGAGGAAGTGAATTTAGTATATTTGCGCGTAACAGAGAATTCTTACTCTCCATTGATTCAGATTTGTTCATCCTACTAGAAACAGCTTCCAAAATCTCTTCTCTGGTATATGGCTTTGTAATATAATCGTCTGCTCCAAGATTCATTCCCATCCGCATATTTTCCTTTGCCGCTCTGGCTGAAAGAAAAATAAATGGTTTATCGAAATTAATCTTCTCATCCTGAATTCTTTTAAGAAGTTCCAATCCGCCCATCAAAGGCATTGTAACATCGCATATTACCAGGTCAGGCCGAAATTTTTTAATACTGGCAAAACCCTCCAAACCATTTCGGGCACCCATAACCTCATATCCTTCTTCTACAAGAAGTTCGCTAATATTCTCTCGAACATCGGCTTCGTCTTCAACTATTAATATTTTCTTTTTCATTGTTTGTCTCGCTGTTAATTGTTAAATATGGAATATGAACGAAGAAAGTTGTTCCTTCATTCTCTTTACTAATAAACCTAATGTTACCGCCAAGAGATTCGACACCGCGTTTGACGATAGGTAAACCCAAACCTGTACCTTCAATCTCGGTGCCGTTTCTTGCTCTAAAAAATGTATCAAAAATATAACTATGCTCTTCTTCAGGAATCCCTATCCCCTTGTCTGACACGACAAATTGTAAACCATTCTCGTCTTCCTCCACTTTCACGATTACCGGAGAATGATCCGGTGAGTACTTTATTGCATTCCCTATGAGGTTAGTCAAAATTTGTCTTAACAACTTCTGATCGAATATTTGGAAATCACTACTAAGATTGAAACTATATTCGATTAATGAGCTGTATTTTTGTGAAAGAAGGTACTCGTCTATAATTTGATCGCAAAATTCACGCAAATTGTTTTCTTTGAGTTCTAAGGGAGTTTTGCCTAATTCTGCCCTGTTAAGAAAAATTACATCGTTTAGCAGTCCCTGAAGACTCAAAACCGAACGCTGTATTTTCTTTAGATGAAACGTTGTTTTTTCTTCACTCCACTTCAATCTATAATGCTCCAGCAGTTCCGCTGAAGAAAGAATTGAAGTGAGCGGTGTTCTGAATTCGTGGGAAGCTGTTGAAATAAACTGCGATTTCATCTCGTTCAAAGCGATCTCCTGCTCGAGTGCATCTTTAATTTTTTTTTCCGACAACTTGGCTCGTGTGATGTCACGAAATACCCATATTCTGCCATATAATTTTCTATCCTGCCCCAACACAGGTGCTGAATATCTATCCAGTACCATACCGTTCAATAATTCCACCTCATCATCGCTTACCTCGGTAATGTGAGTGTAAAGGTACATAACTCTTTGGTTAAATTTATCAGGGTATTTCGTTAAGTCTAAAACGTACTTAAACAGGACAAGGTCATCCTCGTCATATAGAATATGTTCGGGAACATTGAACATCTTTGCGAATCGCTGATTCATAAGAACTCTTTTTCTATTACCGTCAACGACTAATATTCCATCGGAAGTAGCGTCCATCTGCGCCTCGAGCAATGCCGTCTTTGATTGCAATGCATCTTCTGCCATCTTGCGTTCGGTAATGTCGCGCGTGAACGCGAGAATACCTTTAGGTTTTCCGGTTTCTTCGTATAATGCCGAACAACTGAATTCGGAACTGAACGAGCTGCCATTCTTTCTCAAGAGTGGAAACTCGACACTTCGGATCATCCCTGTAACGAAAACTTTTTGAATCAGTTCAACTGCTTTTTCGCGGTCATCCGGCAGGAAAAATTCAAGCGCGTTTTTCCCTACCATAGCTTCGCCGTTTTCATACCCGAATAGTTCAACCGCGACCGGATTCATCATTAGAACATTCCCTTCTGCATTGAACAATCCAATGGGGTCAGGTGATGCATCAACCATAGTGCGGAATTTTTCCTCGCTTTGGCGCAGAGTTTCTTCTGCCTGCTTGCGTTCGGTAATGTCGCGTTCAACAAAAAGAATACTTACCGGACTGCCGTTGATATCTGACAAAACGGAATAATTAATATCCACGTAAAACCGTGAATTATCCTTTTTCACTGCAAGATATTCCCTAATCTTATGATCACTTTTGCCTGTAAGCAATTTGTGTATATTTTCCTTCAAAAATTGATGATATGACGGATCGATAAAATCCATCGCGGATTTCCCAATAACCTCGAGTTTTTGTTCTTTGGAATAGCCGTACATTTCCGCCAGTTTGTCAGACATCATTTCCAATTTTCCTTCGAAAGATATCATACCTATTCCATCAGGCGAAGTGGCAATAATGGCTTCCAATCTTTGGTTAATGCGCCGCAGGGTGTCTTCAGCAAGCCTTCGCTCGGTAATATCATTAACCACGGTATAGCGTAATGTTTTATCCTGAATATTGATGTTTTCCGCGGAGATTAACACGTGTTTGATACTGCCATCCTTAGCGTTTAAATCAACTTCAACATTAGTAATTTTACCGTTAGCACCAACATATTTCATTATTGTTCTTTTGGTCTCATCTGTCATAATTCCTAAATCAAAAGCATTTTTTCCTATGACTTCCTTTTTGCTAAATCCGAACAACGCGTAAAAGGCTTCATTCACTTCAAGATATTCTCCGGTAATTAAATCACTTAAACCGCAGGCAGAAGGATTGAGAAAAAACACTTTAGAAAATTTTTCTTCGGATAACGTCATTTTAGAAATATCCTTTGATACTCCGAAAAGAGCCGGTTCGCCGTTCCAAACACCCGCTGTAACTCTAGTTTCAACCGGAATTTGAACACCTGATTTTGCCAGCAGCGGAACAGGGCAAAATTCGGATACACCGCTTAACATTTCGCCTACAATCCTGCCCGCTTCTTCGCGGCGTGCAGGCGGGTGAGTCATAAGAACCGATTGTCCTCTAAGCTCCTCACGCGAATAACCAAGACGATTAATAACAGTGGCATTAGTATGAATAATATTTCCCTGATCATCAAGTATGAAAAGAAATTCATCAATGGCGTTAAAAAAAATCTCATAGTTTTGTCGGGTTTGTTCCAATAATTTTTCAGCCTGTTTTCGTTCCGTTATATCGTGAATAATTGAAAAAAGCATAGTCTGATTATTTACTGTAATTGGTGATGAATGCACTTCAACTGTCCTGGTCTCACCGTTTGCCAAGAGATGCGGAAATATGAAATAGTTATGATGCTGCCTCACTGCTTCTTTCATTTCTGCTTCAATTTGCTCTCTGTTAAGAGCATTTATATCCGCTATATTCATCGAGCAAATTTGTTCCATTGAATATCCATAAAAGTTTTCCGCCGAAAGGTTGGCTTGAAATATTTTACCGGTTTCAGGATCAACCAGCAGCATTATTGCCGCGTGACTTGTAAACAAATTTCTAAAATGTTCCTCGCTCTCCTTCAAAGCTTTTTCAGCATATTTTAAATGAGTAATATCAAGAACAGTCCCAACAATCCTGTTGGCACGTCCCGTTGAATCAGGGAAGAAAACACCTTTGCACTCCACGTATTCTACCAAGGTTCGAGTTTTAACAAGTCTGAATAATACATTAAATGGCTCAAATGTTTTCAGTATTTTATTAAAAGCAGATAGAAATATATCACGGTCATCAATATGGATTAACGATATAAACAGATTTAAGTTTCCCGATGGGTTGGTCATACCGATTCCTAAAAGTTGAAGCATAAATTCCGACCATTGCATTTCATCTTTCTCTATATCGTATTCCCAGTTGGCAAGTTTGGCAATAGTTTGGGCTTCGCGAAGTTTTAGTTCACTTTCTTTCAATTTTGTTTCAGCGGTTTGCAGATTTGTCATATCCCGCCCGACAACAACAACACCTGTTATCAGGTTCTTATCATCCCGCAAAGCGGATAGAGAAAGATGCCAATACGTTATATTGCCGTCAAAACTGACACTTTCGAATTTATATGTTGTTGACTCACCGCTTAAAGATTTTTCAGCTTCAAGCTTGAACAAGAGAATATTATCATTAGTTCCCGCTTCATTCTTGGAATCAAAAGACTGAATATTTTGCAAAATAATATGACTGTTTTCCGGTTTTCCGAAATAAGAAACAGGCATCAATTCATTGTCCAAAATAATAATGGTATCGGAAATAGAATTCACCAAGGCTCTGTAATTAGCTTCTGATTCTTCTGCCATTAGCAGTCTGACCTGCTTGGCTTCAATGTCTGTATGCGTTCCGATCATCCGCAGGGGTTTTCCATTTTCGTCAAATTCAATTGATTTTCCTTTATCCAAAATCCATTTATAAGTACCGTCCTTTTTTAATAAGCGGTGTTCACTGGTATAAATCAATGATTTACCGTTCCAATAATCATTTATTTTTTCAAAAACCAACGGTAAATCATCCGGGTGGACTCTCTTTTCCCACTCTTCTAAACGATTGGCAAACTCATCGTCAGAATAACCAATCATACTTTTTAACCCGGCGGAATAAAAAACTTCATTTGTTTCGATATTCCAGTCCCATAGACCTAATTCACTCGCTTCCAAAGCGGCTTCAGCTCTTTTCCGGAATTGCCGGCTCTTTTTACGGTAATCCTCTTTTTTATAGATCGCGCCAATAGCGTTTGAAGCTGTACTCAAAAAATGGATATCGGTTTCAAGCCATTCCCGCTCGTTAGTACAGTCATCAAATCCGATAAAAGCAACTAACTTTCTATCAATGGAAATCGGTATCATAAGAATGGAAAGTATTTGCTGGCTTTCCAAAACTTCTCTAAGAAAATCCTCTTTAATATTGGAAATAATAGCGAAGAACGGAACGCCTTTAAGTAAATAATCGTGATATATACTCATTTCTGCAATAGGTGAATGCTGCAGTTCAGGGTTGGATATTTGGGGTTCAACCCCGGGTTTTGCCCATTCAAAATCTTGCCGGGCATATATCTCCTTTGTGTTTTGTTCCTCGTGAATACTAAAAAGGTAACAGCGATCTGTATTCATCGACATCCCGAGAATATCAATTGCCTGTTGAATGGCATATCGAGCATCTTCATTGATTAGCAAGGCTTGAGTGGCAGTCGCGATTCCCTCTAAAAGCGCGGTAGTTTGTTTTTGAGCCATCAATAATTCTTTTTCTTTGGTGATGTCTCTCCCGATAGCAACAATTTCAATCACTTTGCCTGATTCATCAGTTATCGCGGAATCTTCCCATTGAATCCACCGCTTCCCTTTGATTGTCATAACACATTGCTCAACTTCGATATGATATGGAGGGATATATAAATCTTCCATCGCTTTCTGAATAAGAGGAAGGTTGTCGGGATTAACAATCGAACTGAAACTTTTTCCCAAAAGCTCGTCTTCCTGCTTATGGAATAATTTGCAATAGGCTTCATTCACGAAAATGAATTTGCCTTCTCCATCAAAGGCGACAATTAAATTGTTTTGCGAATTCAATATATGCCTATGGAGCAGTTGTTCCGAAATACGCGGTTGTTGCTTATTGCTAATTTTGGCTGCCATTTAAATTATTTAATTTATATGCAATTTATGTAAATAGCCCCCAAATAGTAAATGAAATTCTATGAGTGATAATATAACGCGTTAAACGATGACAGGAAGCGATGAGCGATTAGTCAGGTGGCAGTCTTAAGCCAAAACCGGTACAAAAAAAGCGATTAATTTTTGCGGCTAACTTATTCTTCATCATCGATGGATTAAAAAAGGCTATTTTTGGCGTATTTTTATTACTGTTTAGGTAAAAAAACGAGTATGTTTCGTTTGCCGCGTTGAATTGATGCCCTGAAAACAACATATTTTTTTGTTTCCACGTGCGCTGGGTGAGTACCCTTTCGCGCGCAAACACTAAAGGATCGTTCATAAATAACCCAAACAATTTCTCACGCGAAGACAGCGAAAGTAATATAAAGCTGTTTCTAAAAATCCTTGCAATCCTTTAATCCTGTAAATCCTGATTCAGACAATTTAGGCATCGTTCATAAATAACCCAAACAATTTCTCATTACCTTACCGGGTTGCCTGCAATAAAAAAACCCTCAATTTCTCGCGAAAATGAGGGTTAATAGTGACCCCAAGGGGATTTGAACCCCTGTTACAGCCGTGAAAGGGCTATGTCCTAACCACTAGACGATGGGGCCTTGTCTATTAGTTTTAAGATTACAATTATAAGCATTTTCCCGGAAAATGCCAAAACCATTTTTCAATTTTATCAGAAGAATTTGTATTTTGTTCTTTTAACAAAACCAACTTTATATGAACGAATCTGCAGAAAAATCTCCCCGCAATAAGACAATTTCCTTGTCTGATAATGATTTAACGATGTTTTCGGATAAGTTATTATACCCGATAGCACCGCTTTTACTGCCTGAGATTACCAATAAAGTAATTGCAGGTAACTTTATTGAAGTTGTTGATTATCTGCCTCAAAAATTTGTTGATTTGATGATTATTGACCCGCCATATAACCTGACAAAAGATTTTGGCGATGTGGATTTTAAGGAATCATCTAACGCGGATTACATTGCATATATCCAAACTTGGTTTCCAAAGCTGCTTCCTTTACTGAAGGAAACTGCCTCCGTGTATGTCTGCTGCGATTGGAAATCAAGTTCGGCTATTTATGAAGTTCTATCGCGATACCTTATAGTTCGAAACCGCATCACGTGGGAGCGGGAAAAGGGGCGCGGCGCGAAAACTAACTGGAAAAACAGCTGCGAAGATATATGGTTCGCGACCGCGGCTAAGGATTATTATTTCGATATTGAAAAAGTAAAAGTAAAACGGCGGGTTATTGCCCCTTATAAAGTTGACGGGAAACCAAAAGATTGGGAGGAAACCGAGGATGGCGGATTCAGATTAACACACCCCTCTAATTTTTGGAATGATGTTTCCGTTCCTTACTGGTCGATGCCGGAAAATACACCTCATCCGACGCAAAAACCGGAAAAACTTATCGCTAAACTGATTCTTGCATCGTGTCCGGAGGCAGGATTTGTTTTTGACCCGTTCATTGGTTCGGGCACAACTCTGGTAACGGCAAAGAAATTGGGACGTTCTTATTCAGGTGTAGAATTAAACAAAAAATATTGTTGTTACGCTGAAAAGCGTTTAGAGATGGCGGATGAAAATAAAAAAATACAGGGTTACCACGATGGCGTTTTTTGGGAAAGAAATAGTTTTAATCAACAGAAAAAAAAGTTTCTACTCTAAGTATTCAATTTTTTCTGATATTATAACATTGCTTTTACCTTTGAGTACATCATTTAAGTTTATCAGAAAACTTTCTTTTTCGTGATAAAGAATCAAAACATTATATGTGACATTTTCAGAAAATAATGTAGCTTTCATTTTAACGCGGTAGAGAGAAAAGAGATGATAGATTTTATTTGTATGTTCAAAAGGAATGGTTATAGTCAGCCCGATGAAAGGCTTTTTCTCGATGATTCTGCAACTGCTTATTGACTGCATTGCCGCTCGGCTATATGCCATCCCCAATGGACCCACTCCCAATTTTGTTCCGCCGAAATATCTGACTACAACTATTGCTGCATTGTTCAATTCGTGATGATTAATCGCGTTTAGTATTCTTATTCCCGCGGTTCCTGAAGGTTCGCCGTCATCGGAATATTTTTCGCCTCCTTCAATAATATTGACGGCATAACAATGATGTGATGCATCGTGATATTCTTTTTTAATAGCGTGCAGTATGGTTTGAAATTCTTCAATGGTTTGGATAGGGAATATCCTTGCTATAAACTCTGATCCTTTTTCTTTGCAGGAAGACTGTTCTGCAGAAGCAATTGTTTTGAATGATTGAATTTTCATAACAGCCTTTTAATTATTTCATCGCACACTGCATAGCCGCTTGCAGTCATTTGCAATCGTCCCTCGGTATTTTTCATAAACCCTGCACTAAGTAATTTATCAAACTCCGGCTGTTTGGCAATCAGCCATCCGGAGCCGAATTTAGAAATGTAATCATTAGTGTCAATGCCTGAATTCCTTAATGCAAGCATTATATATTCATCGTGCATTTCATCGGGCGTTATGATTTCTTCACCTGATCGCGCGTGTCCGGTGTTTTTCATTGACCGCAGGTAAAAGGTCAAAGCAGAATTGTTCCACCATCGTTTACCGTTCATAAATGAATGAGCGGATGTTCCAAAACTCAGGTAATCGCGGTATTGCCAATAGTGATTGTTATGCCGGCATTGATATCCGGGTTTTGCAAAGTTTGAAACCTCGTACTGCTCAAAACCGTTATCGGATAGAAAGCTAATAGTTTCGCGATAGAGTTCCGCGTCAAAATCATCATCACTTATTACAACTTTTTTCTCAACCTGCATTTTATAGAGAATGGTACCTCGTTCAAGTATAAGGCTGTACGCGGAGATATGCTGTACAGGGAGTTTTACTGCCTCTTCAAGATTTTTTGTCCACGCCTCTAAGGTTTGTCCGGGAAGATTGAAGATTAAGTCAAGATTGATATTTTCAAACCCGCATTCCCTGAGCGTGTGAATCGTGTTAATTGCAGTTTGAGAATCGTGTACGCGGGTTAAAAACTTTAAGTCGGCATCATTAAATGACTGTATGCCGACACTGACCCGATTAATTCCTGCCAACTTAAAAGCACGCAGCTTAGATTCATCCACTGTTCCCGGGTTTGTCTCCATTGTTATTTCTGCATCACCGCTAATTGTATATGATTGATAAAGTGCTCCAATAATTTCAGCAATCAAGTCGGGGGCAAGAATAGACGGAGTACCGCCGCCAAAGAAAATAGATGAAAAGAAACGCGACTCGGAATAAAGCGGCTGATAATAGGTTATTTCGCGTTTAAGAGCATCTATGTAATCACGGACTTTTCCCGTTGTGATGATAGAATAGAAATCACAATAGATGCACTTGTGTTCGCAAAAAGGAACGTGAATATATAAGCCGGATTCTTTCAATAGTCAACTCTGTTTCATTAAAGGCAGCGCACCGAAAAAGCCGGCGCAAACAAAGTTTAAATTATTATAAAATTTTCAATGGTGAAAACTATATTTTTTCTTATGTTTCAGTAAAGAATATGAGTAAAATTTGTTAACAAAACTATTTCAAAAAATCGGTAAGTCCACGATGGACATTCTTCAGGAAGTCGGGCAAGTTTCAAAGCTGCTGTTTGGCATTATTCGTTATATACCAAGTATTCCCCGCAGCCGGCGGTTAGTATTCTATCAGATGGAACACATTGGAGTAAACTCCTTACCGTTGGTGCTAATAATCGCGCTATTCACCGGCGCGGTTGCCGCGTGGCAAGCCGCGTATCAACTTAAAGGAATTGCACCGCTTTCATTTTTGGGCGGCTCTACAACACGGGCAGTTATCACGGAATTAGGTCCCGTGCTGACAGGCATTGTCATTGCAGGTCGTGTAGGAGCCTCGATTGCAGCAGAACTTGGCACGATGAGCGTAACAGAGCAAATTGACGCGTTGGAAACAATGGCTATAAGTCCTATCCGTTATCTGGCAATGCCGCGTTTTGTGGCAGCGGTTATAATGATGCCGCTAATTCTCGTGTTTGCCAATATGATAGCCGTGGTTGGTTCTTATATAGTTTCCAATTTCTTTCTTGGCGTTTCTTATGAAGTTTTTTTTCAAAGCGTGAAACGATATTTTGTTTTGAATGATTTTTTCTACGGATTATTTAAAACTGTGTTTTTCGGCGGTATGACCTCGCTGCTTGGATGCCATATCGGCATACGCACCGGAGGCGGAGCAGAAGGTGTGGGGCTTGCAACAATACGGTCATTCGTGCTTTCTGCATCATCGATATTAATATTAGATTATTTGCTGTGGTCGCTGACCTTTTAACTTAGGACTCGTTAAGAAATAACATTAACAATTTCTCACGCGAAGACCGCGAAGGTCAGAGCCATAGTGCTGAATTATCTTACATCGCGAGCAGAAATGAAAGACGAAAA
This sequence comes from uncultured Ignavibacteriales bacterium, assembly GCA_903929035.1. Lineage (GTDB taxonomy): Bacteria > Bacteroidota > Ignavibacteria > Ignavibacteriales > Ignavibacteriaceae > CAIYTF01. Next base: position 23,837 of record CAIYTF010000111.1, read on the forward strand.
CAGGATATAGATGATAGAGAAAATCTTATCTTGGTATAACCGGAAAAACTTCATTCCGGCGATAATTCTTATTTTAATTATTATCGCTGCGGTTATTATGTTTATGCTGTCAAAACACTACATAATACGCGCGAAACCGGCAGAAATAAAAGCAATTGACAGTTTTGCCGTTTTCGTCCAATCGAAAAAAATGGTACCTGTTAATGCAGGAAATTTTATGATGGGCAGTAATTTTTTTGATGAAGAACTGCCAATCCACAGGGTTCAGTTAGATACATTTTATATTGAAAAGAATGAAGTAACTGTTGCTCAATACCGTGCTTTCTGCGATTCAACACATCGGCAAATGCCGTCTCCGCCGTCTTGGGGATGGATTGACAATCACCCGATTGTAAAAGTTTCGTGGCAGGATGCTGAAGATTACGCGAAGTGGAGCGGAACTCGTCTGCCAACTGAAGCAGAATGGGAATACGCGGCTCGCGGCGGGCGGAAATCCGGCGGGACTAAATATAGCGGCAGTTCGGTTATTGGTCAGGTCGCGTGGTATTCAGAAAACTCCGGATTCAAAACTCATCCTGTCTGCACCAAGAAACCAAATGAATTAGGCCTATATGATATGAGCGGCAACGTGTGGGAATGGTGTGCTGATGGCTATAATGCATCCTACGACACCTTAGCAGCAAACGGGAATATTCCAGCACTTCCTATATTGGAGCTAAAAGTTATTCGGGGCGGCGGCTGGTTTTATGACGCGACAAGTTCTCGCGCTGCAAACAGGCGCGGTGAAAATTTACTATATAAAAGTTCTCACGTTGGTTTCCGTTGCGCGGTTTCGAGAATGAAATGAAAATAATTATTAGGCCTCGTTCAGAAATAACATTAACACTTTCTCACGCGAAGATGCGAAAGTTAGATTTAGAAGTTGTAAATGTTATTCTTTTACAAGGACTTAGCAGTCTAATTCTTTTCTTTTGTCTTTGCATCACTATTCCAGCACAGAAAGAACCAATCAAATTATATGCTGACTTTAAATCCTACAAACTTCTCGCGGTAAATTATGAAGATAATAAAACTCAACTATCCTTGTATCAAAATGACAGTAAACTTTCCGACCTTTACTTTGATGATATGATTCAAACTTTGCAAGTTGTCGATTTTAACCGCGATGGAAATCCTGTTATTTTAGCTGGATTATATTCAAGAGGTGTCCATTGTTGTTTTACCGCTCAACTATTTACCGTGAACAATAATACACTGACTCTGCTTGCATCAAATAATTTTAATAACAGCGGTTTTGCTATTGAAGATGTGGATAAAGACGGACGAATGGAAGTTGTAACCTCTGATGACCGTTTCGCGTATCAATTTGGTTCATACACGCAAAACCGATTCTTTCTCAATATATACCGATGGGAGAATAACTCGCTCGTTCTCGCGAATCTTAAATTCCGCGCGTGGGTATTAAAAGATATTGAACAACTCAAGATTGAACTTGAACGATATATAGAAAATACCGAGGTAATCTGTGAAGACGAGGGCGAAAGACAAAGTATGCAGGCAATTCTGGCGGCTATAACAGGAGCCTATTCAACACTTGGTGAACAACAAAAAGGTTATGATATCATCAACCGCTACTATACTTGTTCTGATAAGGAAAATTTTATTTCTAAATTAGAAAATCTGCTTGCAATAAATCCGCCTTTGGAAAAGGAATGATAGTATTAGTGTCACATTCCGAAATAGCCGTCACAGTACTTCTCCCTGTTTATAATGCTCAATATTTTCTGCGTACTGCAATTAAAAGTATATTGCTCCAGACTCACGGTAATTTTGAATTGCTAATCATTGATGACGGCTCAACCGATAAATCAGCAGAGATAATCAAATCCTTTACAGATGAAAGAATCAGGTACATTAAAGTTGAGCATAACGGACTTAGTAAGGCACTCAATATTGGATTGACAGAAGCAAAGTACGACATAGTGGCACGAATGGATGCGGACGATATTTCTGTTCCGAATCGAATTGAATTACAAATTGCCAAATTTTCAAAACTGCCGTATAACACGGTGCTATCGTGCGGTTATGTTTTATTCAGTGAAAGAGATAAATACACGAATATCGGTGCCGATACTCCTCCGGCTAACGGAATTACTACTTCTTCTACGCGATATGTCTGGGGATTAGCCGATTTGCCGGCAACACACGAAGAAATTACGCGTTCTTTACCGCTCCATAACGTGATCAACCACGCGGGCGTTATGTATAACCGGAAATTCATTCTTGAAAACGGCGGTTATGCCATTCAGCCAATCGAAGACTATGAATTGTGGCTAAGGCTGAAAGCAGCTGCCAGCTTTGCAATCATTCCTGCACCGCTGATGGCTATCCTATATCGCGGTAATTCACTCTCCCGCGCGCGAATAAATGAAAGCAACGCGATAATTTATAATTTAACCAAGGAATTGTTTGAAAATACGGCATTGCTGTTCTCTATGGGGATTCTCCCTAAAGAAGTTAACGGACTGAGAGGGTGGCGAGAATATTTTTACGGAAGCAAAACTCTTGCCCGCGAATACTGGATAAAAAGTTTTTCTCAAAATAATCTCGATGCCCGTTCAGTCATCGGTTTCTGCACAACGTATTTGCCGGATGACTTATTCAGACGGTTTAAGGAAAGCAGATATCGTTTTCGATTGAATTATTATAGAGAGAAATCTTCTCCCGAAATAAGATCTATTGAATCATTCCTTCGGGAACTATAAAAATATATTTATAGGGTGAATGCTGCAGGGTGTGTTCTTGCCGATGAACAGGTGCAAATCGGTAATACTGTTTTGCATTCTCGACATATTACCTTAATTTCCACGCGGCTATTTATTCCAATTTACTATGAAGGTATCCGTGAACAAAGACTTGGCGAAAGAAACCATTGCCGCTTTGGTAACTCGTTTCGAGGAACAAATCGATTCTTATAAACGGTCAGATTATAATGAAACTCAGACCAGACGAGATTTCATCGACCCGTTTTTCAAGGCACTCGGGTGGGATATCGATAACCAAGCCGGCAATGCCGAAGCA
>CAIYTF010000112.1 GCA_903929035.1 uncultured Ignavibacteriales bacterium
GTCCCCGAAGGGGGCAAATTAACGCCGCGTAGTTAGTACGCCCCCTTTCGGGGACGTTATTAGTTTTGGCTTACTTTTCCGTGAGTTAGCACTCACGGTTATTCAAATTTAGTCCCTTTGGGACAAATTCAAGAACAGGCTGAGTAGTTACACCCTATTTAATTTCAGGGAAAATAAGAAGTAATTTGGTTATGCTTTTGAATATCAGTAATTTTAATTCTTGAATCGTATAAATATTTTGGAGTATCTATGAATAAAAATCTTTTTTTGGTAATATCTTTTGGTCTAATACTTTTCCTGTGGATGACAGGATTTGAATGCGCTTCAACCGAAATGACGAGTGCTAAATTGTATATCCAGCAGAAGAACAATGATAAGGCGTTGGAGGCACTGAATAGAGAGGTTGCGAAGAATCCGAAGAATGATGAAGCCTATTACTTTATGGGGCAGCTATATTCGGAAAAAGAAGATATTTCAAAGATGCTTGACAGCTATAGCAAGTCTTTGGCTGTGAGTAAACGTTTTGAAAAAGAAATTAAACAGTCAAAAAAACTTGCTTGGGGTATGTCGTTCAACAAGGCAGTTGCTTTTATTAAGAAAGCTCAAAATACTAACGATAAAGATTCAATTGCTATGAATTATGAAAAATCAGCTATAATGTTCAACAATGCTATAACAATTGAACCGGATTCAGCTGAGACATATAAAAATTTGTCTTACGTATATCTGCAAATGAATAAAAATGAAGAAGCAATTGCGCCTTTAACAAAGTTGATTTCGCTAAACAAGGCGGTGGATGGCTATCGTCTATTAGGGCAGCTCTATTATACAAAGGGTAATGAATTAAAGCAAACTTATACAACTTCAAAGGCAGTCGCGGATAGTGCAGCGGCTTATGACAATTATAATAAGTCGATTGAGATTCTTGAGCAGGGAAAATCGGTTTATCCGGGTGATCAAGAAATACTGTTGTATTTATCCAACTCATATATCGCGGCAAACAAAGCCGATATTGCAGTCGGAACTTTTAAATCCGGTGTTGAACAAGACCCTAAGAATAAATATTATCGTTACAATTACGCGGTGCTGCTTTTAGGGAAAAGCGATTTTGCAAAAGCTGAAGAACAATTCATTGAAGCATTGAAAATAGATCCGGAATATTTAAACGCGGAATATAACTTGGCGGTAACTTATGTTAAATGGGGTGTGACTTTGCAAAAAGAAGCCGATGACGCGCAAAAAGAGAATCCGATGATAAAAGAAAAATATCGAAACGCGTTGAAATACTTGGAAACTTACGTTCAGAAAAAAACAGATGATGCTCAGACTTGGGATTTAATCGGCAAAGTTTACTCGGTTTTGAGTATGAACACAGATGCAACAAAAGCATTTGAAAAAGCGGACAAGATTCGCAATAAATAATTTAATAAAGAAAAATATGAATCAAACAGACCAGCAACCGGCACAGCAAATAAATATTGAACTTGGCGAAAAAGAAGCCGAGGGTATTTATTCGAATTTAGCGATAATTACACATTCACCGGCGGAATTTGTAATAGATTTTACTAGGATAGTACCCGGCATTCCAAAAGCAAGGGTATTGTCGCGCATTATCTCAACACCCCAGCACGCGAAAATGCTGATGCTTGCATTGCGGGACAATCTTGATAAATTTGAAGCACGCTTTGGCGAAATTAAATTAGAGGGACAGGTGCCGGGAAATGCTTTCGGCTTTAGCCCATTTGTAGATGATAAGGTAAAGGTGAATTAATTAACAAAACAACCAATTGCTTTTGCACGTAATGCCGCGACTGCATCACGTATTTGAATTTATTGCTTTGTTTAGGGCTTATGAAAATATTATCATCTATATATAAAGGTGAATTTTCCTCGTTTTGTTAAGCAAAAACAAGAAAAAGCATTAGATAAAATAAAAACAGTTCAAAAAAAGACTAAAGATTGTCCATAACAAGAAGACCGGAAAAGATAAACCGGCAGGCGGATTGGCAGGTTTTAAAATGAAAAAAATGATGTAAAATAATTATTTTACTTAGAAGTTTGCAGAAAATTTATTAATTTCCATATATTATGGATAGAAATTTCAAATAGGTTTAGTTTAGTAATGTTAAAGTTTAGGATATATCTTATACTTTTCGCGGTTATCTTGTCATTTTCTTGTAACAAGGATACATCTGTTGGTACCAATCCGGTTGATGGAAGCGGTACCAATCTTTCCAAAACAACAATGACTGTTAATGCCCCGAATGGGGGAGATACTATCAAGTCAAAAGTAATGTTCCTTATCAAGTGGACAAGCAATACCACCAACAAGGTACGCGTTCAGTTTAGCAAGGATGGCAGTTTAAATTGGATAACGATTGTTGACAGTACTGAAAACAGCGGCATTTTTCCGTGGACTCCTCCCGACAGCCTCATTTCACCAACTTGCCTTGTAAAAGTTTCTGATATTACCAGCCCAACAACAATTTCGGATATAAGCGACAACCTTTTCAGTATCGTACCAAACACTGCACCAACAACAATAACTGTTACAGCCCCAAATGGTGGAGAATCTATTAAGTCAAAAGAAGTATATCTTATTAAGTGGACAAGCAATACCACGAACAAGGTACGCGTTCAGTTTAGCAAGAACGGCAGTTTAAATTGGATAACACTTGCTGACAGCATTCCAAACAACGGAATGTTCGGTTGGACTCCTCCCGACAGCCTCATTTCACCAAATTGCCTTGTCAAAGTTTCTGATGTAACTAGCCCAACTGTAATTTCGGATATAAGTGACAACCTTTTCAGTATCGTACCAAACACTGCAGCAACAACAATAACTGTTACAGCCCCAAATGGTAGAGAAAGCATAGTTGCAGGCACTAACTATACAATTCAATGGACATCTTCAAGTGCATCAAAGCCCGTTAAAGCTGCAAGCAGCAGAAAGGCAATGTCTAAAATAGATGGAGGAATTTCACTTAAGAAAACAAATTCAACGATATTATCGCAATTTGTGAAAATAGAACTTTCAACAAACAGCGGAACATCGTGGTCAACTGTTGCAAATTCAATATCCAACAACGGATCATATATATGGAGTGTTGATGCCTCGCTTCAGTCCGCGAACTGCCGAATTCGTGTAAGCGATGCAACAACCGGTATTCCTTCTGATATATCTGATGCTGATTTTAGTATTACTGCGCCATCAACTATTATATTGAATAAACCGAATGGGGGGGATAGTATTCCTGGCGGCACTAACTATACAATTCAATGGACATCCTCAAATGCATCAAAGTCTGTAAAATCTGGAAGCAGCAGAAAGGCTACTTCAAAAAACGATGGAGGAATTTCTCTTAAGAAAACAAATTCAACGCTATCATCGCAATTTGTGAAAATCGAACTTTCAACGAACAGCGGGACATCGTGGGAAAAAACGATTATCGGTTCAGTCTCCAATTCCGGTACCTATATATGGAGTGTTGATACTGCTTCCGCGTTTCGTTCCGCTAAATGCCGAATCCGAGTAAGTGATGCGACAACCGGTATTCCTTCTGATATGTCTGATGCTGATTTTAGCATTATCCCTAAAGCAATCACGGTTACATCACCGAACGGAGGCGAATCTTGGGTTAACAAATCAAGCAGGAAGATTACCTGGAATTCAACAAGAGGAATCGATTCTGTCAAAATAGAAATTTCGACAAAAAGCGGTAAATCGTGGTCAACGATTGCTAATTCGGTACCCAACAGTGGAACATATATATGGATTGTTGATACTGATTCCGCGCTTCGAGCTGCAAATTGCCGAATTCGTGTAAGTAATGTAACTGGTATTCCTTATGATATGTCTGATACTGATTTTAGCATTATTACTAAAACAATTGCTGTTATCTCACCGAACGGAGGTGAATTATGGGATGCAAAATCAACCAGGCAGATTACCTGGAATTCAATCGGAATTGATTTAGTAAAAATTGATTATTCTATCGATGGCGGAAAAAACTTTATAACAGTAGCAAATAGTGTTTCTGCTGTTCCATATATCTTTCCTTGGACAGTACCTACAACAGTGGATACTATGTGTAAAGTTCGAGTAGCAGATGCGTCTGTGCCGGAAGTGTGCGATACGAGTAACAATAATTTTACTATAGGACCTGCCCAAGAGATTAAGGTGATAAATCCAAATGGAGCAGAAACTCTTCCTGCAGGTGGTTCTTATAATATTAACTGGTCATCATCCAATATTTTAAAAGCGAAAATTGAATACACTACCAACAATGGTGTTGAATGGAGGTTAGTAGTTGACTCAACGCCAAGCAATGGTTTTTACACGTGGAGTCCGGTTCCGAATATTTCTTCAACAAATTGCAAGTTAAGGATATCAGATGCGACAGATAACTTTCCTATTGTTTTAAGTGATGCGACATTCTCGATTCTTGCTCAGCCAAGTATCCGTGTTACATCTCCAAATGGCGGTGAGAAAATTCTCTCAGACTCCGGCTCAAGTTATCTTATTAATTGGGTTTCTTCAGATGGAACTTCTACAGTTCCAAGACGCAAAGGGCGTGCCGCGGTAGCTATTGATGAGAGCAAAGGTATCACCAATGTAAAAATAGAATATACCACCGATGGTGGTACAAGTTGGAGCGAAATAATTTCAACTACTCCAAACATTGGTTCATATATGTGGAATCCGGTACCGAGTATAAATTCGGCTCTTTGCAAAGTGCGTGTCAGTAATGTTGCATCCGGAATTCCTACAGATGTTTCCGATAGTATTTTTGTTATATACAATAAATTATCTCAAAGCATAACAATAACTGCTCCAAATGGCGGCGAATCATTGAATGCAGGCGGTTCTTCAAATATTAGTTGGAACAATACCGGTATAGCATCAGTCTCGATAGATTATACAACTAACAATGGATATAGCTGGAATTCAGTAGCAAAAAATATACCGAGCAGCGGTATATATAATTGGAACCCGATACCAAATATATCTTCCACAAACTGCAAAGTGCGTATTTCGGATGCTGTAGATGGTGTTCCGTTTGTTACGAGTGCTTCAACATTCAGTATTATGCCGCCGCCTTCAATTAAAGTGATTGTGCCAAATGGCGGTGAAATATGGACAACAGGTAGAATTGATACTGTTAAATGGGATGCAACAAATCTCGCGAGAGTAAAAATTGAATATACTATAAATAATGGTGCTACTTGGCAGGCAATTAAAGACAGTGTTGATAATACCGGATTTTACTTATGGACAATTCCTAATAATAATTCTCAGCAATGCAAAGTTCGCATCAGTGACCCGTATAACAGCTTTGCTAATGATATGTCCGATAATGTATTTACAATAAATAACAAAGTTGCTCAGAAGTTAACAGTAACTGCACCAAACGGCGGTGAAAGAATCCAAGCGGGGAAAAGTACAACGATTCAATGGACAACTACGAACAGTAAACAGTCTAGTAGAATAAGGAACATAAATGACGGCGCCAAGGTGTCCGTTGCAAAGAATGTTACTACAGTTAAGCTTGAGCTTTCAACAGATGGCGGCACGAACTGGATATCAATTGGAAATGATCTGTCAAACAATGGCAGTTATTTATGGAATCCGGTACCAAATGTAAATTCACAATTATGTCGCGTACGCGTTACAGATATGGCAGATGCCGGAGTAACAGATATATCTGACAGCAATTTTGTAATTTATAATCAAGTTTACCAAAGTGTGACGGTAACTGCACCCAATGGCGGTGATACATTATATGCTGGCGGTTCTACAAACATTACGTGGAGCAACACTGGAATAGCTTCCGTTTCAATAGACTATACAACCGATAACGGGTATAGCTGGAACACGATTGCAAAAAATATACCGAGCAGCGGAAGCTATAATTGGAGTCCGATACCGAGTATTCCATCAACAAACTGCAAAGTTAGAGTCTTTGATGCAATAGACTCTATACCGAGTGATGAGAGTAATAATGTATTTACTATATTAAATTCAGCTCCAAAAGTATTGCGGGTTATTTCACCGAATGGCGGGGAAGTACTAACATCGCCGTCACAGCAGAATATTATTTGGACAAGTTCTGGAATTGATTCGGTAAAAATAGAATTCACAACAAACAACGGTGTTAACTGGCAGACTATTGTATCGAAAACGGCATCCAATGGTAATTATTATTGGAATCTGTTACCCGCGATAACATCAACAAACTGCAGGATACGAATAACAGATATCGGGGGCGGTATTATCAGTGATGTAAGTGATAATATTTTTACTATTGTGCCAAAATCAGTTCGCTTAATTAGTCCAAATGGCGGTGAAGTATTAAAATCATTATCATCTCAAAATATCATTTGGACGAGTACCGGCGTAGATTCAGTAAAAATAGAGCTTACAACAGATAATGGATTTAATTGGCAGACGATAGTGGCAAAAACACCCTCGAATGGCAATTATGTATGGAATCCGGTACCTTCAGTACACTCTACAAACTGTAAAATACGTGTAACGGACGCGGGCGGAGTTACAAGTGATGCTAGCGATAGTGTATTCACTATGAGTACTGCACCGTCCATCACGGTGCTAAAGCCAAACGGCGGTGAGGTGTTGACAGTTGGAACAATAGACACGGTAAGATGGAACGCAACGAATCTTGCAATTGTGAAGATAGAATACACCGTTAACAACGGTGCAACGTGGACCGGGTTAAAAGACAGTATTCTATCAAACACTGGATATTATCTATGGACAATCCCGAATACAATTTCGCAGCAATGCAAAGTAAGGGTAAGTGACCCGAATA
>CAIYTF010000113.1 GCA_903929035.1 uncultured Ignavibacteriales bacterium
GAAAAGGACTATTATTATTTGCTTGTCTTCAATAGAAAGTAACTATAATTCAATCAATGTTGAATATTTAGTTGTGCTATGAACCTTTAATGATTCTATTTTTGAAATTAATACATTAATTCTTTCGTCTTCAGCATCATCAAAGTTTTCGTAACTTTCCAAAGATGAAAAGCTATATACCTCAGCGAAACCGTTTGATTTTCCCTTGATTTCATAAACCGAGTAACTTTCTAGTCCCTCAGCATGAATCAATGATTTCAATTCTTTAATTGCAGAAACAAATTCTGCTTTTTTATCTGCTAACACGTCATACTGAACTGTGAAAAGAACCTTAGGCATTCTCTCTCCGTTATAATTAAATTGTGATTGTACCATTAAAATTAGTTTCTGCAGGTCCGGAAAGAGTTACATTTTCAATTCTCTCATCCGTCCTCATAAAATCTACTGTCAAAATTTTCCCCGCCTTTGTAACCAAAGTAGCAGGGGTTTTCAAGTCATCTAAAATACTTGAAACTATTGCCGTGGCAGCCGCGCCTGTTCCGCAGGCAAAGGTCTCATCTTCAACTCCCCGTTCAAAAGTTCTGATAAATATTTTCCCATCCTTTAGAGAATAGAAATTTACATTTGCTCCTTCCGGCTGAAAGTCTTCGTGCATTCTAATTTCTTTTCCAAGTCTAAATACAGGGAAAGAAGCTAAATCACTCCAATAGCCGGAAAGATTTTTCTCATCTATCAACACATCAGAAATATTGATAACAATATGCGGCGAACCTGTATTAATAAAACTTGCCTTGATTAGCTGTCCCGCGGCTTTTATCATAAACTTCAATTTCAAACATTCAGGATTGGAAAGATAGAATCTTACATCCATACTGTTTAAAATATCGCCTTTATAATGTTTGTCAAGCGAATCAAATCTCAAAGATTTATTCCGGTTTTGCCTGTTAGTATAGAAATACATCAGAGCGCACCGCGAACCATTACCGCATAAACTTCCGGTTGAGCCATCGGAATTATAATAAGTCATACGAAAATCCGAGTCTTTTGCATCAGCAATAGTCATTAACCCATCTGCACCAATTCCAAAACGTCGGTCGCAGAGTTTTTGAATCAGCGCGGAATCAAGACTTAATCCCGGATTTTTCTCTTCATCAAGTATAATAAAGTCGTTTCCGGCACCATTCATTTTGGTAAAAGAAAATTTTCGCATAACTAATGCAATTTACCTTAATAAAGGTTTCTTTTCAATTAAAATATTGAAGATTAAAGGATTTTATGATATTTAGAGGATTTTTTTTAAATATTATTTTTTAAAATGGAGGAATGGAGCAAAATTAATTTTTTTTTATTAACCAAACTTTCAAAGCAATTTATGAATTCACTCTATAAAGTACATTTGATTTTGTTATCAATACAAAGAGAGGGTTATTTTTTAAAACCTTGTGAAACTTGATACTTTTGCGCCGGTTTGTCTGAACCGATGAACTGATGGCATACAAGTGGCTGCTATTTAGGAACGGCGAATAAACATTTTGACTTTTTCAGAAGACTCTAACTACCATTGCTTATTGCCCTGCTCCGGTAAATTCCCTTGTAGGCTCGTTCCGACTCTGTCAGGATATTCCTGACCATATTAATGAGTATCTCGTCTTTCGAAACATTCTCTCTTGAAAGAAATTCGTTTCCGATTCGCCTAAGCCAAAGTAAGAGTTCCATATATTCTCTTTCAGAAGGGACTTTAGTGTATGTTTCGGCTGAATTGTTAAATAGAGACAGATTATTAACCCAGCTAATGTTTTCAGGGTCCAAATAAAAAAAATCATCGCTAAACAGCAGTGCATAGCCTCCGGTTTCACTGCCAAAGCTGAATGTTGTCTCCTGCCCTTTAGAAACTGCTATCAGCGTTTCCGGTGTATAGGAAAATTTCACCGAATTTATTTGAAACTCACCGGTTCCGTCTTGAATCAAAAGTAATTGATGATAAGAAGGGCGGTGTGGATTCTGCAAATAATACCGGAAATGCTTCAATAATTCTTCAATAGGAATGATGAGGAAATCTGAAGCGTCTTGCCGTAAATTGCCTATATGCAAGTCAGGGATATTATGGGTTTTCATAATTTTTTAACTTTCTTTAGATTGATTTAATTGTAAGATACAGGGACCGGCGGATACTTTTCCACCATTCATTGGGATATTCTTCAAACCGGGGAGTGTAAAGTAAAAAGTGCTTCCATAGTTTTCTTTGCTTTCCACCCAAATTTTCCCCCCGTGCTTTTCAACAAAATCTTTGCAAAGCATTAAGCCCAATCCGGTACTCGGTTCATTATCGGTGCCCTCTCTGCCCACATCTTCACCTAACGTGAATAACTTGCCGACTAAATCGCGGGGAATTCCGATGCCCGTGTCTTTCACCGAAATTTCCATCATCCCGTCTTCTCGTTCTTTTGCTCTTACAATTATTCTTCTGTTTTTTTGAGTAAATTTAACGGCATTACATAACAAGTTCCCAAAAACAGAAGAAATCATTTTTTCATCCGCGTAAATTTTATAATTCTCCGGAATTTCATTGATAATAGTGATTCCCTTTTGCAATGCTCTTAGCTTAATGGACTCTTTGCTTTCCAAAAAAACATCAAATAGGCATAGTTCTTGAGGAGAGAACGCGATTGATCCATTTTGGAGTTTTGCCCATTCTAATAGATTTTCTATCAGCTTATAAAGATTCTCCATAGACTTATGCACCGCGCTGCTATACAGTTTAAATTCCTCTAATGACAATTTATTACTGTCAATATCCATAATTCCGGTTAACCCAAGCAGACCCAGAAATGGACTTTTCAACTCGTGTGCTAAAATGGAAAAGAATTTTTCTTTTTCCGAATTAGATTTTTCAAGTTCTAAAATTGTATTTTGGATTGCTTTTTCTGCCTGTTTCCATTCGGCAATGTCGTGTTCATACTTGGCTTTCAGAAATTCGTTTTCCTCTTCAAGGGTTTCTAACTTTTTTAGAAGAGTGTCGGCTGAATGTGAATAATTAGTCATATAGTTTCTTTCTTATATCGGTTTATTATTAATGGTTAATGAAAAATTAACTTTTTCTAACACCTGCCTTTTTGTGGCACGTAAGGGCGACCGGCTGGTCGCCCCTACAATATTTTCTTTAAGCATATCATTCTTTTTCCGGTATATTTTGCCATTTTCAATTTCATTTTGTTACGGCTACAAACAACAACCGAATTAACCATTTACAATTATTATTATACTTTTACCAAATGTCCGTTGCCTCTGACAAAAAGGTCGCTTTTCACGACACTTCTTTCAAAAGTGTTTTTGCGCGAACCCGCATCGTCAAGCTTGAACCGGGCAACAAGGTTCTGCAAATTAACAGTGAGGTTATTCAAATCTTCGGCAGCTTTGGCAATCTGCTGAACGCCTGAAGCCGATTCTTGAGTAACATTATTAATGCCTTCGATACTCTTGCTGATTTCTTCCGCTGCCTTGGCTTGCTCTTCGCTCGCGGCTGCAACCTGACCAATAACTTCGACTACTCCGTTAGCACTCGCGATTATGTCTTTTAGCGATTTACTCGATTTCTCGGCAAACTTGATGCCTTTTTCGACTTCTCGGGTGCCTAATTCCATCGAATCAACTGCACTTCCGGTATCGGTTTGAATCTTATTTATCATCTCTCCGATTTCTTTAGTGGCATTAGAAGTTCTTTCTGCTAATTTTCGAACTTCATCCGCCACCACGGCAAACCCTTTTCCTTGCTCGCCGGCGCGCGCTGCTTCAATCGCGGCGTTTAAGGCAAGCAGGTTTGTTTGATCTGCTATATCATTAATTACTCCGACTATTTTTCCTATCTGCTTGCTGTTAGCTCCGAGTTCTTTAACCATTACAGCGGCATTTTTCACCACTTCGGCAATACGGTTCATTCCGTCTATGGTTTCATTTATTACTTCTCCGCCGTCTTCGGCAGCTTTGCCTGATTTTTTGGCCTGCTCAGCTGCCATACCGGAGTTTCTGGTTGTCTCCAAAATTGTGGTAGTCATCTCCTCAATAGCACCGGCTATTTCTGTAGTTTGCGAGCTTTGTTCTTGCGCTCCGCTTGCCATCTGTTCCGCGCTTGAAGATATTTGACCGCTTGAGCTTGCTGTTGCCTCAACTGCAGCTGCCACATCCGTCAGCGCGCTGCTGAATGACGAAGCTAATCCGTTCACGCTTTCTTTAATAAGAGAAAAATCTCCTTTATACTCGCCGTTCATACGTGCAGTTAAATCACCTTGAGCAAGTATTTCTAAGACTTTACTCGATTCATTTATCGGCTGAACCACCGCATCAACGGTATGGTTTACACCTTCGACAATCACTCTGAAATCGCCTTGATGTTTACTCGCGTTCGCTCTCGTTGCAAGATTTCCTTCCGATGCGGCTTTCGCGAGAACCTTTACATCGGTAACCAGAGCATTTATGGCATCGATAGAAGCATTAAGTGCTCGCATCAGCTGATCCTGATCCGATCTTTCATTCGCGGCGACACTCAGGTTACCGGAGGCGATTTTACCCGTTATCTCGGTAATTTCATTCATTGCCGCGATAAGCTGATTAATATTGCTCTTTATTTCATTGAAATCGCCATTATACTTATCTGTAATCTTGCTCGGGATATCTCCTTTCGAGATTCTATCTACATACTCCGCGGCAACATTAAGCGGTCCGATAACGGAATCAAGAGTGTCATTTACGCCCTGAACAA
>CAIYTF010000114.1 GCA_903929035.1 uncultured Ignavibacteriales bacterium
AAATATACAGTTTTGAAAGAAATTTCACGGTGGGGGATTTTATTTCGCTGCTGTATTATAACGGACTGCTGACCATTAAAGAACCTTTGGATTTCGAGTTATCGTTCGAGATACCGAACTACGTGATAAAAGAGGTATATTGGCATTTCTTCGCCGAGATGTTAAACGATGATTTCGACATCGACACTCAGACGGAAGAAATCAAAAATGCGATAAGAGCGATGGCGAACACCAACGATGTCACGCCTTTGATAAAAATAATCGAAAGTATTTTGATGCTGTTGTCAAACCGCGACCTTGTCAAATTCGACGAGAAATACATCAAGATGATCTTTATGGTTTACGTGTCCATCACAAATTCGTATTTTATCAAAAGCGAACCTGAAACGAACAAGAAATATCCGGATTTGCTGTTCTTGGAAAAGAATCAATATCGCCCAAAGTATCAACATCTTTTCGAGTTGAAGTATATCAAAAAAGAAAACGCCGGCAAACTCGATGAAGTTAGAACTGCCGGAATTGAACAAGTAAAAGGCTACTTGGCATTGGACGAGATTAAAGCGATATCCAACCTGAAAGCTTGGCTCATAATCTTTACAGGGGATGTTTGCTCGGAGTATCGAGAGATTGTTTTGTGATTTGGTTTAAAAACATTGATGACTCTCATAGTATATTTCCCATCAAATATTGAACATATCAACCAGGAATATATGGATGTACTCAAGTAAGATTATTTGTATTTTCGGCGGGCTGATTTTACTCTCTTCAACAACAAAATCACAAGACACTTCACATTTTTATAAAATAAAAAGGATTGAAGTGACAAATTTTGGACTTACTGATTTATATTTGTCAAATTATAAATTTGTTGATGATATTATGGAATTTTTTCATACTCCTACTCGGGAAAATACAATTCGCCAGGGCTTACTTTTTTCGGAAAATGACACGGTTAACAATATTAATATTGCAGAATCAGAGAGGGTTCTAAGGGACTACTCCTTTTTAAGGAATGTCAGAATTATTCTTGATACTGCCATTGCCGATTCTGCTACCGCAAAAGTATTTGTTGGTGAAAAAATTTCTAAAACTTATAATGCGGCATTCAGCTCCACAAAAAAGTCAAAATTTAGTTTGGGGATTAATGAAGCGAACCTATTTGGATATGGTAAAAGTCTTTCTGTGGGCTATGACCGCCAATCAGGCGAAGGCAAGAAAGATAATTATTCAATTATATATTCAGATAAACAGTTATTTGGTTCACATTGGAATACTATAATTCAATATAAATTAATGCCATTCGAAACAATCCGAACATTTTATCTGTCAAAACCGTTTCTTTCCGATGATAGGGATAACAGCATCTCTTTTTATGTTTCTAAGTCCGAAGTAAACAACCCGACTTTCGAACAAGGTAAGATAATTTCTTCTCTTAAATATGATGAATGGGTTTCTAATATATATTTTACTCACAGATTTTCTAAAGCACCCATTCTTAGCTTCACGATTGGTTCATTTAATACTTGGACACTATATAAAGGATCAAGGACTTACGTTGATTTTGATGCCAACAATAACTACTTATTTGTTAGCTTTCAATTTTTAAATCGAATATTTGCTGAAGTAAAAACCATTAATCAACTTTGTGATTATGAAGATATTCCTCTTGGAACCAATATTTCGGCAACTTCTGCAATACAAGTTCACAGCGGAAAAGAATTTTCAGATTATCGGCTTGCATTAAATATGCAGCATTCGTTTTTTATAAATAGTTTTTATGCGGCAATATTACATATATTAAAGTCAGATATAATAAGCGGCAGACCGGTAAATACCACCGATTTTACTCAAATTAATGTATTTTTTCGTTATAAAAACAAGTTCCTTTCCGGCATTAAAATTGCAAATTACACATCAGCTAATCAGCCGATTGGTTATAGCCGAAATATAACTCTTGGTGAAACGAACGGACTGCCGGGCTATGCCGAGGATTATTTTAGCGGCAGGAATATGCTGGTTATAAACTGGGAGAATCGGTTACCCCTTGAATTTTCTTTTTTTGTATTGAGATTTGCTTCTTTTGCCAATCTGAATGTTGGAACAGTATATAACAACCTTAATGAATTGAAAAACACAAAATTTTACAGAAGCAGCGGTATAGGATTTCATATTGATAATGAGGCGATGAAAGGGAAGCAGCTGACAAGCATCGCTCTGATATACAATTATGATTTACCGCCTAAATATTCCGTTTATATAACATCAAAACTAAATTTCGATTTCTATCAAAATTTTAATTTTGAACCTTTCTGAGAATTTTTCGAAATCATAATGGAAATTATAACTAACTTTGTTTATACTTTTTTTTTATATGTTTTTAGAAATATTTATTTGCGATTTTGAAAAATATTCTCGTTCCTATTTCCATTCTTTTGCAAAAACGATTCGTGAAATTTTCGATTGTCGGCACAAGTGGCGTAGTTGTTAATATGGGTTGTTTATATATTCTTAAGGAAGCTCTTAAACTTGAACTTATGCTTTCAAGTGCTATCGCGATTGAACTATCGATTATCTTCAATTTTTTTCTTAATGATATCTGGATATGGAGCGATCGAGAGAAATCTACGTTTCCGCTTACTATTTAATATTGCAGAATAATAATTATCAATATGAAAAAATATAATATTTACGGAATTCTATTCCTGGCTTTACTATTGCGCTTGTATCATATTTCATTTCCAATAGCTGGATGGCATTCTTGGCGTCAGTCGGACACAGCGGCAATGTCTCGCAATTTCTACGAAAATGGGTATAATCTTCTTTATCCACAAATTGACTGGGGCGGCAATACACCAGGATATGTTGAATCGGAATTCCCTATCTATCAATTCGCTGTTTCTATTCTTTATAAACTCTTCAGCACAGATGTACTTTGGGGACGGCTACTGTCTGTTATATTTTCTATTGCAACTATTTATGGATTATACCTTTTAGTAAAAAAAATTATTTCAGAAAAAACGGCTCTTTGGGCAACCTTTATTTACGCGATAATACCGCTAAATATATTTTATGGTCGTAGTTTTATGCCTGAATCCGCAATGCTAATGTCGAGTGTTTGGGGACTATACTGGTTTTCTCGATGGACTGAAAGCAATGCCGTACGGCATTTTATTTTAGCAGCTATATTTGTGGCAATGGCCGCGCTATTGAAGATTCCATCCCTGTATCTATTATTACCGCTCTTTTACCTTGCAAAATTGCATTTACAGAAAAATGTATTTAAAACAAAAGATATCTGGCTTTTTGCCCTCATCGTGATTCTACCTGTCTTTGGCTGGTATTTTCACGCTCATCAAATAGCAATAGGGTCTGGTCTGACTTTTGGTATTTGGGGCTTTGGCGGTTCGCATAAATGGGGAAATTTTGATACTATTGTAACCCTCAAATTCTATAATGACGTGTTCTTTAAAAGCATTGCCGAACGGCATCTGACCTATATAGGCTTTATATTTTTCGTCATTGGTTTATTTATTAAACGAAAAAGCAAAGAGGAAAAGTTCTTCGATTACTGGCTTATTGCTGTAATAATATACTTCGTTATTGTTGCCAAGGGAAACCAAGTTCACGAATACTATCAACTCCCTTTTATTCTTCCGGCTGTGGTTTTTGTTGGAAAAGCCTTTGATAAATATCTTGACATTGACTATATATATGAGTCATTCCTGAATAAACCTATTGCTGCTTCATTGGTTATTCTTAGTCTTTTAGGAATATTTACTCTAAGCTATCTCCGTTATGAAAGGTTTATGAATAGCGAGTCATACAATACTTCTTTATTTGAACTCGCATCTGCAGTTCAAAAAAAAACGCGGAGAAATGAATTGATTGTAACGGTTAGCGGAGGAAATCCTGTTATATTATATTTATGCGATCGTAAGGGATGGAATTCAGCAACAACAGATTTGGACTCCCTATTTTTAGGAAACAAGGTGAAAATGGGAGCTAAGTATTTAGTTGGTCAAAAACAATCATTTCAGACCATTGAAGAAGCTAAAATGCTAGAGTATGTTTGTAAAAAATATAATTCGATTGTAGATACTCCTGATTATTTCATTCTTCGTCTTGAGTGAGCATATCTTAAATATAGTCCTGATATCTGTGACGGTGTGAAATTTCATTGTATGATTTGTATATAGTTGATGTATAGGTTATTTTTACAATATGAACAATGCGATACAAGTATTCTATAAATTTTCTGTACAACTATGAAAATCAAAAGAAAATTATCATATGGCATTTCCGATTTCAGGAGCTTGATACAAAAGAAATTGTATTATGTGGATAGAACGAATTACATCGAGAAATTAGAAAGCGATGAAAACAGTTTCCTGTTTTTTCTTCGTCCGCGCAGGTTCGGAAAATCATTATTAATTTCAACGCTGAATTATTATTATGGTGTGCAATATAAAGCTGAATTCGATTCGTTGTTCGGAGAGCTATATGCAGGTAAAAATCCGACAGAAAATCGAAACGGCTATTATGTGATGAACTTCGATTTCACGAGTATTAACACCACTAA
>CAIYTF010000115.1 GCA_903929035.1 uncultured Ignavibacteriales bacterium
CGGATTGAAGGGCTATTATCCTTTCTAATTTCGCTATCTTTTCTGTGCTGTTCAATTCATTATTTTTTTGTGACTATCAAATATATAACAAATTCTTATTTTTCATACCTATTTCTAATATTTTTGACCTAAACAGTTACATAAAATTAACAATTTCTCACGCGAAGACGCTAATACCAGAAAGGATTATATGTTGGATGATCTGAAGGTTATTTCTTGACGAGCCCAGATTAGTTACTTTATTATTATTTTAAATGTTTAAATTTATGAAATCCTATTTATAACACATTTTGAGGAAATAATGAGCCTGAGGAATTTCTCGCGCAAAATAAGTACTGAACGTAATTATTTCATTTTATCAATGGTTATTACGGCTGCTCTGATATCGATTACCTCTTTCTTAACAAAAAGTTTCTGGGGCGATGAAATATGTAGCTATCTGGCTGCTCTTAGTCCCGGACACGAATTCTTTGCAATGCTGCGAAACGATTTTCACCCGCCGCTATATTTTTTTCTGTTGAAAATATGGACAATAGGCTTTGGCGTGTCCGAAGCTGCGGCACGGGCTTTTCAATTTGTAAACGCGGTTTTCTTCTTGTATTCGGCTTTTATCCTTTACACGACATTACTAAAAGGTCAAGGGGCACGAATTGCTTTTATTCTTCTCTCGGTCTCTGCAGAGGCGTGGCTTTTTTTACCAATGTTACGCTATTATGCCTTTGCTGCCGGTCTTGTTTCACTCACTACGGTAATGTTTTATCGGTGGATGGAGTCCGATACTATTAAATCATCCGGTTTATTGCTGTTGGGTTACATCTGTATTCTATATAGCAATTATCCTGCATCGATTATAATTCCCGTGCATTTTGCATTTCTCTTGTTTTTCAAAAGATCAAAAACTGTTTCTTATCTAAAAATCATTGCTCTTTGCTTCTTGTCATTCACGCCCTGGGTAGTTACGTTGTATTATCAGTTAGACAGAATCAGTTCAGGTTCTTTTGGCTCGATAGCTGATTTTAATTCATCTCCATTTTCGGTTGTACTGAAATTTTTCTATTGTTGTTACACTTTTTTCATACCGGAGACAGTATTTCCGTTTGAACCAATCGTGCTTTTGGGCATTATTATTATCCCAGTAAGTTTGTTCCTGACCTTTAGGAATCTTTTCAGGCAGCAAGAAAGTCGTATTTTATCCCTAATTCTTTTCATAATTATATCGGGAATATTGTACACATCACTAATAACAACATTTGTCACGCATCACACGAGTTTCATCTATATTCCGCCAAGAACATTTTTCGTGTTCCCTTTTTTCATTTTACTTATCACGATGATAGGAATTGCCCTTCCTATCAAATGGCTGCGTATATGTTACTTCGGATACTTTTTCTGTTTAAATTTCTATGCCATTTACAACCTTGGCGCAAACAGGAACTTTTTGGTGCCTGTTTACGCATCGCCTTGGAAAGAAATGACCGCGTCATTAACACGGTCTAACGCGATGGTAATTTCAGATGAAAAATTGACTTTTGATTTTTATCGAAAATATTTGTCAAAGGGACTGCCATCTATTGATGGGAACGATTCCGCCTTGGTAGCAAACAGCCTTGCCGTGTTGAAACCAAATATTGTCTATCTTATTATATCAGGCAGAGAATCAACAAACTCCGATATATCACCCAAGGTTATATCCTTGATTGAAAATTCTGGGACATTGGTGGAAAATACTAAATATCTTAAGATAGATAATTATTACCGCGCGATTAAATCTAAGTTAACAAAGCGTGATTCGTATGATGCAAAATTTGTCATACTCGCGTATCAAATGAATTACCCCGTGATGAATAAGAAACTATAACTAAAAAAAAATTATATCAAAAGAATGAATATCAAGTCTTCTAACATACCTGTCTTTTTGGGATTCGTAAGGGCGACCGGCCGGTCGCCTCTACAATATATATTCTTCAAGCATATCATTCCTTTTTTTGGTCACGGCTATATACATCTCGTTCCTATAAAAATCCAATGATTTCTCAAAAAAATCAAAACAATCTACTCATTCATTAGAAAATAATTTTTATCTTTAGGTTTTGTAAAAATAAGAATAATTGTAACTGTTTAGGTAGTCTTACTATTCTCCGTTAGGAGAAAAATGTTTGTAAAAAAAAGCAAAACCACAAGTCTATTTTTCCCGTTAGGGAATATATGTCGTTTTAGGGACAGGTAACGAACAAAACATATATTCCCTACGGGAAATCACGGCTGCACGTGGTAAGTTTTTTCTACAAACATTTATTCCCTATCGGGAAACAAAAAATACTCGTTTTTTACCTAAACAGTTACGAATATTTATAATATAAAATACTCACTCATAATAGAACAATAAGCACGGATAACGGTGAATAAGAGAAAAGAAAAATTTCTGCTTTTGTTAGTGGATCTATTTGCAATTAATCTTGCTTGGATAACGTACTACAATATTAGGGTCTGCGGAATGTTCGACCTTTTTAGTGTACCCAATTTATGGGAACCAATGGTTTTGGTTTATTTATTTTGGTTTTTCATTTTTGCATTTGTAGGGTTATATCAATCTTGGTTTGCCCTTTCAAGATTTGACGAGATATCTTCACTATTTAAGGCAACATTTGTCGGTATTTTTATTCTCTTTTTCTTGATATTTATGGAGGATTCTTCCTCCGGTATTAGTTCGGGTCAAAGAGGGTTAATACTGTTGTATTGGGGGATATTGTTTATATATACTTCAGCAGGGCGTGCAAGTCTTCGCTTAATCCAGCGTTATCTTCTAATTAAAGGAGTTGGCAGAAAGAACGCGCTAATTGTAGGCACAGGAAAACTAGCTGCAGAAATTTCATCTGAAATCAGCGAGCATCGCGGCTTAGGTATTGATATTGTCGGGTTTATTGATATACTCGAATATTCTGATGGTATAAAATCATTTCTTGTATCGCCTGTTTTAGGATTACAGTCTGACATAGAACAAATCATATCAGATTACCAGATTAAAGAAGTTATTTTCGCTGTTGAAAACCACCAGAATACATTGGTGGTTGAGATTATTTCACAGTGCGAAAACCACGATATTAGCCTTAAAAGTGTTCCGAATTTGTTTGAAATATTGAGTGGACAGGCACGGACAAGCCAGTTATATGCTGTTCCGCTGATAGATATAAATCCGCAGCTTATGCCCGCGTGGGAACAGAAAGTAAAACGATTGATGGATGTTACAATTGCTGCATTAATGTTGATTACAGCTTCCCCTTTGATAATAGCTGCTGCAATTGCCATTAAACTGAATAGTAGGGGACCGGTATTCTATCGGCAAGAAAGATGCGGCATACACGGCAGCCCTTTTAAAATCGTGAAGTTTCGATCTATGTATATTGATGCCGAGACTAAAACCGGTCCGGTATGGTCTCGGAAGAATGATCCCCGCGTAACATCAGTTGGGAGATTTATAAGAAAGGTGCGAATAGATGAAATACCGCAAATGTGGAATGTCCTGCGGGGTGAAATGAGTCTGATTGGTCCTCGCCCTGAACGTCCGTTCTTTGTCGAGAAGTTGTCGAAAGAAATCCCTTATTATAAAAGAAGATTAAAAGTGCGCCCCGGGATAACCGGATGGGCACAGGTAAAGCACAAATACGATGAAACAGTTGAAGATGTTAAGGAAAAAGTAAAGTTTGATTTATTTTATATTGAAAATATGTCAATTAGGATGGATTTGAAAATATTGTTAAGAACAGTTTTAGTTGTGTTATTTGGCAAAGGCCATTATAATTAATATATTTAAGATTAATTCAAAAAACATTTATAGATGGCTAAAGTTTCGTTAATAATAATCCCGACATTTAATGAGTTAGATAATATTAAGAATTTAATTCCTGACTTGTTCGAAATGTATCCGGAAAATCTCCACATATTGGTGGTTGATGATAATTCACCTGATGGCACAGGGGAATTTGTTGAAAGTCTTTCTAAAACAGAAGGACGCGTTCATATTCTTCGCCGCCCCTGCAAGATGGGGCTTGGAACCGCGTATTGCGCGGGCTTCCTATATGCTATCGAGAATCGATATGATTATATCTTCGAGATGGATGCGGATTATTCGCACGATCCCAGAGAGATAGAAAATTTTCTTCGTGAAATTGAAACTCACGATATGGTGCTTGGCAGCCGATATATCCACGGGGTGAATGTTGTTAACTGGCCTATGCAAAGGCTTTTGCTGAGTTTCTTTGCAAACATCTATACACGGTGGGTGACCGGAATGCCTATAGTTGATTCAACAGGCGGGTATAAATGTTTCAGGCGTGAAGTTCTTGAATCTATCAATCTAAAACAGATAAATTCAAATGGGTATGCTTTCCAAATAGAAATAAATTTTATGGCTTGGAAGCAAGGTGCGTGCTTAAAAGAAATTCCAATAATATTTATGGACAGACACCTTGGGACATCTAAAATGTCCAAGAAAATTGTTTATGAAGCGGCCTGGCTGGTTTGGAAGCTCAGATTGCAATCAATGACCGGAATGCATTAGGATGCAATGTGGATATATCTATCATAATAATAAACTATAATGTTAAAGAATTTCTCGAAAATCTTCTCTTATCTCTTGTCCCCGCGCTAAAAGGAATTGCTGCTGAAATAATTGTTGTCGATAATGCATCGAGTGACGGCAGCATTGAAATGCTGAAAAAAAAATTTCCTTCAGTTACCGCCATAATTAACAAACAGAATATCGGATTTGCAAAAGCAAATAACTTAGCATTACATCGGGCAAGTGGAAAATATATCCTGCTGCTAAACCCTGATACAATTGTGAACGAGAATACTTTGCACGAGATGTTAAGCTTTATGGAATTACACGATGAAGTTGGATTAGCCGGTTGTAAAGTTCTCAATTCAGATGGGACATTGCAATTATCCTGTCGGCGCGGTTTCCCTGGACCTTGGACTTCATTTTGTAAAGTGTCTGGTCTCAGTTCCCTCTTTCCGAATATTAAACTATTCGCGCGGTATAACCTTACCTACCTTGATGAGAATCAATCCTTTGAAGTAGATGCTGTTTCCGGTGCATATATGATGATTCGGAAATCTGTTTATGAAAAAATAGGTGGTCTTGATGAACAGTTTTTTATGTATGGGGAGGACTTGGATTGGTGTTATCGTGTTCAAAAAACAGGGAACAAAGTTTACTATGTTCATTCTGCCCAGATAATCCACTTCAAGGGAGAGAGTACGAAAAGGAGCAATATTAATGAAACGCGTATATTCTATGATGCTATGCGGCTTTTTGTACGAAAGCATTTCGCCTCATATTGGATTATCGAATTAATTCTTAGCATTGGCATCTCTGTTCGGCAGGCTGTGGCGTTTTTTGCAAGAAAGCGGCTCATTATATTTTCGGTTACAATAGATGTGCTGATTTTTGAATATTCGATATACTTTGCAGAGAAAGTATTGTTTATTATCAAGCAATGGAGTGGTTTTCCTGAGTTCGCGGTTCTTGCTGTTTATACTTTACCCGTATTTATTCATTTGTTGGGAGCCGGTTTTTTAAAAGTTTATAAGCGTGATGAAATATCAATCCATCGCGCGATTATGTCGTTAGTGCTAAGTTTCTTTTTTATATCTTCATTCTCATACTTTTTTAAAGAATACGGATATAGCCGCGGTGTTGTTTTATTAACTTACTTATTCGCGGCAGTATTTTTTATTATATGGCGGTTATTAGCAAAATTTGGATTAAAATTAGGAAATCCTTACCATTCAGGAAGAAAGAATGCTCTGATTGTAGGAACATCTGAATCAGCAAAAGCTATTGCAGCCAGGCTTCTTTCAAAAAAAACAGAATATTATCAACTTGCCGGATATATCTCATCAGATATGAAAGAGGTTGGGCTTGAAATTGAAGGGGTTCCTATTATTGGTTCGTTGACAAATATTGACAAGATAATTGAAGAACATAAAGTAACAGAAATAATTTTTTCAACAGGGGATATTCCATACACGAAAATTATGGAATTGGTATCTGCTTTGCATAACAGTGAAATTGAGTTTAAAGTAGCCGGCAGTGATATGCAGTTTATTGTCGGCAAAACAGAAATAACAATGCTTGATGATATACCGCTCGTGGATATATATTATAATCTCAAGCAGCCGGCACATAAGGCAATAAAAAGAATTCTTGACATCGCGGGGATATTTGTGATTCCATTGCTTTTTCTAATACTATTTCCCTTTATGTTTTCAAAAAACAGGCTTAGTGCAGTTAAAAGTTGGTATCGCGATTTCCCATTGGTTTTTATTGGGAAGATGAGTTTAGTTGGTCCTAAAACAAATAACTCAACAAATATATATTTTGGGAAAAAAGGAATTACAGGATTGTGGTTTATTGACTCTGGAGATGAAAAAAACTCCGATAAATTAGATATATTCTATGCAAAGAATCAAAATATTTGGTTAGATTTAGAAATACTTTCGAAATCATTCATTAAAATCTTTTCGGGAGATTAGAATTATGGCAAAAACAATATTAGAATTTGAAAAACCGATAGCTGAGCTTGAAGAAAAACTTGTTGAGATGCGCAAAGTTTCGGACAGTCTTCATATAGAACCCGAGATAAAAATTATCGAGGAAAAAGTGAATGAACTGAAAGAGAGTATTTACAAGAATCTGACCCGATGGCAAAGGGTTCAGCTCGCGCGTCATCCGGATCGCCCATATACATTAGATTATATATATTTAATGACGCGGTACTTTATTGAACTGCACGGCGACCGAGGCGTGAAAGATGATAAAGCCATCGTGGGCGGGTTTGCTCAATTGGGTGATCAGAAAGTTATGATTATCGGACACCAAAAAGGACGCGATACAAAGTCGAATGTATTTCGTAATTTTGGAATGCCCAATCCTGAAGGCTACCGCAAGGCATTGCGATTGATGAAACTCGCGGAAAAATTCAATAAACCAATTATCACTATGATAGATACTCCGGGTGCATATCCGGGCATTGAAGCAGAGGAGCGGGGACAAGCGGAGGCAATTGCACGAAATTTGTTTGAAATGAGCAAATTAAAAGTTCCCGTCATAGTGGTTATCATTGGCGAGGGCGCAAGCGGCGGTGCGCTTGGCATTGGTGTTGGTGATAGAATATTAATGCTTGAAAATTGCTGGTATTCGGTCATAAGCCCTGAATCCTGTTCAAGTATTCTTTGGCGCAGCTGGGACTATAAGGAGCAGGCAGCGGAGGCACTGAAGTTAACTGCCCCCGACTTATTAACAGTGAAGGTGATTGATAGAATTATTCCTGAACCACTGGGCGGTGCGCATAAAAACCACCAAGAGATGGCGGACACCTTGAAAGCCGTACTGCTTGAGGAGCTTAAACCATTACAAAAAATCAAACCTGATAAACTTATTGAACAAAGAGTAGAAAAGTTTTCTCAAATGGGTAAAGTGATAGAATAATTTATATGTTAAAACACTTTAGCAAAGTCAGGGTGAGATATGCCGATACGGATCAGATGGGTTTTGTATATAACGGGAAATATTTTGAATACTTTGAAGTTGGCAGAACTGAAATGATGCGTGATCTTGGTTTGCCTTATCGAAATCTTGAAGCGGAAGGCTTTATGATGCCTGTCCATTCGGCAGCTATTCAATATAAGAATGCTGCTTTTTACGATGAAGAGTTAGAAATAGAAACGCGTGTTCCGGAATTGCCGGTTTCAAAAATTAGAATTGAACATACCATAAGAAATCTTGAGCGCGGAGTTGTGATTGTTGAAGGCCATATTGATCTTTTATTTATTAAACTTGAGACAAAACGAGCCTGCCGCCCACCCGGATTTTTTATAGATAAATTGAAACATCTTTATGAATGAAAATGCTTTTGATATTCGTGTTAATGAACTAATAGCGTGCTCCATTCACGAGGATTTGGGTGATGGGGATGTTACAACAAATGCAATATTTTTAAAAAATGATAGGGCAGCAGGCGAATTTATTGCTAAGCAGGGCGGGGTTGTTGCAGGATTATCTATTGCAGAAAGTGTTTTCCGTTTCGTTGACCCTGCAATAGTTTTTAATATACTTATTAATGATGGCACGGTTGTTTCGAAAGGCGATATTCTTGCAAATGTGAATGGTACTGCATCGTCAATTCTAACTGCCGAGAGAACCGCGTTAAACTTTTTACAGCGAATGAGCGGCATAGCATCCGTGACAAAACAGTATGTTCTTCTCACTGAATGTACGAAAGCCAAGATACTTGATACAAGAAAAACTGTTCCGGGTTTGCGCTTGCTTGATAAACTTGCAGTGAAGCTTGGAGGCGGTCAAAATCACCGGTCAACTCTTTCTGAATTATTTCTTATTAAAGATAATCATATTCAAGTTGCAGGTTCACTGACTAAAGCTGTACAAAGCTGCATAAGTTATAGAAATGAAAAATTTCCCGGACTAAAAATTGAAGTAGAGGCTGAATCATTGGAGCAGGTAAGAGAGGCACTAAGTTTGCCGGTTGATATTATTATGCTTGACAATCTTTCTATTGAAGAAATGCGGGAAGCAGTCGCGTTGATTGGTGACAAGTGCAAGACTGAGGCTTCCGGCGGTGTAAATTTGGAGACGGTAAAAGAGATTGCATTGGCAGGTGTGGATTATATTTCAGTGGGGGCACTCACGCATAGTGCACGCGCATTGGATATTTCGTTAGAGCTTCAAATTAATAATCATTAAGTCCAGTTTGTTTTATGCAAGACAAACTAAAGCAGCTTACTAAGGATACTTTTCTTTACGGACTAAGCACGATACTTGGGAGGTTTCTAAACTTTTTATTAGTTCCCTTTCATACTCACTTTTTTCACCCTGCAGACTACGGGATTATTGCTAACCTCTATGCTCCTATCGCGGTACTCAATATAATATTCCTTTTTGGGATGGATACTGCTTATCTTAAATTTGCAGGCAGTGCAGATCCCGCGAAGCGAAGTTCGATTTATTTAACTGCACTTGTTCCGGTTCTAATAGTTGATAGCTTGATAGTTGTTATTCTCATAGTATTCAGCCCTGTTCTATCAGGGTTGTTTCATATTCCCAAGCAGTATGATTATCTATGGCTGTATTGCGCGGGGATTTTGTTCCTGGATGCACTGACAGCACTGCCCTATATTTCACTAAGGCTGCAAAAAAAAGTTCTTCGTTTTTCAGCCATTCGCGTAGCAAATATACTCTTAAACATAGTTCTCAATATTGTTTTTATTATTTTTCTGAATATGGGTATTGAGAGTATATTAATAAGTAACTTTATAGCATCGGCTCTTTCTTTTGTGCTGTTGCTGCCTGAGGTGACAGAGTTCTTCCGCGGTGTTTTTGACCGTGATTTACTCGGGAGGCTTTTTAGATTTGGGATTCCATATCTGCCTGCCGGTATTGCCTCAATGTTTATGCAAGTGATAGATAGGCCGATAGTTGAAAAACTTAAAGGATACGAAACTCTTGGCGTGTATCAGGCAAACTATCGATTAGGAATTTTTATGATGCTTTATGTATCGATGTTTCAATACGCTTGGCAGCCTTTTTTTTTGGAGAATTCTAAAGTACCCGAAGGGAAAATCCTGTTTGCTAAAGTCTTTACATATTTTACGGCAATTGGTGCGGTCATTTTAGTTATATTATCATTTTTCATTTCAGATATTGCAACATTGAGAGTGTTTAATTTTTCTTTAGTTGGCAAAGAGTATTGGAGAGGATTATCTATTATTCCGGTTGTACTGCTTGCCTATTTGTTTAATGGATTTTATTTTAATTTTTCGGCAGGACTCTTTATAAAGGAAAAAAGTTTCATATTTCCGCTTATAATGGGTATGGGTGCTGTCTCAAATGTAGCTGCTAATTATTTATTGATACCTGTTTTTGATATTATGGGTGCCGCTATATCCACTTTAATCAGTTATTCACTAATGGCAATAGGGTTTTATTTCGCGGCAAATAAAGTATTCCCTGTAAGCTATGAATGGCGAAAAATAGGGAGCATATTATTTTTGATTGGCTTGTATGGCGCGGTCTATTATTCATTTTATATATATTTAAACAATCATATATTGATTAAATTGGCATTAAGCATTCTTTTTATTACAGTATTGTTTGCAGGGAAAATTCTTACATTAAATTCAGTTCGTTCTTTAATAAAGCGAAAAGTATTATTAAATTAATAAGTATAAAATTGTAAAGGAATGTTTATAGATTTATGGAAATGCTATCATTATCGTTTAAAAGATTAGCCGCGGTATTTTCTGATATAGAACTGCCGGCCTATTCCACTAAAGATTCTTCCGGAATGGATATACGCGCGGCATTAATGGAAGATATGGTTATTGAATCAGGCGGCATTGCAATGGTGCCAACGAATCTTGCAGTCGAACTTCCAAAAGGATTTGAAATTCAAGTTCGCCCGCGCAGCGGGCTTGCCGCGGAACACGGAGTCACGGTATTAAACACACCGGGTACTATCGATGCAGATTACCGCGGAGAGATAAAGATTATATTAGCAAATCTCGGAAAAAATCATTTCACCATAAAACGCGGGGATCGAATTGCTCAGATGGTTATAGGAAAAGTATATCAGGCTCAAATTATTGAAGTTGACACTATAAGCGATACTGAGCGGGGTGAAAATGGTTTTGGTTCATCGGGAGTAAAATAATCTCGATGTTGAGAAAACCCTTTAAATTTAGTATTTTCTATTTTTCATAATCACTAATTTGTAAATGAATGGCACAAAATAAAATAATCGATGTTATAAAAGCAAATAAGCTTTTTGAAAATATTTCACCGGATGATTTACTGATATCCTTAAATCAGAAAGATGTTATCAGTTTCAAAGAGGGTGATATTATTTTTCAAGCCGGAGATACTGCCGATCAGATATTTCTTCTTACAGATGGAGAAGTGAAAATTAAGTATTCCGCTCCTATAGACGGTCAGCGGATATTTGAAAAGATTACAGGAGATTTCTTCGGGGAAAAAGAATTTATGGAGGCTATCTCCAGGAGATCATCCGCCGTGGCAAATAAACCAAGTTCAGTATATGTTTTACAGCGCAAAGAAATTAACACGCTCATATCAAAACATCGAACAATTCTCAATACCATTCAACGGTTAGACCCATCGCGAAGTGATTTTTCTGATTATCATACATCTAAAGAAATTTATCCCGATGAACTTAACAGAATTTTAAAAACTGCCGATACATCGGTAGGTCCGTATGAATATACTAACAGGAATACTACCCAAGATTTTCCACTTTCCGGAGAGACAGAGCGTAAATTAGAGCCTATTATTCCGGAGCCTTCTGATGGTGAGAATATTGATAATTTTCCGAAACGATTTAATGCCACTTTTGAAGACTCGTTTAATTTTTCTGATTTTCAAAATTTACAAGCTGCAGAAGCAGAAAACAATACCAATATTACCGCTGAACCGGAAGATATATCGAAGATGGGATGGAACTTTTCTGAGCCGGAAGAAAATCCGATATTGGCGGAAGATGAGAAATATCATATAAATTTGCCTGAATTTTCTGAAAATGAACAGGGTGAAAATATCGAATTGGAAGATGCTCAAAAAACTTCCGTTGATAGTTTTTCTTTAGACTGGAGCTTTCCTGAATTGCAGAATGAATCAACAAAGCAAGGTACTTTAGAAGACTTTTCTTCTCATTCCGAAATAACAGAACCAGAACCGGCTGCCTCAGATATTCAGCTTGATTTGCTATATACCGGTAATGAGGAAGTGATTGAGGCTAAAGAAACTGAAGGAGAAGAACCGGCAGAATCATATTCTTGGGATTTTTCAAGCCCAGAAGAAGATGATAAACTGACTGAACAAGTGTCAATTGTTGAACAACCCGCGAGTGTTACTCCAGAAGAATCTGAATCCGGTATTCCTTGGTCAGGCGATGACTTGACAGGTGATCAGCCAATTAGAGAATTTGAATTTGATGAATTTGGAAATCTTATTCCATTACGTGATTCTGAACCAGCGACAGTAGATGAAGTTCTTGAAATGCAAAAACTATCTGCCTTGGAATCAGAAATAGATTCAGCCTCAATGCCTGCTGAAGATATTCCCACCCGGGATGAGTCCACAGAGCTTAATGAAGACAAGTTTATTTTTAATGATACTCCTGAATCGGAAGTTGTAAGTTTTGGAGATAACCGATTCGTATTTACGCGGTCATTAGAATCGAATCCCGAAATTCGGATGCCTGATAACGATATGGGCACCGTGCACGATTTGGACATCGAACAGTTAAAGTTAATTATTGAAGCAGCCCAAATAGTTAATTCAAATATTAAGATAGATGAAGTGCTTAATACCATAGTGCAGGCAGCTTCACTATTAACGCAGGCAGACCGCGGTACGTTGTATATTGTTGATAATAGTACCAATGAATTATGGTCAAAGGTTATAAGAGGTGAAGATATTGAAGAAATTCGATTACAAGTTGGGCAAGGACTTGCAGGGTGGGTAGCTAAAACCGGAGAGATAATAAACTTGGCTGATGTTCCAAATGATAAACGATTTGCTCCTCATTTTGACAGGCAATCCGGATACAAAACAAAAACAATGCTTTGCTTCCCGATAAAGAATAAAGCAGGAATTATTATTGCCGTAATTCAATTGTTGAACAGCCAAAGAGGAGTATTTACTTCTTTAGATGAAACATTCCTTTCGGTGTTCTCCGCGCATATTGCAATTGCCCTTGAGAATGCTGAGCTTGTTGAACAATTGCTAAAAACAGACCGGCTTACTTCTCTCGGCAAGGTTGCAAAGTTTTTAATTTCGGATATCAAAAAACCAATTCTTACAATTAAACACCTTGCTGAACATATCAGGAAGAAAAATGTTTCCGCGGATGTAAACCAAGTAATTCAAATGATGATTGAGCAATCAAATATTGTTGTTGATCTGGTGTTAACCACCCTAAGTTTTTCTGAAGGTAAGGCAGTCCTAAATAAAAAAGTGTTGAGTTCTCATCGTATGCTTTCGGAACTTCTTGATTTGTTGGCAGAGTATGTTGAATATCGAAAGACAAAACTTTTCAAGAAATTGGGACCGGATTTATTAATAAATGTCGATCGCAGGGAGATGTATCAGGCTTTCTTTCAAATAGCAAAAAATGCTTGTGACGCTATGCCGCAGGGGGGAGAGTTGTATGTTACCGCATATCTTAGTGAAGATGATAAAAAACTGGTTATTTCGTTCAAGGATAAAGGAGTCGGCATTCCTGAAAGTATTATTGAAAGAGTGCTGGAGCCGTTTATGTCCCACGGGAAACCAAATGGAGTTGGGCTGGGGTTGGCTATTACAGAGAAAGTTGTGAAAGAACAGGATGGCAATATTAGAATTGAAAGTGAGCTTGGAGAAGGAACCACTGTTACTATTGAGCTGCCATTAGTAAAGGAGTTTTGAGATTTCTTTTGCTTGCAAGGCGAGCCGGTGAGTATAAAATATAATCTTGTTACGGTACTTGGACCAACTGCAAGCGGCAAAACTAAACTCGCGGCGGCCCTGGCAAATGAATTTAACGGCGAGATAATATCTTGTGATTCCCGCCAATTCTATCGCGGTATGGATATTGGTACAGGTAAAGACTATGAAGATTATATTGTTAATGGACAAAAAGTTCCTGTTCATTTAATAGATTTTTTGTACCCTTCTGATGACTATGATGTTTTTCATTATCAGAAAGATTTTCTAATTTCCTATTCTTCAATTAGTTCCGATAATAAAATCCCTTTTATGGTCGGCGGCAGTGGTTTATATCTTTCCTCAATTTTACAGCAGTATAGGTTTGTTCCAGTCTCTATGGATGAAGAAAAAATTGCACAATTTGACTCTATTTCAACATACGAATTGAAAAATAGACTGCTCGCCATATCTCCAAAACTCCATAATACCACCGATTTAATTGAACGGGATAGAATAATACGCGCTTTAATTATAACAAATGAATCGCGAAACGGCGGCGGTGAGGTCTCACATCCCGTAATAGTTTCATTTAACATTTATATAAATCCTGAAAGACAACTGTTGAAAGACCGAATCGCGGAGCGTCTTGAGAAGCGATTGAATTCCGGTATGATTGAAGAAGTAAAAACATTATTAGAAAATAATATACCGGCATCTCGGTTAAATTATTTCGGTCTGGAATATCGTTTTATTACTATGTATTTATTAAATGAAATCTCGCTTCCTGAAATGATAGAAAAATTACGATACGCGATATTTGATTTTGCAAAAAGGCAAGTCACTTGGTTCAGGCGAATGGAAAAGCAGGGAGTAGTTCTTCATAAAGTTGATGAACCTTATTTTGAGAATGCCAGCGTACTTTTGCAAAAGATTGGAATTACCTCGTGAATACAATTTTAGATTTTGAAGCTGTGAAAAAATACCGAAAGCGATTTGGAACTCGCGAATATTTACCGCGAAGATTCAGCAACGGGGCAACCGACACCATCATTATAATTCCCGCGCTTGCCGAATTAATTAATATTGAAAGATTAATACAATCGCTGCTGCAAAACGATTTCAATCATTTGCAGCATTGTTTATTCTTGTTTGTCGTGAATAATATTGTATCGGCGGATGAAGCCTGCAAGAATGAAAATAAAAGAACAATTGATTTTCTAAATTCATTCGCGAAAGACAGTTCAAAGAATGTATTAATTGAAGACCGCTGTAAGCTGCACATTGGAATTATTGATGCATCAACCGCCGGGAATGAAATGCCGGATGATATTGGCGGGGTTGGACTTGCAAGGAAGATAGGAATGGATACTGCTCTTAATCTATTTGCACCTTTTGCCAAGCGTAGAATATTAGTTTCTCTCGATGCGGATTGCACGGTAGCTTCAAATTACATTTCGGCAATTAGAACTGAAATGCTTAAAAATCCAAACATTCACTGCGGGGTAATCCGGTATGAGCATAAAATTGATGACGCGGATGAAGAAAATATCAACGCGATTGTCTGTTATGAATTATTTCTGCGTTATTATACAATGGGGCTTATATACGCGCGATCGGATTACGCGTTCCACAGCATTGGCAGCACGATTGTATGTGATATTGAAACATATATAAAAGTTGAGGGGATGAATAAAAGAAAAGCTGGAGAGGATTTTTATTTCCTTGAAAAAATAGCGAAGCAGCATACCGTCCATACCATTAATTCTACAAAAGTATTTCCTTCATCTCGCGGTTCGCACCGCGTGCCTTTTGGAACAGGGCAGCGGGTGAATAGATTTAATGCAAAAGGACAAGATGAATATCTCGTGTATCATCCGGAGAGTTTTATATGCTTGAAAAAATGGCTTCGGATAATACAAAACCAACAACAAACATATATGCAAATCGAAAAAGAAGCACATAATATTTCTCCTGAATTGAAAGTATTTTTAGCCGCTCAAAAGTTTAATGTGTTTTGGAATAAAGCAGTCGAGCTTCCTGAAAAACAATTTCCAAAAGCGGCGCGTGTATGGTTTGATGGTTTCAGAACATTGAAACTTCTTCATTACTTTCGGGATACCGCATACCCTTTGCAGCCAATGTTCATAGCTGTTCCTGTTCTTGCCGGCAAGTTTGATGAATCTCTGCTTCGTTTTAAAAGTACGCGTGTCCCATCACGAGCAGCTCAAATCGAATTGCTATATGCCATTAGGAAATTATGCGATGATTTACTTTGAAGTACGGTAGGAAAGTAATATTTTCAGCAAATTTGCAAATTTTGTAACTATTTGGGTCAAAAAACGACCGGATAGGTTAGTAAGATAATATTATTTTGTATTTTAGTAATAGACTAAAAAAATGAAATGAACAGACCGGAAAACGTTCCGGAATTAATAAGGAATTGAACTGCAATCCATCGAGATAATTGGATTGAAATAGCAAAATGAAATATCTCAAACTTTATGGCATCACAAAAAGAAAAAAAAGTAAAATCATTTGAAATTAATAATCTCTACGGCGACATCGCGATCCTGACGGATGATTTATTTAATTTTAGAATGGTATTAAAAGCTGAGGCTGGTTTGGAGCCTTATACAGGGGCTTTCATCGAGGGCATAAATATTATTAATGAATTAGGATTATCGGAATTTCTTATTGAAATTGAACGGAATATTTCTCGTCATAAGCGGTGGAAGAGTGTCCAAAAATATCGCGAGTACTACTGGCAGATTGAAATTGTTCAGCCAAAACTAGGTTTCGCGTGCGAAAGATTTATTCACCTTTCTCAACTTCCCAACTACTTGTTTTCAGATTCAAAAGAACCATATTCATTCTTACAATCAGTGTCTAATATCAAGGGTTTTGTCTGGCAGGGATTTTCTGTAAAGAAAGATGAAGACACTCAATATTCAGCGGGGATATTTGCTCTCAGCGGCTATACTGCCGAGGAAGTGAATAAACTTCCCGGAAAATATTTATCGCTCATATCGTTTGAAGACTCCGCTGCACTTGGCAGGATAATATCAGACTTTTCTTTTGACCCGGGCAGAAAAACTGCTGAAGCAGTTTACCGGATTGTCTGCAAAGATGGAAATTCCCGTTGGGTGAAAGAATCGTTCGCTATGCTCAGGAGTACAAGTTCCAATTCATATATTTACGCGGGTATTGTTTCTGACATCACGCTTATTAAAGAATATGAAACAAAACTCCTTGAATCGGAAACAAAACTCCTTGAAATAAATCAGGCAAAAGATCGGTTCATTAATATTCTTTCACACGATTTACGCGCGCCATTCACGAGCATTCTCGGATTCTCGGAAATATTATTAAATGAACCAAATTTGCCGATTAAAGAAAAAAATGAATATCTGACATACATTTATGATGCATCCCAAAATCAGCTGCAATTCATAAATTACTTGCTGGACTGGTCAAGGCTGCGAACCGGAAATCTAAAAATTGAATCGCAGCGTATCCGTTTGCAGGCAATAGTATATAACTGTGTTTCTATTCTTACCGGAAATGCAATAAGAAAAAATATATCTATACAAATTGAGGTAGGTGAGCAGCTTTATGTGCAGGCGGATGAACGTTTGTTAACGCAGGTTATTATAAACTTGCTAAGCAACAGTATAAAATTTTCACCGGATAACAGTAAAATTGAAATCAACGCCGGAATATTTAATGAAAAACAGGTTGAAATTATTGTGCGTGATTCGGGTATCGGTATCTCCCCTGATGATCAATCGAAAATATTTTCTATTGATAAAACTTACTTAAAAGAAGGAACTCAAGGCGAAAAGGGGAGCGGCTTCGGATTAGCATTGGTTAAAGAAATCGTCACGAAACACGCCGGCGAGATTTGGTTCTATTCGGAGATTATGAAAGGAACCGAATTTCATTTTACTCTTCCACTGCCGTCTAACACTGTATTATTGATTGAAAACAGCAGTCAGGATAGAGGTTATTATATTGAAATAATTAAAGAAGGTTTTCCTGAATTTGTAATATTTACCGCGGAAAACGGCTATGAAGCGATCGGATTAGTTGCCAATCAAACTCCCAACCTGATTATATTTAATCACAATATGCCATTGATGAACGGTTTGCAATTTTGGGAGGCAATTAAGCGCAATGAAACAAATTTAAAAGTTCCGTTTATCGTCATCGGGGATAACCTTTCATCCGAGATATCAACTTCATATATAAAAGAAAATGTGAAGGCAATATTGAATAGCCCGATTGATCGAGGTGAATTCCTTAAAGTATTACAAATGATACTGCATTAATTATAAGTTCAACTATGAATGAAATTCCCGATAGACATTGGTTTGCTCTTTATACAAGACCGCGGTGCGAATTTAAAGCTCAGATTGAGATTGAGGCAGTTGGTGTGGAGACATATCTTCCATCAACTATACAAGTGCGCCAGTGGAGTGACCGGAAGAAAAAAGTAAAACAGCCGCTTCTTATAGGTTATATTTTTATTAAAGGAACAGAACGTGAACGCTTAAACGCGTTAGAAGTTCAATCTATTGTTAGATGTGTAACTGACCGCGGGCGGGCCGCTAAAATTCCTGATTTTCAAATGGAGAATTTACGTAACTTCATACAGGGGGACAAAAGATATACGGTGCAAGACAGCATTCCAAAAGGAACAAGCATCCTGATTAAATCCGGACCGTTTCAAGGTGTTACAGGAGTGCTTATTGATGATTCTGACGGTAAATCATTCGTAGTGGCAATTGAGTTACTGAATAGATCAGTCTCCACGCGTATCACCGATGCTGATATGGTTGAGATCGCGAAAATACAGGACTGCAATGAACTTATTGCCGATAACCATTGATCCGATTGGTATAGTTCATTCTGCGCGTAAATATCGATACGAAACAAGCAGGCAGGGAATATTAGCAGGGGAAACACAATCCGTGATTGAATTGCTGCCATATAGTAATTTCGAGCAGGCACTGACGTACCTTCCCGGATTTGACAGAATATGGGTAGTGTTTCAATTCCATCTGAACAAGAATTGGAAACCGATGATTAGCCCGCCGCGGCATACCCGAAAGAAGATAGGCGTGTTTGCAAGCCGCGCGCCGTATCGTCCAAACCAAATCGGATTAAGCTGCGTTAAACTTGAAAAGATAGATGGATTGAATATATTTATTTCGGAATCCGATATACTCGATGGTTCGCCTGTTATTGACATTAAACCATACCTTCCTTATTCCGATTCCTTTCCCGATGCAAAAACGGGCTGGGTGAAAAATACTACCGATGAAATTTATGAAGTAGTCTTTAGTGAAAAAGCCTTGGCACAAATAAATTGGCTTTATGAACACTTTGAAATCAATTTGAAAAGTTTCGCGAAGCTGCAGCTTGAATTCAACCCAACCGACAACTCGCGAAAACGAATTTCCAAGAATGAACAAAGCAATACACTGCCTTACTATACATTAGCTTACAGAACCTGGCGCGTAATATTTGATGTTGATGAAACAACCCGCGGTGTATTAATTCGTGAAGTTTACTCGGTCTATACAGAATCGGAAATGCAGGATATGTCCAATGATAAATATCAGGATAAACAGCAGCATCGTGAATTTGTAAAAATCAAGAGTTATTGACGCGTGGTTTAATAATCACTATACCCTTTTATTGAAAACGAAAGGCTGTCTCTTTTTTTCATTATGAGACAGCCTATTAAGGACTCGTTCAGAAATTACATTATCACTTTCTCACGCGAAGACCGCTATGGTTAGATTTAGAAGTTGTAAACGTTATTTCTTTACAAGGACTAAAATCGCCAGCGGGAACCGGCACTTATTTCAAATTTATGGATATACCTGTGAAAATGTACATCCTTCAGCACTTCATTTCCAATTCTTTTTGTTGTATTTTTATAAATAATTAAACTGGAAAAACTATGGAGAATAATAATCGAATTACCGTTAACCCCGGGATTATGGGCGGCATACCTTGTATCCGCGATTTACGTATGCCGGCAGCCACAATTCTTGCTATGCTTGCCGAAGGCTTTGACGATATAAAAATTATTTAGGAACATCCCGAGTTGGAGTTAGAAGATATTCGGGTTGCACTTATTTATGTCGCGGTTTGTTTAAGGGTACGCGAATTTCCGATTGCAGTTTGATGTTTTTTTTGTAACTACTCAGCCTGTTCTTGAATTTGTACCAACGGGACTAAATTTGAATAACAGTGAGTGCTGACTCACGGAAAAGTAAGCCCAAACTAATAACGTCCCCGAAAGGGGGCGAACTAACTACACGGCGTGAATTTGCCCCCTTTGGGGACATAG
>CAIYTF010000116.1 GCA_903929035.1 uncultured Ignavibacteriales bacterium
GTAAAATGTGCAGAGCCCACTCTCTCGTCTCCATAGGAGGCGAACTTACCACTCAATATCGCCAAAAAGTTACTGATTATACCGGATTTTGATTGTCCCCTTGCAGGGAACAGGTGCTTGTTCGTTTCCTTTCCGTGAGCTTCTACCGCTTGGCGGCTCGAAGCTCACGGTTATTCAAATTTTACTCCTTTGGAGTATCGCCTCAAGCATACCATTTTCTTTGTATCGGCATACTATTCAACTTGTTGTCGTTTTGGTACTAAGGCTCGTCAAGAAATAACCATTCGCGTCTTCGCGTGATAAAGTGTTAATGTTATTTGTGAACAACCCCTAAAAACAAGATAGACCTAAACAGTTACAAAATATCAGCATTTAAATTTTTCAGTTTATATACATACCGAACACTAATATTAAGCTCCTTTGCCAATTTTTGTGCAGAGACTGCCTTATTTTCTACGATATATTTTTGCAAAAGCGGCAGTAAGCCCTTTTTAGAAAAATATATCGATGTCTTGTCAAATGCTTTCATCATTTGTATAAACTTATCCAGCCCGACTAATGAAATTATATCTCTATACTCCTCGGGAAGCGCATCAAAACCGGCAATTTTTTTCAGCCATAAATAATCCATTATACTCTCCTTTCAGTCTCAAAAGCAGTAAAGTTCTGTTACCAAACCGGCAATGCTCACTCTTTAATTTTGACATTAATAAAAAATCTATATATTCATAAAAATTATATGTGCAATAATATCAAACTATTAGTATCTTTGTCAAGATATATTTTACTTTTATAAAAATAGTTTCTAATCAATTTTGACTTATGACAAGACAACAAGAAATAAACAGCCTATTAAACACGCTTGGAGTGAAGAAATCATTTCTCGCGCAAAAACTTGGAATCTCTAAACAGGTATTGAGTTACCAGCTAAATATTGCCGGCGAACTTGATTATGAATACTATGTAAAAATCAACGAAATCCTCGAAACAATAAGGAAAGAACTTGGACATACAGGGGAAACTTATATCGCGGGCGGGCATAATAGAACTTACTCGCATCCGGATAGTGAAAATTCAGCGCGTGCACTGCCTCGGTACAGGATAGAGGCTACTGTCCCTGCCGGTATTGGCGAGATGAACAGCTATGATGATTGGTTTGAATCGGATGTGCTTGACTATAACCCCGCTGACCACTTCTTTATACGCGTTGATTCTGAATTTGGTTACTCGATGATGCCCCTCATTGCACCGGGGGATTTAGTGTTGGTTTCCTGTTCGGCTAAACTAAAAAACGGTGATATGGTAGCGGCACTATGGGACGGGACTAAAGGCGCGATAAAAATTTATCAGGAAGCTCCCCGCAACCATACTCAGGTATTCCTGCTAAGCTATAATCAGGCAGTTCCTATCATAACCGTTGAAAAGCAGTCTGCCAAATTTTATAAAGTTGTATTGCTAAAAAAGCAGAACTAATTTGAAGGTTATTCAGATTCGTTCATAACTGACTTAGTCCTTGTAAAGGAATAATATTCGCGGTCTTCGCGTGAGAAAATGTTAATGTTATTTCTGAACGAGTCCTAACAAGCCCTTAATTCATTGGCAATGTAAAATAAAAAGTACTGCCTTCATTTTCACAGCTATTGGCGTAAATTGTGCCGCCGTGCTT
Organism: uncultured Ignavibacteriales bacterium; assembly: GCA_903929035.1. Classification (GTDB taxonomy): domain Bacteria; phylum Bacteroidota; class Ignavibacteria; order Ignavibacteriales; family Ignavibacteriaceae; genus CAIYTF01. The sequence goes on from CAIYTF010000116.1 coordinate 1,667, forward strand.
CTCAACAAACTCGCTGCAGAGTAATAAACCCAAACCGTTGCTCAATTCACCATCCGTGCCCTTTCGTCCAACCTGTCCATCAATCTTGAATAACTTTTCGGATATATCTTCCGGCATCCCGATACCATTGTCTTTAACTGAAATTTCCACCATTTTATTTTCTAATTCTTTTGCTTTAACCGTCACTTTACCGCCGTGATTCGAGAATTTCAGCGCGTTTGATATTAGATTAATCAAAATTGAATTTAGCATTGGCTCATCCGCGTGAACAATATAATCTCCGCTGCTTTCAAATATTATCTTGACTCCTTTTTGCTCTCCTGCTTTGACAAGCAGCTCAATATTACGTGAAACGATTTCCGATAAAACAATATCTTTGGGGTCAAAACTCAATTTGTCTTGCTGCATCATAGCCCATTCAAGTAAATTTTTTAACATAGTTACAAGATTCTGAACATTATCGTGCAACAATACACCCATCTTATCCAATTCATCACGGGTAAAAGCATTAGTGCCGTCTGCCATTAGTTCTGTCAGCCCGAGTAATCCTTGAAACGGGCTTTTCAAATCGTGAGCAATAATCGCGAAGAACTTATCTTTAACTGAATTTAGTTTTTCAAGTTCAAGATTTGCCTTTTTAATTTCTTCTTCCGCCTGTTTGCGTTCGGTGATGTCGCGAATAATTAATTGAACCGCTAACCTGTCATCAAGTCTAATGGGCATAGCTTTGACTTCTACATCTACTTCTGAACCATCGAGCCGAATAAACTTTTCTTCGGCAAACGGTAAAGCAACGGGGTGGCCTGCCATTTTATTCATTCGTTCGCGGACAAATTCACGATAGTCAGGATGAACAAAATCAATAACCTGTTTCCCTATTAATTCTTCATCACTTTCAGCCATCGTCAAACGAATACACTCGTTATTAGCAAAAACAATTTTCCCCTCGGTGTAAATTACTATTGCATCGGGAGAATTGTCAACTAATCCCCTGTATTTAATTTCACTTTCTTTTAGCGCGTCTTCCGCCTGTTTGCGTTCAGTAATATCAACCGCGGTAATATGGCATTTTTCGCCGTTTTCGTCTATAATACCTGTAAGGTAAACATCCATTGGAAAGTCGTCATCACTTGACAGGCACACTTCGCAGGTTTCGTTTGCCCTGCCGGTAAATATTTTCTTTAGAAAGAGATTGAAGATTGGTTTTGTATCATCAGTAACAAAAAAGCCAAACCGGCTTAGTATTAAACGCGAGCGTTCCTTGCCAAGCATCTGCGATCCGCAAATGTTTAACTCGATGATATCGCCCTCTTTGGAAAGAGTAAAATACCCTGTTGGAGCAAAATCGTATAATTCAGTATATTTTTGAACAGCCTCTTGCGCCTTTAATTTTGCGACTGTAAGTTCCTGATTCTGCATTTCCAGCTCGATCTTGTGAACCTCGAGTTCGTGAACAATTTTCAGCGTTTCGGTTTTTGAATTCTCCCAAACCGATTTTATTTTTATCTTCTTCAGCCATTCCTCAGCCTTTTGACGAAGGAGTGAAGTATCAGGTTCTATTTGGGAAGTATCCGTGCCTCCATCAAAGAGCAAATTGCCCAAATTTTCATTTTTTTCACTCTCATTGATGTCCGGTTCATACTCACCTCTCAGGCATCTATTTTCCAATTTCAGGGCTTCTATTTCTTCTAAAAGTTCTTCGCGGGTTTTGAAACAATTATCCATAGATATTCTCTAAACTTATGCAATCAAAAAAAAAGGAACTATGAGATGCAGCCAAAGATGCAGCCAAAGATGCAGCCAAAGATGCAGCCAAAGATGCAGCCAAAGATGCAATCCTAAAAAGATATTATACGTAGCTTAATATACGAATATTTTTAATAAAATGCAATTTTTTTTTAAATGGGGAAGTATCCAAAAAATAATTATATTTGTTAACTATAAAATATTTCATCTTACAAGACTTGTTAAAATTGTTTTTGCTTAATCAAAAGTACACCTCGCGTAGTCATATTATCTTTAGTAGTTTTCTAAAATATATTGCCCTCTCTATCCTGTTATTCGCGACCGCATTTCCGCAGCACTACATCCTGAAAAACAATAATGAGGTCATTCATATCGGTTCCGGATTGGGCGGTTCAGCCTTATCGCTTATTCTAAAGCATAACGTATCTCCTTTATCAGTAAGTGAAATAAACAATCTCGATAAAAACAGCATTAACGCGTTTGATCGCGGTGCCATTTCCAATTGGAGCAGCTCGGCAGGAACACTCAGCAATGCAGGACTCGCCTTCACGTTTATCAGTCCCGCTATTTTAATGCTTGGCAAAGCAGTGCAAGATGAATCTCTGACTATCGGGACAATGTATTTTGAAACAATGCTTTACGCGACCGCGCTCAATCAAATCACCAAGGCAATTGTATCGCGGAATAGACCTTTCACTTATAATGCAAATGCGCCGTTAGGGGATAAGCAATCCACAGATGCAAGAATGTCTTTTTATTCGGGACACACGACGGCAGCGTTTGCCTCGGCAGTATTTCTTTCAACAGTGTTTTGTGAAATCTATCCAAGTTCGGAATGGAAACCCGCGGTTATTGGTTTATCAATTGCATCAGCAGCGGCAACGGGTTATTATAGATATAAAGCAGGAATGCACTTTCCGTCCGATATTATTGCAGCGGCAATTATCGGTTCTGCAATCGGATATATCATACCCCAAATTCATAAAACTGATGTTGGTGAATCGTACTCAAAAGTAGTTCCTGTCAGCACGCCGGTTAGTATCGGAATATCTTATAGTTTTTAAGAGTAACTGTTTAGGTCTCGTCAAGAAATAACATTTACATCTTCATAGACCCAACCTTCGCGGTCTTCGCATCTTCGCGTGAGAAAATGTTAAGGTTATTTCTTAACGAGCCTCAAGGAAAGGTGGCGGGTTTCCTCTCGCGGATTAGCTGATTTTTCCATAAAAATTGCCTCCCTCATTTTTATATCGTATTTTTGCCTGTATATTTTTGAAAAACAATTAATTCATCTTAGGAAATCAATGCGGCAGAATAAATCATTTATCCCGACTCTAAAAGAAAATCCCAACGACGCGGCTGTTCCAAGTCACATTCTAATGCTGCGTGCAGGATTAATTCGCACGCTTGGAGCGGGAATTTATTCTTTCCTCCCGCTGGGTTATCGGGTTATAAAAAAAGTTTCCCAAATTATCCGTGAAGAAATGGATGCTATCGGCGGACAGGAGTTTCATCTTCCCGCGCTCAATCCCATTGAAATATGGCAGGAAACAAACCGCGTTGAAGCTTTTGGCGATAATCTCTTTCATATCAAAAACAGAGATTATGTTCTTGCCCCTACTCACGAAGAAATTATGACATTTCACGCGAGAAGAGCGTTGCAATCCTATAAAGACCTGCCTCAAACTTGGTATCAGATACAGACAAAATTCAGGAACGAACCTCGCCCGAGAAGCGGCGTACTTCGAGGTCGTCAATTTTTGATGAAAGATTCTTACTCATTTGATTCATCAAATGAAAACCTCGATGCATCATATAAACTGCACGATGGAGCATATCGGAGAATATTCAAACGCTGCGGTCTCGAGTATTTTGTTGTCGGCGCGTCAAGCGGGGCGATGGGCGGTTCAGGCTCAGAGGAATTTATGGTACAGTCAGATGCCGGTGAAGATACTGTAGCACATTGCAAATCCTGCGGTTATTCTGCAAACGTGGAAGTGGCTGAATCTGTTCCCGCTGTTATAAAATTTAACACGGAAGAAAGAGCTGTCTATGAGATTTCTACTCCAAATGTTAAATCTATTGATGAACTTCGCGGATTTCTAAATATTGATGAATCACGGTGCGCGAAATCAAGGATTTACATTTGCAATGAAAAACCGGTTCTCGTGCTTATGTCCGGCAATGAAGAAGTAAATGAAACAAAACTTGAAAAAGCACTTGGCTCCGCGATTCGTCCTGCACACCCTGATGAGCTTAAGGCAATCTCCGGTGCAGATGCAGGCTCCATTGGACCTGTCGGATATACAGGAACTATTATTGCCGATTCGCGGCTGTTTGGCGGAAAGAATTTATTCAGCGGCGCGAATAAAAACGATTTTCACATCGGCGGTATAGATTTAGCCCGCGATGTTCCGCGGATAACTTATTATGATTTACGTGCTGTAAAAAGCGGTGAAGGATGTATCCGATGCGGCTCGGAACTTGGTGTGTTCACGGCGATTGAGCTTGGACATATATTCAAGCTGGGAACAAAATATTCTGCCGCTATGGGGGCACTATTCAAAGACGAAGCAGGCAGGGAACTTCCATTAGTAATGGGCAGCTACGGCATTGGTGTCGAGCGTGTTATCGCGTGCTTTATCGAGCAGCAGCATCACGATGAAAACGGTATTAAATGGAACAAAGCTCTCGCGCCGTTTCATATCCATTTGTTATGTCTGAATATGAAAAAAAACCACCTCAAAGAGATAAGCGAAAAGTTATACGCGCGATTATTAGAAAAATTTGAAGTCCTGTTTGATGACAGACCTGATGCTACTGCCGGATTCAAATTTAAGGATGCCGACCTAATAGGGCTGCCTATTCAGGTTGTTATCGGCGAGAAAAAACTTGTAGAAAATAAAGTTGAAATTAAAGTCCGCGAGACCGGTGAACGGTTTGATGTTTCCCTTGATGATTTGGTAGAGAAAATATCGCAGCTTCTATTTTAGTTTTTCTCGATTGCAGCACGGGAGTTCTGTTTCGCTCAGAACCGCCGGTGAGGGTCGGCATGTACCACCGTCGGGGCACGGCCCACCGGTAGGCTGACCACTGATGCCGGCCTACCTCGACTCGATCCTCGTTGCGCACCGCACCGCCATGTCCGAGGAC
>CAIYTF010000117.1 GCA_903929035.1 uncultured Ignavibacteriales bacterium
GTATTGGAATATTATTTTTGTAACTTGTCTTTATTTATTGGATCAAGGAGCATAAAATGAATGTTGAGATTAAATTGGAGTTGCCGCCGGCGGTCTTTTCGGCTTTACGAACTGACCCGGCCGATTTTGTTAAACAAATTCGATTAGCCGCCGCCGCGAAAAGGTACGAAATAGGACGGATATCGCAATCAAAAGCATCGGAGATTGCCGGTGTAAGTCGGCACGAATTTTTGGAAAATCTGAATGCTTTCGGCATCTCCCCGTTTCAAACATCCAGCGAGGAACTGTTAAAGGAATCGAATGTCGAATGAAATTTGGGTTGTCGATTCATCGCCGATTATTTCATTATGCTGTATCGACAAAATCGATTTAATGGTTAATTGGCGCGGGGATGGTTTTCGTTGATTCAAATCCTTGCGTAGATATGGAAGTCGCCGCTTGGGATTTAGGTTCCGGAGAAAGCGAGGTTATTTCCCTCTGCCGCAAAGGAGAAAATAAAACGGCTATTATCGATGATTTAGCGGCACGAAAATGCGCGTCCACAACAACGGAGATATCTCTGCTGCTTGAAAATGGCTTTAGAATTGCGGACAATCTAATCGATATTATGCTTCGTGAATCGGGAGAGAGGCAAGGGAACTAAGCGGCTTGCAATGATTAAATAAACATTGTTGCTGTTTTCGTCTTTCATTTTCTGTAATAACATTATCGCTTTCTCACGCGAAGACGCGTATACCGCGATGGTTAGATATTAGAAGTTGTAAACGTTATTTCTTTACAAGGACTAAACAACACTTTCTACAACGATCACGGACAAATGATTGGACACGCGACTCCGATGTCCCAGAACGACATTCACGACCATTACAATATCATAAGAGTGCATTTGCTTGATAGGATATTTTGATTGAACACAAATTCGATAATAAACCGTTACGTGAAAAACGCTTAGTTTCCACTCCCATTCTCCTTTTCATTCTTCTTGTTTACAGGAAACATCAAAAACATTCCCGCGACTGCTCCGTAAATTGTGGAAATATACGGGTTGCCGGTTATCGGGCACGAGCCGCTTTTACAGCCTATAAAGTAGTAGTATCCGAAGCCGATAATTGCTCCGGATACTGTACCAATAATTGTTTTTAGAGTGATATATTTATTCAGTTCCATAATGTGCTTAGTTTTTTTTAATTTCCCGTTAGAACCTAGCAAAGCGTGACAGGCTCTAATGTGAAACAAGATGTCGGTTTCGCTGCTATAATCTGCATTGGGAGTATATATCGGTAATTTTTTGATAAAATCTTCGTTCGCTGCTTCGTATATCACGGATTCGGGCAAGCTGCTCCTCAAAATAATCCTTACCGAAAATATTGTTTGGATTTTTGAGGCGATCATCGTCCATAGTAAACCCTTTGATGATATATTCCTTTAATCTTTCGGTAGCCCACATACGAAAAGCTGTTGCCTGAGTACTGTTGACACGATAGCCCACGGATATTATTACATCAAGGTTGTAAAACTTGGTAATGCTTTCCTGTGTTTTGCCTTTGATAGCACCGTGTGGAGTGGTATGTGCAAAATTTGCACATACCAGCTGCTCATTTAATTCCATTGATTTGAAGATGTTTCCAATATGTTTTGTAACTACAGTTCTGTCCACCCCAAACAAGTCGGCTATTTTTTGTTGGGTAAGCCAAATGGTTTCGTTTTGTAAATATATTTCAACTTTTACTTTTCCGTTAGGTGTTGTGTAAAGCAGTATTTCATTAAAGCCGTTTTCTATGGTTTTATTATTTTTCATACCAATCTTATTTGTACTGTTACCTAGTGCCTGCACGAGAAAGGATAAGATATGAGGATGTAATAATTTATAGGAATATTCTGCTATGAAAAGCAGCCAAAAAGAGTTAAATTGGGTAATAA
>CAIYTF010000118.1 GCA_903929035.1 uncultured Ignavibacteriales bacterium
AATTCGCTCAAACTGCACCTAAAGGTAGCTGCTTTTCGCTATTTTGCCAAACAATATCTTGGAATTCCATCTCTCTGTCTATAAGTCATTGAAATTAAATTACTTACAAAACCGATATTTTTAGTAAAAATCGCTCAAACTGCACCTAAAGTTAGCTGCTTTTCGATATTTTGCCAAACAATATCTTGGAATCACAGTTCAAGATAATTATTTGGACATTATCCATAAATTATGTAAAAATAGCCCTGATTATTTAATTAAATGATGGTATATTTGCAAAATAGGAAGTAAGAGTGGTAAATGGCTGCCGGTTTGAAGGCGACATCGATTAGAGTGAATTTGATTCAACCATTATTTATCTGATAATTGTCATTTAACACATAAATTATAAATCAGGAATTATATGAATCTTCCTATTAAAATATCACCAGATCCTATAAAAGAAGCTGTTATCGAATTACGATTTAATTCCGATGCTCCGCCGGAAGGAGTATTAGGTATTTTTTATACTTCCGTCCGTAAATCATTATCAAATTTTGAAAGATTACCGATAACGCAAATACCCGATCATATTAGAATGACGGATCCAAGCTTGATATATCAGCCATATTATCGTTTCACAAATGAAAATTATCTGTTTCAATTCGGTCCGAAAGTTATATCTCTGGCGGTTAAAAGTCCATATACCGGATGGACAGATTATTCGAACCGTTTTTTCGAACTGTACGAAAAGATAACTTGCGGGAACGACATAGTCCAAAATATTCAAAGATTCGCGCTAAGGTATATCGACTTTTTCGAAGAAGATATTTTTCATAAAATCAATTTGAATATCGATTTGAATATTCCCGCGCCGAAATCGCGGCTTTATTTCCGAACAAATCTGAATTTCGATGAATATAATTGTTTATTACAGATAGGCAATGATGCAGCGGTTAACGATGCCAAATATAAGAAAACCGGATCGTTTTTGGACATCGATACCACTTACGAACCGGTCGGGAAAATAAACGAGTCCAACATCAAGACGATATTGGGAGGGGCGCATATCGTCCAAAAAAAATTATTTTTTAGTTTATTGAACAAAGATTTCTTAGCAGCACTAAATCCCCAATACGAGAATTAATAATGTCGAATGATAATTTTTTCCCGATTAACCTGACATTCGCACCTGTTGTTTTCATCGCGTTGAATACAGTTACCTATTCTGCTCCATATTCGGGAGTGGATAATATGGAGCATTATTACGGCATAATTTCAAATTCCAAGATTGTCGAGAATTCGCGTGGTTGGGAATATGAACAAACAACTTTAAGTTCAGATGAAATATCTCCATCTTCCGATTTAATGGAATTTAATATAATCCAAAATGTTGCATTGAGGATAATGGAAAACACCAAAGACCTTGAACAGGGAATAGCCAAGAAAATCAAAGAAAGTTTTTGGGATATTTATGAACCTTTTTGAAGATATAAAAGTTTATCTTCCCAAATATTTGTCGGCGGAATCTCAAAAAGAACTTTTTATGGAACTTTCAAATTTCCCTGATAACGGAAACAAATCCTATTACACGGATATGTTTTCGGAATCGGAATCGTTATTACAAGGGGATAAACAGAATGCCCGTTATATTGCTTCCCGATAATAATAAAAGTGTCGGTCCCGTTTTGATAATGACCAACACCTGCGATATTAATCCCGAAAACAAACGATACCATCCTCCTTATGTTTTTTACTGCCCGATTATTAAACTTTCCAAATATGAAGATTCCATTAAGGAAATGATGAATGGACAGCAGCTTGGCGATCACATTTCGTCAATTAAACGACAGGAAATATCTTCAATGCTTTTTTTGCCTCGGTATTCATCAATAATGAAAGTGGATGCGATCGCGCTTCTGGATAGAATAGTTAGTTATGATATCGATTATTTGACCCAAGATATATTAAAAGATAACAGACTCTTTTCTTTGAGCGATTTCGGATTCTATATTTTCCTTATCAAAGTTTCTATTCATATGACAAGAATAAGAGAAAATATTGACAGGAAAAACGGTATCATTCACTAATTCTTTTTAGCTTGTAATAAACCCATTGATACACCATATCCTTCTAAACTTATGATGGGGAAGTCTGAAGAACGTTCGCTTCACGTTGTTGTAGCGGAGAACTTAACAGCTAATGAGAAAATAATAATAACCGTTTATGAACCTGATCCAATGAAATGGGAACCCGGGTTCTTAAGAAAGAGGACACGATGAAATGTGCTATTTGTAAAAGCGGTGAAACCTTGCCCGGGTTTACCGTTGTAACGCTTACAAGAGGAGAGTTTGTAATTGTCTTTAAGCACGTACCGGCGGAAATCTGTCAGAACTGCGGGGAAGAATATACAAACAATGACACAACAAGTAATTTACTTTCCATCGCCAATGATTCTTTTGAAAAGGGCGTGGTAGTGGATGTTCGCGACTATAAGGCAGCATAAAGTATTCCGCTGTTTTTAGTTCAGTCCGAATATTGTCTGAACTGTGATGGGAGTGATTTATGTGATTTTTGCTTGAGATTGTGATGTTTTTGTTTTTTCATAATAATCATTTTAATTCTTGAGCCACGATCCTATCGGTGTGAAATCACGATCATATCGGGAACAAAAATCAAGGTTCAAGACAATTTTGCGCGACAACTTTCTGCACTTAAAGCAAGGCGGGCGGTGATGCTCTTTACTGTTTCCTTTTAAGAAGAAGTTTTTCGATTCGTTTTCGAATATAACGTTTATAATCTTTCCGAGATAAATTGATATCGGCAAAAAGATTCAGAAACGACTCTTTACGATTTTTCACCAAATCTTTATGATTCAGATTTAATTTTTCTATTTTTTGTGGAAACTCTAAAAAAATATCTGTTTGATTAATAACCATTAATGTTGTAAATTTCAAAAAAAGAATAGAAAGTATATGGACAGAATAAAATTTTCAAAATCGGACGAAGAAGTTGTTTGGATATGCCAATATTGCAGCGCAAAAAATGCTGTATTAGTTGACTTGACAGTTGGCGGAAAACAGGATTTTATCGAAGAATGTAGAATTTGCTGCCGACCCAATAGGCTTATAGTGCATATTGAAGAAGATGATAATGTTACAATAGATGCAAGGCTGATTGACGAATAAGAAAATCAGCCCCGCGTCATTGTTTTAATCTAATTCAAAATTAAATCAAGAAACTTAGCTGTTTCATCATTTTCATCATCTATGTTTCTCCTTGAGATTTCATCATTTTTAGTTTGTTCTAATGAAGCATTTCTAATATTATCATTACTAAATTTTGGTAATGGTTTCGGTTTTTGTATCAAAGTACTTTCGTTTTTCACATCATAGAAATCTGGTCTTTGGTCGCGAAATACGGTCGGAATTTCCTTGTCTTCCCGGTCCCTGTCAGACAAATCATAAGGTTTAAGCACAATCGGCTTCACCACTTTTGAAGCCGATGCTATTTTTGTAACCGGCACGGTATTATTAGCTGGTTTTGAAACGATAGCCGAACCAGGCTTATCATCAAATCCTGTTGCTATCACCGTAATAGAAACATAGTCTTTCATTTCCTCTTTAAGTACGCATCCAAAAATTACGTTTGCATCATCACCGGCGGCATCATAAATAACATTGTTTCCATTATTTATTTCATCCATCGTAAGGCTAAATGGACCGGTAACATTAACTAATACATTTTTCGCGCCTTTGATGTTCACGCCTTCAAGAAAAGGCGACATAATGGCTTTTTGCGCGGCTTCAATAGTGCGGTTTGAACCTGAAGCAATGCCGCATCCCATCAAGGCAATACCGCTTCCCTTCATAACAGAACGAACATCCGCGAAATCAACATTTATTAAACCTCCTACCTTGATAATATCAGCAATCCCGCGGGTAGCTTCATAAAGTACTTCGTTAACTTTATTCAGGGCTTGAAGTGCTGTCGCGTTCTTATCTATAAGTCCCAATAGCCTTTCATTCGGAATAATGATTATACAATCAACGTGCTGTTTAAGTTCTTTAATACCTTTTTCAGCAAGAGTCATTCTCGTTTTTCCTTCCCAACGGAAAGGTTTTGTTACTATAGCAACAGTTAGAATATCCATACTTTTAGCAATAGAGGCAATAACAGGCGCACCGCCTGTTCCTGTTCCACCACCCATCCCTGCAGTAATGAATACCATACTCGCGCCGCGAAGAGATTCGGCAATTTTATCGCAATCTTCTTCACAAGCTTGTTTGCCTTTAGCAGGGTCTGCGCCTGCCCCTTGGCCTCTGGTCGAATTCACTCCAACTACAATCTTATGACCGGCATTGTTATTATTAAGTGCCTGTTCATCAGTATTAAAAGCAATATATTCAATATCTGCTAATCCGCGTCCAATCATATAATTCAATGCATTGCATCCTCCGCCTCCAACACCAACCACTTTGAGTATAGTGCCTCCGGCAGAAGATTGATCAATTGTACAGAACTGTGCCATTTTTTCTTTACTCCTGTTTGAATCCAAAATATTGTTATTATTATCTGCATTATCCGATGCAGAGGAATTATGAAGATGAATTAAGTTATCATCCTTACCGCTGCTAAAACTTGACGTATCCATTATGATCTTCATTAAAACTTTTCCCAGAATTCTTTAAAATTAATATACACTTGTTTAACTTTTGCCGATATATGAGAGGAATTCTCCATATTAGCTGATTTCTTACTTACTTTCTTACTTTTGCCTTTCTCAAATTTAATGTCTGTTGAAACTTTACTTGTTATCTTCTTTCCCGGTGCGCCTCGCAAGAGGCCAATTACTGTTGAATATTCCGGTTTTTCAAGCGCGGATAATGATCCCGTGTTTGATTCCAAAGGAACACCTATCCGCGCAGGCAGTCCAAATATTTCTGATGCCAATTCCGCGCAACCGCGCAAGAGAGAGCCGCCGCCCGTTATAATTACTCCACCGCGGATTTTGTTCTTCAATCCGGCACTCCTTATTTCATTATCAACCAAATTAAATATTTCTCGCATCCGCGCGTGAATTATTTGAGTAAGTAAACTAACCGGAATTGACTGGCTTCCCCACGCTCCTATTCCTTTTATCACTATTTCCTCATCGCGTATGATGGCTTTTTCAGTTGCATAACCATACTTTTTTTTAAGATTCTCAGCTTCATCAGTCATAGTGCCAAGAGCTTCGCGAATGTCATTAGTGACCTGATTTCCGGCTATGCCTAAAACTTTCGAGTGAATAATAGCGTGGCGATTAATAACAGCAATGTCGGTTGTTCCGCCGCCAATATCAATCATCAAAACACCCACTTCTTTTTCGTTGTCCGCGAGAATAGAGGCAGCAGAAGCAAGCGGCTGCAAAACATAATCTTCCACTATGAAACCTGCCCGCTCAACTGATTTTTTGATGTTCAATATTGCCGGCACAGATGCTAAAACAACGTGGTTCGCGGCTTCAAGCTTTATTGCAGACATTCCTAAAGGGTCTTTAACACTGCCAAGCGAATCAACTACAAATTCTTCAGGGATAACGTGAAGAATTTGCATATCCATAGGAATTCTGATTCTTCTAACATCATCTTCTAATCTTTGCAAGTCATCCGGCGTTATTTCGTGTTCCTCATTTGTGATTGTTACAAAATTCCTATGCCGCATAGATGAAATGTGTTCACCGGCAACACCAACATTTACTTCGGTTACTTTAAGATTGCATTGATTAGAAGCAATTGCAATAGCTTCTTTTATTGCATCCGCGGTTTTTTGAATATTTGACACCAATCCTTTATGAAGTCCTTCGGACTTAGCCACGCCAAATCCAAGTATTCGTACATTGCTTTCACTTATAACTTCAGCAATCACGGCAACCACTTTTGTTGTACCCAGATCAAGTCCGGTAATGTAATTTCCAACATTCATTCTATTTCCGATTTATTGTCTTTTCCTATAAAAATATGATTGCAGTAGCGCATATCAACGTAACGAGCTTCAGACATCAAGTTATGATAGACTGAACGCTCCTTAAGCAGGGCTTGCAGATATACTGCCTGTTTATTTAAACCCTGCATCGAAACAAGAAACGGGGAAACATATCCCCTGAGTATCACTGCCGGTTGATTTTCATCAACTTCCATTATTTCCGAAACTTCAAGCAACAAGGCTGCATCAGTTTTGCCGAAGCAGTTTACAATTGCTATTGCTTCAGATATTTTTATGCTATCTCGCGATGATAAATATTTTCCTTTGTACGCGAGCCCGCTTAGGACAGGCAAATCATACGCCTGAGTACCTTTCAACTCCTCTATCAATTCACCTTTGCCTGAAAGCAAATAGTTTGCATCACTCCCTATCTGAGTACGAGCAATAATTTCTTTTTCAACAATTTTTAGTGTAAGTCTATTAGGACCTGTATAATAAAAATCACAGTTCTTTATGTATGGATGAGTCAGCAGTACTCTCCTTATTGCATCTGCATTCTGCAATTCCGGCTGCTTTAAACTATCCTGAACTGCCAACTTGTACATTTCCGCGGACAGCAATCGCGCATTCTCAACTAGAAATTCCTTAACAACTTTGCTGGTATCGCTAATATTCGCGTAAACAATGAGTGAAATGCAAGCCGCGATAGTAAATAAAACAATTATGGCACGCTTTTTATTGGCAGACATACTAATTCTTGTTTTCAATCAATTTGATAAATTCCTCTCCATATCGCCAAATATCGCCTGCACCCATCGTCACTATTATGTCCCCCTCTTTCATAATTTCTTTCAGAATCGAAGGCAAGTTATTTTTGTCTTCTACATAGACCGCGTTTTTATGCCCAAATTTACAGGCTGCTTTTACAATCAGCTCACCTGTTATTCCTTCAATAGGAAGTTCCCTTGCAGGATAAACATCAGTACATATAAAGATATCCGATAAAAGAAACGACCGTCCGAACTCCTCGTAAAAATCGCGTGTTCGCGAGTAAAGATGCGGTTGAAACACGCTTATTAATCGGCGCTTCCATCCTGAACGCACACCTGAAAGTGTTGCAGATGTTTCTGTCGGGTGGTGAGCGTAGTCATCTATAACCATTATTTCTTGGTCATATTTTACTTCAAAACGGCGATATACACCCGCGAACGATTCTAAGGATTGCTTTATAATGCTGAAAGACACACCCAGTTCGATAGCAATCGCGACAGCAGCTAAAGCATTCTTAACATTATATAGTCCCGGAACTTTTAAAGTAATTTCACCTAATTGATTTTCATTATAAATCACAGTGAAAGTACTTGTAAATCCTTTGTGGCTAATATCCACCGCGCGCGTATCGGCTTGCGGAGAAATTCCGTACGTTATAGTCTTTTTATTTATCGAAGGAACAATATCCTGTAATGCAGGCTCATCAAGACACAAAACAACAAATCCGAAAAAAGGAACCTTGTTTGCAAACTCAACAAACGCGGCTTTCAAATCATCAATGCCGCTATATGTGTCCAAATGTTCTTTTTCTAAAGTTGTCAGCACCGCGATAGAAGGAGTTAGTTTCAAAAATGTTCTGTCAAATTCATCAGCTTCAACAACTATAAACTTGCCATTACCAAGCCGGGCATTAGTTCCGCCAAGACTGCTAAGTTTTCCGCCCACGATAATTGTAGGGTCTAAATTGCCCTCCGTAAGAACAAGCCCCGTCATTGAGGTTGTTGTGGTTTTTCCGTGAGTGCCGGCAATACCTATGCTATATTTCATACGCGTAACTTCGGCAAGCATCTCCGCCCGTTTAATTACAGGTATCTTCTTTTCGCGTGCCCAAACTAATTCCGGATTATCTTCAGCAACTGCTGAAGAATAGACTAACACATCAATATCTTTTATGTTTTGCGCGGAATGTCCTTCAAAGAGAGTCATACCTAAAGAAACCAATCGCGCTGTAATATCGGTCAGCATCTTATCTGAACCGGATACTTTGAATCCTTGGCGAAGCAAAATTTCCACCAGACCGCTCATACCAATGCCGCCTGCTCCGGTAAAATGTATCGACTGTATCGATCTAAACATATTTTATTCTTTACTCTTTCTACTTGATAGTGCTAATTCTATTAACTGCTTCGCGATAACAGCTGCTGCATCCTGAACAGACATTTTCTTGATGGCAGCCGCGAGTTCGCATTTCTTTTGCTCATCCTGTATTAATTGAACAGTTTCAATAAACAATCGTTCTCCAATTTCATTTTGAAAGACTAATTTAGCAGCGTTCGCGTCAACCAGTGCTTTTGCATTATAATACTGATGATTCTCTGCAACATAAGGAGAAGGCACCAAAATTGCCGGTAATCCGAGATATTGCAGCTCTGAAATTGTCGCGGCACCTGCCCTGCAAATAAATAAATCTCCCGCGGAGTATGCATCCTCAATTGTTTCAAAGAAAGAAACAACCTTAATATTGCTTGATGCTAATTTTATATATTCATCAAAATAAGCAGGTCCTGTCTGCAGAATTACCTGAATACCGTTCTTTGCAAAATTCAGAACATTAGTTTTAACAAATTCATTTAGTGCCATCGCGCCGCCGCTGCCGCCAATAATAACAAGTGTTTTCAAATCACTTGAAAACCCGAATTTATGAAGAGCAGCATCTCTATCATATCTTTTTATATTTAGACGAATAGGATTGCCGGTCAATTGAATTCTATCTGTATTTCTCAACAGTGATCTTGTTTCTCTATACACTGTAAATATTTTGTCAGCTCCATATTCAAGCAATTTGGTTGAGATGCCCGGATAACTATTGGATTCAAGTAAAACAGTATTAGCACTCGTCAATCGAGCGGCTACAATTGGTGCCGATGATATATATCCGCCCGTACCAAGTGCAGTATGCGGTCTAAAGCGCATACAAAAAACTATAGATTGAATTAATCCGACAGTAAATTTTATCAATATAATCGGGACTCTCATTTTATTCAAGCGGTTGAACCCTTCCGCGAGAATTGGAAAGAATTTGAATCCTGATAGCGGCACCATCCTTGCCTCTAATTTATCTCCTCTGCCAAGGAAAACACATTCGGCATTTGGGTAAAGCAACTGCACAGCCTCTGCAACTGCCAATGCAGGAAACAAATGACCGCCTGTGCCGCCGCCTGCAAAGAGAAATTTCAATTTTGGCTCTGTTCTCATTTAAGAGGTTCCATAGGCTTTTGAATAAGCGGCTCCGGAAGAACATCACGGGAAGATGAAAGTCCAATACTCATTAGTATTCCGACTGAAATACACATAACAATCAGCGATGTACCGCCGTAGCTGATAAATGGAAGGGGAATACCTGTGGCAGGGATTCTTCCAACTGAAACACTGATGTGTATTAAAGCGTGGAGCATTATTGTAATAATAATGCCGAATGCTAAATTCTTTCCAAATGTGTCTTTAGCGTTTTTCGCAATTTTAATACCGAAATAAAACAGGAGGCTGAATGCCGCCAAAACACTAAAAGTACCGACCAAACCTGTTTCTTCGCCAATAACGGCAAAGATAAAATCACCATAGGCTTCCGAAAGATGGAAATTCTTCTGTTTTCCGTTGCCAAGCCCCAAGCCTTGAAACCCGCCGCTGCCAAGTCCAATTATTGCCTGCTGTATTTGTGTCGGGAAATCTCCATTACCAAAATAAGTATTAATAAAAGCTGTTACTCTGGCACGTGAATGCGAGAACATCATCATTGCACTGCCTGCAGGAATGCCCACTCCAAGCATTGATATAAGTATGTGCTTGTAGTCCGAACCGGCAACAAACAACATTGAAAATGCAATCAGTACTATTATTATTGCATTACTCACGTTCGGTTGAATAATTACCAGTCCTGCAACAACGGCAATCAAGATCAAAAAATATTTAAATCCTTCTTGGAAATTCTGCAATAATTCCTTTTTGTCTTCAATCATTTTCGCGATATGAAGCACTAAAAATAATTTCACTGCATCTGCCGGTTGAAATCTAAAAATAATCAGGTTTATCCAACGATGAGCGTGTTTTACCGGAGCGGTGAATAAGGTGGCTACTAAAATAATGACAAGACCAAGCAGCATATACCGCGTGTAGTCCTTATAATAGTCATAAGGTATCGCGGAAAACAATATCAATAAACCAACACCGAAAATAGCTTTTACCATTTGCCCCTTAAAAAGTGAATACATATCATCTCTCGTGTGAAAAGCATACGTACTGCTGGCACTAAGTAAAATTATTAACCCAAACGCTATAAGCGAGACGGTTACTATAAAAACGCCTACGGAGTATTTCCTCATCCGGATATTTTCTCCACGGCTTCTTTAAACATTCTCCCGCGATGTTCAAAATTTTCAAACATATCGAAACTCGCGCAGGCAGGAGAAAGTAAAACCACCTCCCCTGCCCGAGCCTCATTATTCGCGGCAATTACTACTTCTTCTATCGAGGGTTTTATTTCTGTTTTTACTAATTGATGAAAGTATTTAAACACTTTCTCAGCAGAGTCTCCTATTGCATATATTTTATTAACTTTCCGGACAACTAAATTTTCTATTACTGAATAGTCATTCCCTTTATCTTGTCCGCCAAGAATAAGGTAGAGCGGCTCTTCAAAACTTTCTAATGCAACATATACCGAATCAACATTTGTTGCTTTAGAATCATTATAATATTTCACCCCGTTAACCTGTTTAACTAATTCGATTCTATGCTCAACGCCGGCAAATGTACGCAGTCCGGCTGCAAGAAGTGTTTGGTCTTTAATAAAAGGCAAAACACATAAAACCGCAGCCATTACATTAGCAACATTATGCTTTCCTTTTAGAAGCAATTGATTAATTGCAAACTCGAATATTGTTTCACCGTTTTCTTTAAATATCATTTTCCCGTCCGCCACACCTGCGCCATTATCAGGGATTGCCTTTAAACTAAAAAATAAAATTCTCGCGTAAGTATGCAGCTTTTCTTGTGCCAAATATGAATCATCCGCGTTAACAATAAGTAAATCTGCTTCGGTCATATTCTTAAATATTTTATATTTTGACTCAACATATAACTGCATTGTATCCTGATAGCGGTTCAGATGATCAGGTGTTATGTTCAAGATGGCTGCAACTGCAGGCTTAAAGTTTATGGTATGATCTAATTGAAAACTCGAAGTTTCAAGTGCATAAAATATATCGGAATTTCCGGTCATCACAGCCTGAGAAAAGGTATAGCCGATATTACCTGCTGCAATCGGGTGCAGTCCGCAAACAAATAATAAATGCTCAATTAAAGAAGCGACAGTTGTTTTCCCATTAGTTCCTGTAATAGATATAATTTTCCCTTCCGCAAAGCCATAAGCAAATTCAACTTCACTGATAACAGGTATCTTCAACTCAACCGCGCGTTTAACCACGGCACTGTTAGAAGGAACTCCGGGACTGACAACAATAAACTCGGCATCAAATACGCGCTCTGAATGTACTCCCACTTCATAGTCTATCTCCAAAGATTTCAGTATGGTTGTTTTTCCCAACAGTTTCTCCGCGCTTCCTTTATCACTTACAAAAGGTAATCCACCTTTAATCCTGATTAATTGAGCCGCGGCAATTCCACTACGCTCTGCACCGATTACGCTGATTCTTTTTCCTCCAATTTTACTAAAAAATTCTCTTGTCTGCATTTTCAATTCTATCTAACCTTAAATGATGCTAATGTGACTATAGCGAGAATTATAGCGATAATATAAAACCGCATAACAATTTTAGACTCGTGCCATCCGAGCATTTCAAAATGATGATGTACAGGCGCCATTTTAAAAATTCTCCGCCCTGCGCCATACCGCTTCTTTGTATATTTGAAATATAAACGCTGCATTATCACCGAGATTGTCTCGATAAAAAATATGCCGCCCAAGATCGGGATGAATAATTCTTTTTTCACCAATATAGCAAGTATGCCAAAGGCTCCTCCCAGCGCGAGCGAACCGGTATCACCCATAAAAACTTGTGCAGGGTAACTGTTATACCACAAAAACCCTAATCCTGCTCCAATCATAGCTGAAATAAATACTGTCAGCTCTCCTGAACCGGGAATAAATATTATGTTCAAGTATTTGGAATAAATTACATTTCCTGATACGTAGCAAATAAGCCCCATAGCAAACATAACAATAGTAAATAAGCCGATTGCTAATCCGTCTAATCCATCTGTCAAGTTCACTGCATTCGAGGTGGCTGTTACAATAAATATCGTTATCGGTATATAAAAAATTCCAAAATTAAGATTGGCATTCTTAAAAAACGGCAAAGTTGTTACCGTGTTGTGCCCCCCAAAATCGTGTGAATAATACACCGCGGCACCAATAAATAGACCAACAATAAATTGTCCCAATAATTTGTAGCGACCGATTAGCCCATTCGGATATTTTTTAATTACTTTCAAATAATCATCAAGAAAGCCCACTAATCCGAGCGAAAATGTTCCGATACAAATAAGAATAATATTGATATTACGTAAGTCGCTCCAAAGAAGTACCGGTACTAACGAAGCCAGCAATACTATCAATCCACCCATTGTTGGTGTGCCCGCTTTTGACCAATGGCTCTTTGGTCCATCTGTTTTTTTTGCTTCGCCAATCTGCTTAGATTGCAGCTTCTTAATAATCTTAGGTCCAAAATAGAAACATATTATTACAGCTGTAAATGCAGCCAATGCAGATCGGACAGTTAAATAGCGAAACAATCCAAATCCTATCGGATGAAAGTGATTTTCAAGGTATTCGGCTAAGTAATAAAGCACTATTTATACTTCCCCTGTAGTGCGGCAACAAATTCCTCCATACGCGTACCTCTTGAGCCTTTAATTAAAATAACAGAATCAGAAAAATCTGTTTCTTGTATTGTTTCTAATAGCATTGCCCGCGAAGTCGAATGCCAGACAGGCACATAATATCGTTTAAGTTCTTTAAACAAATGACGCATATTTTCTCCGATAGTCAGAACTCGAATATTTGGTATTTTCATAATTGAAGCAGCTAACGACTGATGCATTTTGGGAGCAGCATCACCCAGTTCGAACATATCTCCAAGTATCACCCATTTATTCTTGTAGGACTTAATATTTTTCACGACATCAAATGCAGCCAACATTGATTCAGGGCTTGCATTATATGTATCATCGATAATCAATCCTTTTGAAAACTTTTTTGCTTCAAGCCGCTGCTGCAGTGCCTGAACATTTTTCAATCCGTGTACAATATCCTGTTTTGAAATCCCAAGAGAGAGTGCAATAGCAGCAGCAGCAAGGGCATTCAATCCGCTTGTCTTTCCAT
This sequence comes from uncultured Ignavibacteriales bacterium, assembly GCA_903929035.1. GTDB lineage: Bacteria > Bacteroidota > Ignavibacteria > Ignavibacteriales > Ignavibacteriaceae > CAIYTF01. Next base: position 13,337 of record CAIYTF010000118.1, read on the forward strand.
AAACCGGTAAAGTAACTTCGAATGATTTATTAAACCCTTCGATATTTAGAACAGGAAAACCGTGTTTATCAACTCGGCGCAGCTTTCCAGATGCATCACGCGAACTTTTGGATCCAAAGGTAACAACATCTTGATAGATTTTTTCGAGCGGTTTTAAATATTTATCATCCGCGTTAATAAATACTTTTCCCCCGCGTTCGGCTGCAGCATCAAACACAGCCTTTTTCTCTTTTAGTATTTCTTTTCGCGAACCAAAGTATTCGATATGAGCGTTGCCTATATTAGTTACCAACGCCAAATCAGGTTTTACAATCTCCGACAAATATGCAATTTCACCGGAGTGGTTTGTACCCAATTCAAGAATCAAAAAACGGTCTTCATTACTTACCCTAAAAACCGTCATCGGCACACCGATAAAATTGTTGTAATTCTTGGCAGTGGCAACAGCAGGATATTTCTCTTTAAGAATTGAATAGAGAAATTCCTTAGTGCCTGTTTTGCCGTTTGAACCGGTGATGCAAATCACCGAACCGGTAAACTTATTCCGCCACATCGCGGCTAATTGACCAAGCGCGCTAATTGTATCATCAACAATGAGAATAGCTGCTTTTGATATTTTTAATGAGGCATATTTTTGTTTCGAAACAATAGCGAGAGCCGCTCCTTTTTTGAAAGCCTCATTTATGAACTTATGCCCGTCAAAGTTATCTCCTTCTATCGCGACAAAAAGGCTGCCTTTTTCTATCGTCCGCGTATCCGTTGATATCTTGGTAATTTCTATCGCGACAGGAACATTTTGCAGTTCAACTCCCGGTAAGTCTTGCAAATCCCCGCGATTAAGAAAAATTTGTTTCATATAACAGGCTCCTTAATGTTCAAAGCTGCAAGTGCTTCTTCTTTATCCGAAAGATGAATTTTTGTCTCCCCAATTATCTGGTAGTCTTCGTGACCTTTGCCCGCTAATAATATTACTGCATTTGCCGGCGAGTTAATAATAGCATCTGCTATTGCTTCTTCGCGTTTTTCTATAACCTTATAATTTTGTTTAGAAATACCGGACACTATTTCATCTATAATTATCGAAGGATCTTCATTCCTTGGATTATCACTTGTAATAACAACTGAATCACTAAGTTCGGAAGCGATTTTTCCCATAAGTGGTCGTTTAGATTTATCCCGATTGCCGCCGCATCCGAAAACTGTTACTACCGGTTTAGATGTTCCTACTATCACCCGAATATTTTGCAAGGTTTTTTCCAAACTATCCGGAGTGTGCGAGTAATCTATTATTACCGATTTCTCCCCTTTGGTATATAATTCAAATCTGCCCGGAGCCGGCTCTGCACCGGCAATCGCGCTAAGAATGCTTTCAACAGGAATACCGTGCAGGAATGCAGCCGCGAATGCCGCGGTAATATTAGACGCGTTAAATGTACCAACAAGCTTTGCCGCGATGGGGTAATCAATCTTGTTATATTCAATTACAAATTCAGATGCGGAAAGATTAAATTGTAAATCTTTTATTCTGAAATCCGAATCTTGTTTCATTCCATAAGTATAAACTTCTGCCTGACAATCCTTAACCATATAAACTGAATTTGGGTCATCAGCATTAATCACCGCGAACGATGTATTTGAAAGTGTATCAAATAAAACCTTCTTTGCTTCACGGTATTTTTCCAGAGTATGGTGAAAGTCTAAATGATCTAATGTCAGATTAGTAAATATCGCGCTTGCAAAATGAAGACCATACACTCTATTCAGCGCGAGCGCGTGTGAGGATACTTCCATAGCGGCATATTCACAGCCGTGCATCTTCATATTATACAACATCTCGCATAAATCGTTTGATTCAGGAGTGGTGAGCGATGCAGGGATTGGCTCGTGATCAATATAATTGGCTATCGTGCCAACCATCCCTGTTTTATGTCCTGCATATTGCAAAATGTATCTTAGTAACCAGGCAGTTGTTGTTTTTCCATTCGTACCCGTGATACCGATAAGCTCCAAACTAAATGAAGGCTCCTTATAAAAGTAATGAGAAAGCTCTGCCAATGCTATACGCGAATCTTTAACAAATATTTTTACCGTATTTCTATGCAGGAATATTTCTTCAGGATAAATATCCTTATCAAGTACAACTGTAATAGCACCTTTTGATACAGCATCCAAAACATAGTTATGACCATCGGTGGTTAAGCCCTTGACCGCGACAAACAGGCAGCCTTTTTTCACTTTCCGAGAATCGCTTACGATTGAAGAAATGTCCTTACGTTCAACTTCTCCCGATACCTGAATAACGTGCAAACTATTAATAAGTGCTGTTAACTCCATCTATAAAACCTCAAAACCTTCCCATATCAGATTGACTGATACCTTTGATAAAGCATACTTCCCCTTTTCTTATTCGCCTGCCTGCATCAATACTTTGGGATAGAACTTTCCCGTAACCGCTAATTCTATATTGCAGATTAAGTTTCTTGGCAATAAAAACCGCATCGCGAATGGAAAGTTCTGTTAGATCAGGCATTGTTAGCGGATCAATCTTCATATTTGCCGCGAGCTTTACCGGAGCAGGCTGTATCGGATTTGTTGAAACAGGAGAAACTTGCCGAAATACTTGAGGGGTTTCTGCAATTTTAGAATCCCCCTTATTGCTTTTCAGTAAACCTTTAAGTTCCGAATCTCCCGCGATAATTTTCAATGCAACCCGTTTAAAAGCAGGAGCAGCGACACTTCCGCCAAAAATATTGCTCCTTGGTGACTTAACTAATATTATACCGATATATTTCGGTTTTGATGCTGGAAAGAATCCGATAAAAGAAGCATTATACTCTTTATTGGAATAAACTTTATTCACTAAAATCCGCGCTGTTCCCGTTTTTCCCCCAACTTCAACACCATTGATTTTGGCTAACTCCCCTGTCCCCTGTTCAATTACTCTAACACATAGTTTTTTCATTCTATCAGAGGTTTCCCGCGATATAACTCTTCGAATAGCAACGGGTATATTGTCCTTAACTAAATCACCGGAAGGAGTTACAATTTTCTTAATGATATGAGGCTGATATAAAGTACCCCCGTTAATCATAGCAGAATAAGCGGAAACCATTTGTAAGGGTGTAACAAGCACACCGTATCCATAGGCTATTGTGTAGTTTTGTACCCTGTCCCATTTCCCGGGAATATCAAGTCCGCCATTGGCTTCAGCAGGTAATTCAACTTGTGTCTGACTGCCAAACCCGAATGCCCTTATATACTTGTACAATTCATCTTTACTTATGCGGGTTGAAAGTTTTGCCATCCCGATATTGCTTGAATGAGCAAATACATCTTCAACCGATAATTCATTCGCGCCGTGAGAATCAGTAATTGTTATGCCCGGCAATTTATAAACACCGCCGTTAACAGGAATAACTTCACTTTCCCGGACTAAATTCTTTTCTATCAGAGATGTAAGTGTAATACCTTTAAACGTGGAACCGGGTTCATACATATCAGATATACATAAATTTCTTCTAATGCTATCAGGGTATGAACCATAAGAATTAGGGTTGTAAGTCCGCACATTTGCAATTGCAATAATTTCTCCGTTTTGGGGATTCATTATTATTCCGCATCCCGATTTAGCATCAAACTCGGTAACAGTTTTTCCCAATTCTTCTTCAAGTGTTTCCTGAATATTTTTATCAATAGTCAATATTACATTATCGCCCGGATTGGCTTGTACCGCCTCATCTTCTAATGATGCAATCATATTACCCATAGGGTCCCGCAAAATAGTGCGTTTTCCGGCAGCCCCTTTTAGAATTGTATCGCATTCCTTTTCAATTCCGTCCATTCCGCAAAATGATTTTTTATCAGTGTAGCCAAGTATATGAGCTGCAAGTGTATTATAAGGATAAATTCTTTGTGGTTCCTCTTGGTAAGACAAACCATCATAATTAATAGCTTTTAATTGCAGCGCGATATCGCCTGTTGTTTTTTCTAATATAATGCGCGATTCTCTGGTTGAAAAGAAACCGCGATAGTGTTCAGGAGATTTTCCTGTTACTTTAGCGAAACTCTTAATTATTTTTTCAGACGTTTTATTTGCCTGCTTTACAGATACATAAAATGCAGTATATGGCTTGGAATACGCGAGTACAGTCATTGACCGGTCATAAATCATACCTCTGCCTGAAGGAAGTAATTCTTCCCCAAACTGACGGCGTTGAGCCTGATATAGTAATTCATCGTGCTGTATAACCTGAATGGAGTAGAGCCTCCACGAAAGCAGAAATGCTATTACTAAAGTAACGCTGGCAAAACCAAGAAGACGCGAGTCATTCAATGTTTTGCTCCGGAAACCGGCACGGTCAGCATCGCGCTCTTCAAAACTGTAATATGCCCTGCAGAGCTTTCATTTTTCATTAAACCTAAATTTGCTCTTGCTATTGAATCTATTCGTTTTTCTTTTTCAAGTAACGGAATTTTCACGTTGAGAAATTCCTTGTTATCATCTAACAACGCGTTAAGCGTTTTTTCTTTTTCTATTTTTTCTGTCTCTAAATGCTCGTTCATAAGTTTAAGAGACAAATAGCCGATTGTCATCATAAATAATGACAGAAATACTAACGGAATAAAGAAACGATTTCTTTTCTGAGGCTGTTTCATATCCGCTCTGCTACACGCAGTTTCGCGCTTCTCGATCTGCGGTTTATTTTTAATTCGGCACCGGATGCAGTAACCGGTTTTTTAGTAATTACTTTCAGCCGCTGCACCTTTCCGCAAACACATATTGGTATGCCGGGAGCGCATACACAAGATTTCTCTTCATATTTAAATACATCTTTAACTATCCTGTCTTCAAGCGAATGAAAAGAAATAACTGCAATTCGTCCGCCGCGGTTAAGCAGCGGGATTGCTCTATCCAAAAATATCTTCAGATTTTCCAATTCATCATTTACTGCTATTCGCAGTGCCTGAAAAACACGCTGTGCTGTTTTATTTATATAAGGCACCGGCGCGACTTTTCTAATAATCTCAAGCAAGTCACCTGTAGTTGCAAATGCCTTACGTTCCCGCTGTTCAACTATGAACTTCGAAATTTTTCGCGATGCTCTTTCTTCGCCGTAAGTGAAAAATATATGAGAAAGTTCTTCTTCCTTATATTTATTCACTATGTCGGCAGCAGTTTTACTCAAAGTTTTCTGCATACGCATATCAAGCGGCGCATCTTCCCTGAAAGTAAACCCCGCGCTAGCATCATCTAATTGAAAGGAGGAAACACCCAAGTCTGCAATAATTCCGTCATATCCTTCAATACCTTCAATATTCGCCACAGCATTGATTTTCGTAAAATTATATTGATACCCGCGAAACCGGCTCTCGTTTAGAAACTTTTCAGTTGAGTATTTGAATGCTGTATCATCAACATCCGTTCCTGTATAGATTGCTTTTTCATCTAATCCGGAAAGCAATACTTCAGCGTGCCCGCCAAATCCAACCGTCCCGTCAAAAAATGTCCCGGAATGTCTTTCCTGCAGCAAGCAATTTTTCACTTCTTCCGCTAAAACAGGTATGTGATAATTAGTTAATAATTCCATTGAGGAAGTCTTGCTGTTATCGTGTCAATTTCATCTCTATCGTTACCGGCTACTTTAGCCATTGCTTCCGGATTCCATACTTCTATATAACGCACCGTACCTGTAATAATAATTTCTTTCTCTAACTCTATGCGGGCATATTCTCTCAGGTGCGCCGGAATCAAAATTCTGCCTTGTGAATCAAGTACTTCTTCGTGGGCGTTATGAGCATAAAAACGAATTACCTTCAGGACTTCAGGATCATTGCTGTTTAACCTGGCAATGTTTTCTTCTATCTTACTCCAGACATCTTTTGGATACAATTCGATACAATGATTCTTACCCGGAAGCATAATTACGGCAACCTCCGCGGCTTCCGAAATTGCGCGTTTCAGCTTCGATGGAACGATGATTCGCCCTTTTTTATCAATTGTATGTCTGAAATTGCCTTTAAGCAACACTATACTCCATTCTGTGGGCTAAACTTCCACTTTTCTCCACAGGCAAAATTAGCAGTTTAAACGTGCTAAGTCAAATTATTTTTAAAATATTTTTCTTTTTATTTCGGGATTGTTGTTTTGAAGATATTTTGTTGGAATTTGAGCTGTTTTCGCACTTTTTTTGCATCAAAAAAATGGCAAAATCAGTTGGGGAATGGTTAATTTTTTTTAATTTTATGAGCTGCCGCGGAGCGGGATTTTCTTATGAAAACCACCGCTTGTATAATTTTTTTTCGAGGATGAGTATTCTACAATTTTCGGGCTATTTTTGCCATATAAAAACCGTCAAAACCCGAGTCTGACGGATAAATATTCATTTCTTCCACTAATGTATAGAGAGGATTTTCTTTCAGGAAATATTCTACTTGTAAATTATTTTCTTCCGGGAAAAAACTGCACGTTGAATAAACTATAAGTCCCCCCGGTTTAACCATTTGGGAGTATTTCAGGAGAATAGTTTTTTGAGTATCCTTTAAACGCTGCATCATTTCGGCATTCAATTTCCATTTTGTATCAGGATTTCTTCTGATAACACCTGAACCTGAGCAAGGAGCATCCAGCAATACTCTATCGGCGGAACCGGCAAGCCGCTTTATCGTTTTCATTGATTCGATAACACGAGTTTCAATATTAGATATTTTGTTTCGTTTCGCCCGTTTGGAAAGCTCCTCTAATTTCCATTTTTCCGTATCCATTGAAATGATACGCCCTGTATTTTTCATAATAGAAGCAATATGCAGAGACTTTCCGCCGCCGCCGGCACAAGCGTCAACAACCCGCATCCCGCTTGAAAGCTCCATAAACGGTGCTACCATTTGGCTTGAGGCTTCCTGAATCTCGAACAGCCCTGCGCGGAAGGCTTCCGACAAAAACAAATTCTTTCGCGATGTCAATTTGAGCGCATCAGGCAATTCATCAACCGGTTCAGCGGTGATTTCTTCTTTCTCTAATTTTATTATCAGTTCTTTTTTAGCTGCAAGCAGCGTGTTCACGCGTAGATATACATCCGCGGGCTGGTTCATTGCTACAAGTTCTTTCTCCCAACGAGTTCCTAATTGTTTCTCCGCGTATTTATCAAAGAAATCGGGTATCGATTCGCGGCTTACCCTGTTTTGCAGCAGAGTGTGAAACCGCTGCATTTCTTTCTTATAACCGCGTTCCCTTTCAGATTCCACCCCTTTCAGGAAAAAATAAAACGATGTAATATGTTCAATTGATGCTTTGTCGGGGTATCCGTATTCATCAAATACTTCTAAAAGAAGCCGCCAATAGCGGGTAATATCAAAAACCGTTTCGGCAATCAACCGGCGGTCGCGTCCGCCCCATTTTTTATTGGATTTAAGCAGGCGTTCAAGCACGTGATTTGAATAACGATTTTCAAAAAAAATTTCTGCAACAGCAGTGTGGATTGCCTCGCGTATATTGTTATGTATAAACGCGGCGCGTTTATCAAACTGCACTTCTAATGGATGATGCATTCAATTTCTCTGCAATAATGATTTAAATAAGTTATTTCCTAAGTAATAGCTTTTCCGGATTAATAAATATCGGCGAATTTCTTTTAGTTTTCACCTGAAAAAGTGTTAATGTTATTTCTGGACAATTTTCAAATTACGCATAGTTTTGATTTTTTCAAAATCAAATTGTCTGAATCACGATTTACAGGATTAAAGGATGCAAGGATTTTTTGAAACAGCTTGATATTATCTTCGCGTGAGAAGTTGTTGAGCTGCTCTGTATCTCCCCCGCGTGCACATCGAAACAAAAACTCATTTTCATTTCTTAAAAATTATTTGCATATTGGTGATAATAATTTACCGAAAGAATTCCATCTAACTGTCTATAATTAGAAAAATCCGTGTAATCAGCATAATCCTTAAATCGGTTATTCAGACAATCGCGAAGATGCGAAAACCGCAAATGTTATGTTAGAAGCAAAAATAAATAAAAGCACTTCAATAGTTAAAAATACCGTGGTTTATGCTGCCGCCAATATTTTCCTGCGGGGTGCCGGTTTTTTTCTTTTGCCTTTGCTTACACATTACATCTCCCGGGAGGACTATGGTTATTATTCTATGCTGTCAGCCGGTTATATTTTCAGCGTATCATTGTTTCAGGGCGGCATACTTGGCGCATTCTCAAAATTTTTTATCGAAGCAAAAACCGAAACCCATAAAAAGGAAGTGTTTTCTTTTCTTGGCTTGTGGCTCATTTCCGGCTCGGCACTTATGGGATTGTTATGTTTTTTTTGCGCGCCAATTATTTCTGTTTGGTTGAGAGGTGACAAATCATTCGATATTGTAATCAAATTGCTGTCCGTTTCTTTTTTCTACGAAGGTTTATTCGCGTTAGTGCAGCAGCTTAGCAAAACAAAAGAGGAGGCAGGGAAAGTAATTCTTTATTCCTCTATAAACGCGGTAATTAACATCTTCCTTTCTGTGATTTTCATTGTCTGTTATAATCTCGGATTGATTGGGCTGGTGCTTGCTCAGGCTGCTGCATTTGTTATTACCGACATATTTTTGCTTCCTGTCGCGCGCGGGTTAATAACCATAAAAAAACAATATACCGGTGCCGGAATTATGGCAAAGTTCACAATTCCGTTAATCATCGCTGGGCTGCTTGTAGTTATTACAGATGCCGCGGACCGTTTTATACTGAACCAATATTTTGACTCGGCAGTAGTAGGCGTTTATAGCTTCTTTTACAAAATTGCCGCCGTTATGTACACGTATATAATCGCTTTCCGCGCAGCGTGGACACCGCACGCTATCATTAAAGTGAAAGAAGGTTCTTACGAAGAACATTTTGGGAAAGTATTCTCCAAATTTATTTTTATGGGACTAGGAATTGTTCTCGCGGCAGGGCTGCTTGTTCCTGTCATATTTAGTTTGAAATTAAGTTCAACTACTTACTTGTTCAATCAATCCTATAAAGATGGAATGATAATTTTACCCTACGTGCTGATTGCCTACTTTTTTAACGGGATGATCTACTTTTACTCTATTTACCCATATATACGCGGAAAAAGCTCCTATTTTCTCGCGGCAGATTTAATTTCAGCCTCTGTAAATATCGCGTTAAATTTATTGCTAATTCCTTTATATGGACTAAAAGGCGCAGGATTAGCCACGCTCATAAGCTATTTTGCACCTGTTGGATATCTATATTTCTTATCACGAGATAAGATTCATATTATTTACCGGAAAGCAGATATATGGTTTCTAACTATTTCCGCGGTATTATTATTTGCCGCCGGTACTCTCGCGAACAATTTGATAGTAAGTATTCTATGCATTGTTCTTTACGGAGGAGCTGGCTTTTACACGAAGCAGATACATTTTAAAAATAACGGAAAAGTAAGCCCAAACAAATAACGTCCCCGATGGAGGCGAACTAACTACGCGGCGTGAATTTGCCCCCCCCCC
>CAIYTF010000119.1 GCA_903929035.1 uncultured Ignavibacteriales bacterium
AAGCCCAAACAAATAACGTCCCCAAAGGGGGGCGAACTAACTACGCGGCGTGAATTTGCCCCTTCGGGGACATAGATGCTTTTTATCATACTCCCGTGAGTTGTTACTCACGGTTATTCAAATTTAGTCCCTTTGGGACATAATATCAGTACCGTATATTTTCTTGATTTCAGGAGACTAAAGTAGTTACTAATTTTTTTGGTGAAATGTTGGAAAAAATATTAGTTGTTGATGACGATGTTCTAAAGCGGCTTGTCTTATCCAGAACTATAGGCTCTGCCGGTTATAAGGTAGTGTTTGGCTCTTCCGGAGAAGAATGTTTAATTTTAGCGGCAAAGGAAAAACCGGATCTGGTGCTTCTTGATGTGAGATTGCCCGGTATTGACGGTATTGAAACCCTTAAATTGCTTCGCGCTGATTCAGCGACTAAGGATTTATATGTTGTATTAATATCTGCAATGGAATACACGCCGGAGGAACAGGCTATTGGTCTTGAGGCAGGCGCGTTTGACTTCATCTGCAAACAGATTCAGCCGAATGATTTGCTGGCAAGAATTCGTGTATTCTTACAGCATAAAAAAACTATCGATGAATTACGGGAAACAAGCCGGTTATTCGAAAATATTATTAATGCTTCTCCGAATGGAGTAAAAATATCCCGCCTTCCCGATGGAACAATTATTAACGTGATTGAAGATTCATCATTCTATATGAACGATGAACAGCATAAGGCAATCCTGCAGACAGCAATGGACGGTTTTTGGATCACTGATACACGAGGGTACTTAATAGAAGTAAATGATGCCTATTGCCAAATGAGCGGATACAGCCCCGAGGAACTGAAAGGTAAGCATATTTCCGAATTAGATGATACCGAAACCGCCGATGATACAGCTATCCGTATTCAACATATCGTTAAGCAGGGCGAGTCCCGCTTTGAAACGCGGCATCGCCGCAAAGATGGAAGCATTTATCCTGTTGAAGCCTGTGTTCAATTCAAGGATATAAACGGCGGATGGTTCTTTGGATTCGTTCGCGACATCACCGAACGTAAGCACGCGGAGAAAGAACTTTGCCGGCTTTCTAAGGCAGTTCAACAAAGCCCTATTTCAGTTATGATTACGGATACTTCAGGGAATATTGAATATGTCAACCGGAAAACACTAGAAATAACAGGGTATTCCCTTGAAGACTTACTTGGACAAAGCGTGGAGTTATTATTTAGTGCCGGAGATAATACTGAAGAAGAGAAAAAAACGATGTGGGAGACAATTTCTTCAGGAAAGGAATGGAGCGGTGAATTCCACAATAAAAAGAAAAACGGCGAGCTATATTGGGAATCTTCCTCTATTTGCCCGATTGTTGATGATAAAGGAAACATTATTCATTATCTGGCAATTAAGGAGGAAGTAACTGAAAAAAAACAACTGATTAACGAGCTGCTTGAGGCTAAAGAAAAAGCTGAGGTTGCCAACAAATTGAAAGATGCTTTTATCGCTAACATTTCTCACGAAATACGAACTCCTTTAAATGGTATTCTCGGGATGACAGAAATTATACACGATAAGTTTATTCAATTTGCAGAAAAAGAAGACGATAGATTCTTCACATCGCTTGAAAAATCTACCGGGCGATTAATAAAAACAGTAGATCAAATCCTGAATTTCTCGCGTCTGCAGGTTGAGGAGTACCCGAGTAATAAGGTTTCTATTTCATTGAAAGATGTTCTGCAGACTCTTATTGCAAAGTATATCCCCCGGGCGGCAAAACAATTTATCAAAATAAATTTTACTTGTGCAACAGATGATGTTAATATTTTCGCGGATCATAGCGCGTTATACTTAGCATTAGAAAACTTAATTGATAATGCCGTGAAATTTACTGAAGAAGGTTCAATCGATATTTCACTTTATTCGGATCAACAAAAAAACCTTTACATAAAAATCAGTGATACCGGAATCGGCATTTCCGAAGAATATCTCGTTCGGCTGTTTGATCCATATTCGCAGGAAGTTAGCGGATTTAGCAGACCTTATGAAGGCTTAGGTCTTGGGCTTCCTATCACGCGAAAACTGCTTGAGTTAAATGGAGCCTCCATTTCTGTTACAAGCCAAAAAGGTAAGGGAACAGTATTTACAATCTGTTTCGAAAATCCGGTTAATGCCCTGCAATCTAAAAAGCCTGATCTGGACGAAAGAGTTAAAGTCCAACCACCTAAAACAATTTCAGGAAAAAAACCTGTAGTTCTTTTGGTGGAAGATGATCGCGTAAATCAATTAGTTGTTGAGACAATTCTAAAAAATAAATTTGATCTGGAAATTGCTCCGGACGCGTTAGCCGCTTCAAAACTATTCCAATCTATGTCGTTTGATTTAATACTTATGGATATTTCTCTTCAAAAAGCAATGAACGGACTCGAATTAACTAAAAATATTAGGGAGGGTAACATAAATCCGAACATACCGATTATAGCATTGACCGGTCACGCGCTTCCCGGCGACCATAAACGGTCCATTGAAGCAGGATGCAATGAATATCTCGCGAAACCATATAAACGCGCGGAGCTTCTTGAAAAAATTAGGATGTTTATTAATTAGGGTCTCCCTGAATTGACCGATGGAATATTATGGAAGGACCTTTAAAAAATATTTTCTGATTGTTCGTGTTTAACATTGTTCTGGTATGACTTATCGTGTGAACGCGAACAGTACAATATTAACCCCGAATTTCAGAGCTTCTATCCGCTTTTCTTCACTATCGTGATGAACATCAGGGTCAGCCCAGCCATCGCTGGGATTTGATTCATAGGTGTAATACACTACAAGTCTGTTCCCGTTAAATATTCCGAATCCACGCGGCAGTTTCCCATCGTGTTCGTGAGTTTTGGGCGGTCCTGCCGGAAAATCATATAGAATATGGTATAAGGGGTAATTAAAAGGCAGCTCAACAAGGGGTTTATCTGGAAATATTCTTTTAAGTTCTCTTCTTACCGCCTTATCAAGACCGTAATCGTCATCAATATAAAGAAATCCGCCATTTTCGGCATACTTTCGCAGCCTATCCACATCACCATCGGAAAAATTGATATTCCCGTGACCTGTCAAAAAGAGGAATGGATACGAGAAAATTTCATCGGAAGAAACATCCGCGTATTTATACTCCGGATTTACTTTTATTCCGGTATGCAAACCTATATACTTTAATAAATTCACCTCAGCGGAAGGGTCGTTATACCAATCGCTTCCCCCGTTATATTTGAGCCGGACTATTTGAAAATTATTCTCCTGCGAATACAATAGCCGCGGTGAAAATATGATTAGCCACGATAAAGCAAGTGCTGCTTTCCATATCATAAAGTTAAACCGATAACACGATAATTATAAAACAAGAAACTATGCCAATTGATACTTTCTACTAAGGAATGAATTAAAAATAACTTATACCAGATAAGGAGTGAAAGAATAATTCCATTTTGGCAAGAATTCAGCAAATACAACTGGTGAATTTTCAAGAAATTCATTTGATGCTTTTTTGCCGGTAGTATATAATTTCTCG
>CAIYTF010000120.1 GCA_903929035.1 uncultured Ignavibacteriales bacterium
CGAGAAATTATATACTACCGGCAAAAAAGCATCAAATGAATTTCTTGAAAATTCACCAGTTGTATTTGCTGAATTCTTGCCAAAATGGAATTATTCTTTCACTCCTTATCTGGTATAAGTTATTTTTAATTCATTCCTTAACTTAGTTCAGCCTCCTTCTTTTCCGGACGTTAAATTTGCAGCACTTGACCGCAAAATTAACTTGTACTGGGATGCAAATGCTGAATCTTATGAAGCCTATGATCCTCTTTTGGGCGGTAAAGGTTTAACTGACACTACTTATAACTTTGAAGGGTATCTTATTTATCAATATCAGGATGAAACAGGAGCAAATCCTCAGTTATTAGCTACTTACGATATAGCTAATGGTGTAGGTAAAGTTCTTGACTATCAATCTGTACAAGGTGAGAATGTACTGCTTCCGATTGTTAATGGCTCTGATGCAGGGTTACGACGCTCGTTAGAAATATCAATTGATCAATTAACTAACCAGCAATTAAACAATGGGTCGCCATATTATTTTGGTGTAGTTGCTTATGCATATTGCCCGAATGGCAGCCCTAAAATTTTGATGACAACGCATAAACCTATAACTATTATACCTCAATCTCTATCTGTTGGAGAGTCATTTAGTTATAATTCAGGTGACTTCATTTCTGTAACAAAAAATTCTTCAAGTGATTGCGTGGTTGCAGTCAAGGTTGTTGATCCAGACGCTTTGACGGGTCACGATTATGAAGTATTTATGACAGGAACGACCTCTGCATTGAAGTGGAATCTTAGAAATAAAACAACAGGTGACACTTTACTTCATAACCAAGCATTTGAAGTTATAAACAATTCATCTTATGTGGCTTCAGGCTTTGATTTCTCTTTAAATTCAAAGGTAATTGACGGTTTCTATATTAAAGTAGGAAATCCTTCAGGAACTGATAAAATTAAAGAGGTGGCTATGGTTAAAGATGGCGGTAAAAATGTTACACCAGTTGGAAATATTGCTCCGCTTGTTCCAAGAAGCGGAATCAATGTATTTGGATCCTCAACTACGACAAATTCACGCAGCTGGTGGCTTGCCGCGATAGCCGGAGGTGTGTCTTCGATACAGAATTTGAATCTAAATGCCGGAGAGGATGATTATGAAATACGATTTACTGACACCTCTAATGGCGATAACGGAGGAAGCGGATTTTATACTTTTAGTAATAAAAGTCCGTTAAAAACAATAATAACCAAACAAAATCCTGTTGGATATAACAGAGTTCCTTTGCAGGCTTGGAACTTTATCAAGAGTAAAAGGATGTATGTAAAGGTTAGTGATACATTAGCATTGGGAGCCGGTCAACACGACCCTATAACGGGGAAAGGCGTCTTTGATTCAATGTGGACAGGTTCTTATATAAACAAACAGAGATTAGTGCAAGATTCAGCAATTTATGAAGAAATGTATTTTTGGCAGGATACTGCATCATATACTGATCCCGTGTTGGGAATGCCAAATTGCAGAACAACAGATAAAAATACGGAATATCCGATTTCCAGCCTAACCATCGCGACTCATTTGCTTGGAAGTCTGCCAACACCAGGAACGATTGTACGAATTAATACTTGGAAACCGGTAAAACCAAGCGATGTATTTTCCTTTACCGCGACAAAACCGAAAAAAAATGATGCAGCTCTTGGGAAATCGACAATGGACAGAATATCCGTTTTTCCTAATCCGTATTTTGGAGCGCACTCTTTAGAGCGTGACAAGTATTCGCGCTGGGTGAGGTTTACTAATTTACCAAATACAGCAATTATCCGTTTATACACGGTGGCGGGTGTTTTTGTGAAGCGTATCGATAAGAACAGCACTTCTCCGTTTGTTGATTGGAATTTGCTAAATGAAGATAATATACCGGTCGCGAGCGGAATGTTCCTTGCATACATTGAGATTCCGGGCATCGGGACAAAAGTTCTGAAGATAGCGATTATTCAAGAAACACCATACATAGACCGTTTATAACGGTATTAGTATCATAAAGTTTATAAAATCTATAACGGAGATTTGAAGATGAAAAAAAGTTTATTAGTAATTTTAAGTATGGTAATGCTCCTTGCTGCAAGTTTGGATATTACCTTAGCCGGCGGCGGAAAAAGAAACGGTACCGCTGGCGCGCAAGAACTGCTTATTCCTGTTGGCGCGCGCGGTTTGGCTTTGAACGGCAGTTATATTCCAGGTTTTACCGGTGCAGAAGCTATCTATTACAATCCCGCGGGACTAATAGGAGCCACCGAAAAAACTGAAGTTTTGTTCTCGCAGATGTCGTATATAGCCGACTTGGATGTCTCTTACGCGGCTGTGACAGCAAGAATGGAAGAGCTTGGTGCCATTGGTTTTAGTATTAAGTCGCTAAACTTTGGCGAGATTCCTGTTACCACGGTTGAAAATCCAAGCGGTGACGGTTCTACATATAAACCGACTTACGTGACAATAGGTTTAACCTATTCCAATAATTTAACCGACCGCATTCGCGTAGGGGCTACCGCAAAATTGGTATCCGAGAAGATCGTGCGCCTTAGCGCGACCGGTATGGCTTTTGATGCCGGTGTTCAATATTCGAACTTCGCGGATATTGAAGGATTTCGTCTTGGTATGGTGGTGAAAAACTTAGGTGCCCAAATGACGTTTGATGGACCTGATCTACTACGTAATGCTGTTGAAGCAACTTCATCACGCGGGACACAGTTTTATCAAATTGTGGCAGCGGGATTTGATCTTCCTTCACAGTTAGAAATCGGTCTTTCTTATGAAGGTAAGTTAAACAATGAATTCAGCGGTTTAGTAACAACTACATATCAGGACAATAATTATCTTAACGATGAATATAAAGTTGGCGGTGAGTTAGGCTTTATGGATATGTTCTATGCCCGCTGCGGTTATTCATTCATACCGCAGGCAAAGAGTGATGATGAAAAACTTTACGGCGCGACTTACGGTATAGGTGTAAATATTGATGCCGGAATTAAAATAACAGTGGATTATGGATATAGAACAACAAGGTATTTTGATGCAAATCATATATTCACGATTAAGCTAGGGGTCTCCGATAAACGCCTTTTTGCATATTAATTCTTTTTTTGTAACTGTTTAGGTACTCTAACAATTCTCCGTTAGGAGATTGAGGTTTGTAGAACATAAACAAAACCCGATCCCGTTTTTCCGTTAGGAAATCTATGTTGTTTTTTGTGTCAATATCGAAACATATATTCCCGTACGGGAAATCGTGATCTTGGTTTTGCGCAATTTCTACAAACATTTATTCCCTATCGGGAAACAAAAAATACTCGTTTTAAACAATTACAGTTATGCTATTTATTAAGTGGCTGAGTAATTACAGGAGATAATTAACTGACATCAACAAAAAAAAGTTGAAAATATTTGCCGAAATAACGGGTATTAAGGACAAGACCATCTGTGACAAAATATGATTAAAAGTCCATTGCGGTATCCCTGCGGGAAAAGCAGAGCTATGTTGTGTATAAAAAAATGACCAACGCGATAAAATTTTTTCTTACTTTAGTTTTTTTTCAGCTTACCGGCTACGCGCAGAATAAAATTGATATTAGTATTGACTATGCCTGTTTCTCGTCCGGCGACTCACTTTCCCGCTTGGAACTCTACTATAACCTGTACCCTGCAAGCAGGCAGATAACCAACAGATTTGAATTTGTTAACGCGTGTTTGGCTGTTGTACTGAATGATACAAGTAACAAGCAGATATTTTCAAAATCATATAAGATAGATTCGAAAATAGCTGAAGACTCATCCGTGCATAGAAGTTTGGCTGGACAGCTTAAATATTTTGTCAAACCGGGTAAATATATCCTGTTAGCATACTTGATTGATAGGAATAATACGGATGTAATTTCGGATACTTCAAAACTTATTGTTACAGTTCCGGCATTTAATTCACGGGAATTCTTCATTAGCGGGATTGAATTAGCCGACCAAATACTTGAGTCAACAGATACAACCTCACTTTTTTACAAAAACACGTTTGAAGTGACTCCAAACCCCGGTTTGGTTTATGGCACAAGATTGCCGGTTGTTTTTTATTATTGCGAACTCTATAATTTGATGAGCAATATCGGCGTATCTGAACTTAAAATGGAAACTGTTATTTTTGACGCGCGGAATAATCCGGTGCTGAAGAAAACAATATTGATTCCGCGTATGCAGGATAATATCGTGCAAACCGGTTTTATGAACGTATCCAAGCTAAGTCCGGGCTCTTACACTTTTACAATCATCTTGGTTGACTCTATTAAGAAAATTGCAAGGGTGCAGTCAAAGAAAATATTTATCTATTCACCCGAAAAAACATTTGTCAGGACATCGGTAATAGGCGAAGATGACTATATGGCTTCAGAGTTTGGTGTTTACAATGAGGATGAATTAGATGAAGTGTTTGCACGGTCAAAGTATATTGCAGGGCGTGAAGAAATTCAAAAATGGGATAAATTAGCCGGTGCGGAAGCAAAAAGAAAATTCTTGTATTCATTTTGGTTAGCGCGGGATAAAACACCGGAAACAAAAATTAATGAATATAAGAACGAGTATTTCCGGCGAGTTGCATATTCAAATGAAAAATTTACTGCTTTGAAGAAAAAAGGGTGGTTAACTGACCGCGGGAGAATATATATATTGTATGGCGAACCAAGTGAAATTGAACGATTTCCGAATGAGGTTGACAAAAAACCTTATGAAATATGGAACTATAATCAGATTGAAGGAGGAGTTATTTTCGTGTTTGCTAACCTGGCAGGATTTTCTGATTATATGCTTTTGCATTCAACTATGCGCGGAGAACCGCGTGATGAAAATTGGATGCAGAGGATTCAAATACTATAAGAATTTGGAGCATATTAGTAAAAACATCGCCAATTCCGGCAGGATATTATTAGGTATGCCGGTAATTTATTAAATTGTAATGAGTCATAACCATAAAGAAAAAAACTCATTATCCAGCTGGCAGTTTGTATAGAATCGTGAACCTATGAATTACTTTTCATCTTTAGCAGTATCAATTATTATTGCTTTGCTGCTATCAGGATGCGGCGGCAAAAACAGGAATAACAAATCGTCCGGTTTGAAAAACTATTCGGATACCGTGACACGATTTTTATTCGCGGGCAAACTAGGAAAAGAAACCGCGCTCTATGAATATGATATTGCTGCAGATAAATATTTTCCGCTAAAAAATAGGGGTCGCGGGAAAATAGTTGATATTCAAGCTAATCCCTCGCGAACATACATATATGTAATTACAGCAGCAAAAGAAGGGCACGGCGGCGTTTTTCCGTTTTTTCAAAAGGCTCAGCTGCATTTGCTGAACGGCAGAACTTTCGCACCTATAAAAACCATTTCTATTGGCGATGGCATTCAATTAGTTGGCGGTTGCGATAGTGACAGTACCTTTGGTATTACTATAAATAAAATTCAGTCGAATATGTACTCTCATATCGCGCAAAATAAAATTGTTTTTTCACAGGATGGCAGCCGATTAAAAGAAGAAACAAGAATGTATGATTTCTCGAAAGAAGGATATCCGCCGCTTCCAAAGCCAAAATTGCAGTTACTTTCCAACAACGAAAAATATTCTATTACGCCAAATGAAAAAAACGCGCTGTTTCTGCACGGCGGTGTTGAAAACCCAAAGCTCCTTGCAAAGGAATCCAAACAAAAAATGAACGCGATTCGATGGACAAATGATGAAAGCGCGGTGGTTTTTTCCACTATTGATGTATCACGAAATAATGCAACATTGCAAACTGCAAAACCTCAGACATCCACGCTATATATATTCTCGTTAACAGAAAACGTGATGCTCAAAACAATTGAAGGTTCCGGATTTAAGCATTTTGACATTATTGGCAACTTTGTTATTTATGACGATGGCTTTGGTGAAGAATCACGCGTTCATATTTATGATTTGCAGAAAAAAAATGAAACACGAATAATTTCAATCGCCGCCGGCTGCGGATTGACTAATATTCCCGAATTACCTCAATATGGATTATAATGAGTATCTATTTACGCCTACTTGGCTATACTAAAAAATATTTTCAACACATTATGCTGACAATATTTTTCAGTATTATTTTTTCATTCCTAAACGGTGCCTCTGTTTATTTGACAATTCCGCTTCTTGATACGCTCTTTCAGGAAACAAACAACAAACAAGTCACGCGGCAGGCAATTCCGTCATCCGTTGATAATATCGGATTTATCTCAAATATAAAAAAGAGTATCAGCGAGTCATTCGACAGTTATGTTTTGCGTGGAAGCAAATCAGAATCATTGATAAGAATCTGCATCTTAGTGATGTTAACTTTTTTGCTGAAAAATGTGGTTGGCTATTTTCAGGCGTATTTTCTCACGTTTGTGGAGCAGGGAACGGTGCGGGATATTCGGAATGATGCATTTGCTCACTTGCATCAACTGCCAATCAGTTTTTTTAAGAATGAACGTACAGGGAATTTAATTTCCAATATTACTAACGATGTAAATGTTATGCAGGGAAGTATCTCAGCTTCATTTCTAAATATGGTACGCGAGCCGCTGAGTATCTTGGTATTTATGGGTTTGGCTATCAGCATCAGCTGGCGGCTTACTCTTTTCGCGTTTATTATTTTACCTATTTCACTCGGGATTATTTCGTGGTTAGGTTTGAGGCTGCGAAAGCAGGTAACATTTGTTCAAGAAAAAATGGGGGATATAACAAACGTTTTGCAGGAAACAATTACAGGGGTGAAAATTGTTAAAGCATTTGGGATGGAAGATTATGAAACCAATAAATTCAAAAGCGAAACCGAAAGCTATTTCCGGTTAATGCTTCGTATTACACGTGTTAGAAATCTATCCCAGCCGCTGACAGAAACTCTAAGCGTACTGATAGGTGTAGTAATTATATATCAGGGCGGCAGTATGGTTTTGCAAGATCACACGCTGAAAGCGAGCGAGTTTCTCGGATTTTTATTTGCAATATTCCAGATGATGCCTCCGATTAAAGAGTTAAGCGGAGTGAATAACCGCATACAGGAAGCCTCGGCAGCCGGCGCGCGTGTTTTCGCGTTGATTGACGCGCCTCCCTCAATCGGTAATTCACTAAATCCCGCGAGGATGAATTCTTTCTCGAAAAATATTGAGTTTGCCCACGTGACCTATCAATATGAGGATGCGGAAGAACCGGTCTTGAATGATGTATCATTTTCAGTTGATAAAGGTGAAGTGGTCGCGTTTGTTGGTCCAAGCGGCGGCGGTAAATCCACATTAGTTGACTTGCTCCCGAGGTTTTATGATGTGACGGGAGGAACTATTACAATTGATGGAACTGATATACGCGAAATTGAGATTAATGATTTACGCGGTTTAATGGGAATTGTAACGCAGGAAACAATTCTATTCAACGAATCTATTGCAAGAAATATCGCGTACGGATTAAACGATACATCGAAAGAAGACATAATACATTCTGCTAAAATGGCAAACGCGCATAATTTTATTATGGAATTTCCTGAACAATACGAAACTATGATTGGAGAACGAGGAGTAAAACTATCCGGCGGACAAAGACAGCGGCTTTCAATAGCCCGCGCACTTTTAAAAAACCCGCGGATAATGATTTTTGACGAAGCAACCTCAGCTTTAGATAATGAATCGGAATTGTTAGTGCAGGAGGCAATTGAGCGGTTAATGGAAAACAGAACCACGTTTATCATCGCGCATAGGTTGAGCACAATCAGGCGGGCAAGTAAAATTATCGTGATTGATAAAGGACGAATAATTCAGTCCGGAACGCACGATGAGTTAATAGAAAATGAACGCGGACTTTATAAACGTCTTTATGATATGCAGTTTAGAGAGCAAGTATGACATCTGAAAGGAAAAACAAATTCAATATTTTCGATGAACTCGCCAATGCCTTCTCTTTTAGCAATTTTGATTTCTCTATTTCAACCTAAACAGTTACAGATATTCCATTATATTGCGGAAGTAAAATTAATAAATTGTTAAAAACAACCTTTCAATTTATTGTGAATTTGATTTACTAAAATTATTTATTTATAGAAAAGGAAATGCTTATGAAACCCGGAATGGGCGATATGCTCCGCCAAGTGCAGAAGATGCAGGATGAAATGGCGAAAGCGCAAAAACAACTTGGTGATAAAACAGTAAGTGAAGAAGCCGGAGGCGGAATGATTAAGGTCACTGCCAACGGGAACAAAGAAATCCTGTCTGTGGAGATTGACCGGCAGGCGATTAATCCCGATGATAAGGAATTACTTGAAGACCTAGTTGTTGCTGCAGTGAACAAAGCGTTGGCATCTGCAAAGAAGATGGAAGAAGATGAGATGGGTAAAGTTACCAAGGGACTGCTTCCGCCAAATATGAAAATACCCGGATTTTAATAGTGATAATTTCTCAAACTTTGCAGTCCGCGATTGATGAATTTAATAAATTCCCGGGTATCGGGAGAAAAACAGCACAGCGGCTGACTCTTTATTTACTTCGCCGAAACACTGATGATTTTGAGCAATTTGTGGCAGTAGTGCGGGCACTGAAAGAGAAAATTCACGAGTGCCCTATCTGTTTTAATTTCACGGAACACGATGTTTGCGAAATTTGTTCATCGCCAAAACGGGAACGCGGACAGATTTGCATAGTCGAAGACGCGAGCGATATTATGGCGATTGAAAAATCGAATGAATATCGGGGACTTTATCACGTAATCGGTGGAGTACTTTCCCCGCTTTCCGGTGTTCACCCGGAGGACTTGAAAATTAAAGAACTCTTGGTTCGTTTGCGGGATGATGAAGTTAAGGAAATTATTATGGCGGTAAATCCTGATACAGAAGGAGAAGCTACATCTCTTTACTTATATAAGATGCTCAAACCAATGGGTATTAAAGTATCGCGTCTCGCGCGGGGCATCCCGATTGGCGGTGATTTAGAATATAGTGATGAAGCTACTATTGGCAGGGCGGTTATAGACAGGTCAGCTATTGAATGAAGGCTTGGTATGAAGAATGGTTCAACTCCGATGAATATTTAAGCGTATATCAGCATCGCGACAGCGCGGAAGCAGATGATTTCGCGAAACTGATATGCGCGTTAATTGAAGTGCCGCTAAATTGTGAAACCTTAGATTTGGCTTGCGGAGCAGGTCGGCATTCAATTGCTTTTGCCCGGCAGGGGCATAAGGTTACCGGAGTTGATTTAAGTCCGCTGCTAATAAAGACAGCACGGCAACAAGCAGCTGCCGAAAATATCGCGGTCGATTTCTTGGAAAGAAATATTATAGGTTTGAATCTTGAGCGCAAATTTAATTTAGTACTCAATATATTTACCTCGTTTGGCTATTTTTCGGAGGATGCAGATAATTTCAGGATATTTGAAACAGCTGCTAATCACCTGCAAGATTCAGGCATATTTGTTTTTGATTACTTCAATTCAGCAGTGCTTGAAAAAAGTCTTGTTCCATACAGCAGAAAAATTTTGGGATTGAAAATTATCGAGCAAATTCGTTCTATAACAAACGGATTCGTGAGCAAGAAAATACTGATTCAATCCGGCAGTACAATTAAAATGTTTTCTGAAACAGTCAAACTTTATCCGGTTAAGATATTAGTGTATCAATTAGAATCCGCAGGATTCACGATTCAACAATTGCTTGCCGGCTACGAAGGGAATCCTTTTGATGAAGAAACATCACCGCGGTTTATTGCAATATGCAGAAAGTCGTGAAACTATATCTATCCATCGCGATATTATTATTTATATCAGGATGTGATATATTCCAAACGAGGGAGCCTGAGAAACCAATAACGGGACGGTCGAGCTACACCTTTCCAGCGACACCGGAATTAGTAGTGCAAAACATTGCTAACTCCCTGAAAGAAAAAAACCTGCAAGACTATATGTCCTGTTTTGTAGATAGCGCGTATTCCCAAAAGAGTTATCGTTTCATTGCGACACCCGGAGCAACAGCACGATATTCCTTTTTTTCGAAATGGACATTAAAGTCTGAGGAAAGTTATTTTAACAATGTTATATCCAAACTTTCATCGACAGAAATAATAGACATTTCTATTACCAAAGTTACTGCTGAAGCAATATCAGCTGACAGCGTACAATATATTTGGCAATACTCGCTACAAATTCCGCGAAAAAACGCATCAGCTATGAAATACGATGGGCAGATGCGCTTTACTATGATACCCGATAATAGATCGGCTTGGGTTATTTCCACCTGGGATGATATTAAAGCGGACAACGGCAGCGGGTGGAGCGATTTGAAAGGGGAGAATTATTAATAAAATATATCTGTTCGCGGGTTTAGTTTTTTTCGCGATGGGCTTTGTTTCGTGCAAAAACCCGTTTTCCCCCGCGGTTGATTTCGATTCAGGGGAAGAAAGTGCAGTCTTGGCAGATATGCGCGATGTTGCCGGTGTTTTTCAGAATCTGCAAACAGCATATACAACAAAAGATACTTTACTCTACGGCAAATTGCTTGGTGCTGACTTTTTATTTACTTACAGGGATTTTGACTTAGGCTATGATGTAACGTGGGGAAGGGCGGAGGAGATGAGAGTAACATCAAGTTTGTTCCAAAACGCGGAGAGGCTTAGCCTTCTCTTCAATAATATCCTATTATCTTCCGAGGACACGCTTACGCATACCGCGCAATACGCGCGGGCATTTAACTTGGTGATTATTTTTAATCCTTCGGATGTGGTTCGGGTTGATGGGCGGGTGAATATGCAATTGAGTCGTTTATCTGCAAATGATGAATGGAAAATATCCCGATGGATTGATGAATCTAATTTTTGAGTGAGTTATGAAATTTATTTTAATCGAGTGCTTTAGAACAATTCGCAAAGCGAAACTATATTTTTTATTGTCGGTAATAACCACGGCAATCGGCGTGTTTCTTGTTCAGGCATCTTATGTTTCGCGGCTCGCGGTAAAGCGGGCACAAAAGGAGGTGTCGAATAACTTAACCGTGCAGTTATACTTAAAAGATATAGCCGCGCGGGAAAACTATCAAGCAACAGAAGATACATTGAAGCAATTCTCGTTTGTCAAGTCGTATAGATTTATTAGTAAAGCAGAGGCTGAAGATGTGTTTTTAAAAGAAACAGGCGAGGACTTTAGAAAAGTGCTTGACTACAATCCGCTGCCTGCAGTATATTCCGTGGAACTTTCCGAAACACTGCTCGAGGGTACAGGGCTTGATGATGCCTTGAAAAAACTACGGACTGTTCCGTTAGTTACTGAAGCCGGATTTGCAATGGACTTATATAATCAGTTTATTTCCATATCGCGGGCTGTGAAAAAATATCTATATACAATTACAATTATATTAGTAGCAATAGCAATGTATATAGTAACAAGTTTTTCAATAACACTGCTTGATATACGCGCGGAAGAGATTAAAACAATGCGCCTCGTGGGCGGTTCGCGATTAATGATTGCTTCCCCGATATTGATAAACAGCGCGCTGGTCGGGCTTGCTGGAGCAATTTTAAGCGGCATAGTATGGTATTTAATTTTGGCAAACGCGAGGAACTTCTTGGGGCTTTTTGCAGACCTGTTAGCTGAATTACGGTTTGCAATCAATCTCTCGGCACTTTCCGGTCTCGCTATTGGAGGACTGAGCGGTTTAATCGGGCTGCTGAGATTAAAAGTAAAAAAGTAATTTTGTGATAATGGCAGTTTGCTACAAATAAATAATTTCGTATTTTATTGATTCTAATTTAAATAAAAGGAAGTGATGAGGGTTTTACATCTTAGCGTTTTTACGCTATTTATTCTTTCAATAAGCGCGTTTGCCCAAGAGAGTAATCTTCGGGTTGGATCTTCATCTAGGGTTCAAGCGGGCGGTGCTTATTATGATTTTTCAGATCCTAATGCAGTAAATATGAAAATATCTGTATGGGGATATGCAAGAAATCCCGGTAGATATATTCTCCCTGTAAATACCTCTGTTTTGGAAGCTATTTCCTATGCAGGCGGTCCTAATGATGATGCACTTTTAGAAGATGTGCGAATAATGCGATTGAAAAGCGATTCAACTCAGGAAATTATCAAGTTTGACTATAATCAATTATTGCACGAGCAATCAATTAGCAAGGCTGTCAAGGATACTAAACTCCAGCCTGGAGATGTTTTGTTATTACCGGGTGAACCGAGATTCTACTTTAAGGATTATATTAGCATAACCGTTTCGGTAGTATCGACTTTAATTTCCTTGACAATATTAATAATAACTATTGCTAAAAAGTAGGAGCGACAATTGAGCAAAATCGAAAAGAACGTGATTGAAGCCCAGCCGAGATCACTGAAAGAAAACATTGACCTCCTCAGGAATAATTTATTCCCTATTCTGATAATTACCTTATCCAGTTTAGTTTTCGCGGTAGTTTACGCGTATCAGGCGTTGAATATTTATAAGACTACTGCTTCGATGAAAATTTCAAAGCCATCAGGAAGCATCCTTGATAACCCGTTTTCTTCCGCGATGCCGGATATGCAAGGAGACCGCTTTTTAATGAATGAAATTGAAATCATAAAAAGCTATCAAGTCCGGTCGAAAGTGGCTTCAGCGTTGATAGATACATTTAAAAAAGCAAATTCTCCCAATAATTTTTACATAATTCTTGATAAAAAAACCAGATCAAAAAAGGATATAGTCCCAAGAGTTTCGTGTGTTGACAGTTTGGCTATTGATTTGAGCAAGGTAGATATCGCGCAAAAAAGAGGATTGGATTTTGTTGAGATATCAGTTGAATCGCCTTCGAAGTATGAAGCTGCTCTTATAACAAACACGTATTGTAAAGTATATAAAATGGTTAATCTTGAAATTAACCGGAATCAGCTTACAATAGTCCGCCAATTCTTAATTGATCAGCGGGAAGAAAAACTTAAACAGTTAAACCAGGCTGAAGAAATGTTAAAAGCATTTCAGGAAAAGGGCGGTATTGTTGCGCTGGACCAGCAGGCAACTTCACTTATTAGCCAGCTTACAACACTCGAATCCCAGCGCGATATGCACAAAATTGAGCTGAGTTCTTCGGAAAAAGCACTTCAAAAATATCGCGGCGAATTGAAAGAAAAATCTCCGCAGATTAATGCTTTCTTAGACAATGTTGCTTCAGAAGATTATATGAGTGCTTTGCAAAAACAAATTGCAGAGCTTAAAATCAACAGAGAGTTTGTTGATCTTAACCTAAAAAACCAAACTGCCGGTAATGAAGCGGTTAAGGATTATGACAAGAAAATCAAAGTACTTGAGGAATTACTCAAACAAAAAGTTGAAGTTCTAAAAACAAGTGTATTTGCAACCACGCCGGAAGAACTGCGTTCCTTGGCACAGCTTATCATTCAAGAAGAACTGAAAGCTCAGTCACTGCGTATATCAATCGATCAATTAGGGAATCTTGCCAAAAATTATGAACAGAAATTTAATCTGCTGCCTAAGTCTGCAATTGAACTCGCGCGTCTGCAGCGAAACAGAGAATCAATTGAAAAATTGTTTTTATTGGTTGAAGAAAAGTATCAGGAAGCCTTAATCAACGAGACATCACAGCCGGGAAATGTGTTGATTATTGATCAGGCAAGAATTCCCGGTGCTCCTTCAAAGCCGAACAGACCTCTGATTGTCGGGGTAGGTTTTGTTCTCGGATTAGTTATTTCCCTTGGATATGTCTTCTTACGTAATTTCTTCGACAACACTATAAAGACACCGGATGATATTCAAAAATTGAATATTAATGTACTCGCGTGGATTCCGCAGATTGAAGGAATTCTTGCAACCGGTTCATCTGAATTTGAGTTCATCGTGGCTAAAAAGCCTGATTCTATCCCCGCGGAATCGTTCCGCGCGCTCAGAACACGCGTGCAGTTTTCCCGCGTTGATACCGACACATTAAAACTAATATTGATTACTTCCTCCGCGCCTTCCGAGGGTAAGACATTGATTTGTACAAACCTCGCCGGCAGTTTTGCAATGTCCAATAAGAAAACAATTATTGTTGACTGCGATTTAAGAAAGCCGAGAGTTCACTCGTTCTTCAGGACTAATCGTTATCCGGGACTTGTTGATTATTTGTTTGGGCAAGTTGCATTTGAGGAAATTATTCGTCAATCTGAAATTCCGGATTTATTCTATATTACAGCAGGAACAATTCCGCCTAATCCATCTGAAATTTTGGAATCTCAAAAAATGCGTGATTTTCTCGCGGATATTCGTACAAAATATGATTATGTATTGATGGATTCGCCGCCAATAGTTGCAGTTACTGACTCTGAAATTTTGGCTCGTCACGCTGATGCAACAGTTTTGGTGGTCTCGGCAAACACAACTGAAGTTGAGCTGATGCTGCGTTCATTAGAAATTATTCAACAGGATAACATTAATTTCATTGGCACAGTTCTAAATAATTTTGTTTACAAGAGTTCTTATGGCTCCTATTACAAATATTATTATTACTATACAAGACCCCGTAAAGCAGATCGCGCTAAATTGCCTCCGGTGCAAGATGCTTAGAGCTTTATACACTCGATAAATTCAAATAAAAAAGGTTGTTCTAAAATTGAAGCGGCGGGTTTTAGTTTAATAACAGCCTTTTTTGCAGCAAAAAAGCATATCAATAATTAGTATTATTGCAGCAAAAAATATAAAAGGAAATAAATTATGCAAAAACCTACAGCAGTAGTAACCGGCGGGTCAGGATTTCTTGGTTCGCACCTTTGCGACAGACTATTGAAAGAGGGTTGCAAAGTAATTTGCATCGATAATCTTCTTACCGGCAATCCGGATAACATCGCGCACCTCATTGGCAATGACGACTTCACTTTTGTCAAGCACGATATAACAAATTATATACACGTACCCGGGGAAGTGGATTATATTCTGCATTTTGCATCTCCGGCAAGCCCAATTGATTATTTGATGCTGCCTATTCAAACGCTGAAAGTTGGTTCGCTGGGTACACATAAAGTGCTTGGGCTTGCTAAAGAAAAGAAAGCGAGAATGCTGTTAGCCTCAACTTCAGAAATTTATGGAGACCCGTTAGTTCATCCGCAGCAGGAAGAATACTGGGGTAATGTAAATCCTGTTGGTCCGCGCGGAGTATATGATGAAGCAAAGCGGTTTGGCGAGGCAATAACTATGGCGTATCATCGTTTCCACGGCGTGGAAACCCGCATTGTACGAATTTTTAATACTTATGGACCGCGTATGCGATTGAATGACGGACGTGTGCTGCCAAGTTTGGTTGGACAGGCACTGCGCGGTGAAGATTTAACGGTTTTTGGAGATGGCACTCAAACGCGCAGTTTTTGTTACGTGAGCGATTTGGTTGACGGAATATTCCGGTTATTGATGTCGAATGAATCGATGCCGGTAAACATTGGCAACCGAATGAAATTACTATACAGCAATTCGCGGAGGAAATATTGAAATTAACCGAGGCAAAATCTAAGATTGTTTACAGGGAGCTGCCGGAGGATGATCCGAAAATTCGCCAGCCTGATATTACCCGCGCTCGTCAAATTTTGGGTTGGGAACCGAAAGTTGAGCGTGCAGAAGGACTAAAGATTACACTTGAATACTTCAAGAAAATTGTAAAAAAATAGTCAAATTTTGAAAAGGGCGATAATCAATTATTATCGCCCTTTTTATTATAGAATTTATTTTTTGTAACTACTCAGCCTCTTCTTGAATTTGTCCCAACGGGACTAAATTTGAATAACCGTGAGTGCTAACTCACGGAAAAGTAAGCCCAAACTAATAACGTCCCCGAAAGGGGGCGAACTAATGCGATATGAATTTGCCCCTTTCGGGTACATAGATGCTTTTTATCATTCTCCCGTGAGTTGTCACTCACGGTTATTCCAATTTAGTCCCTTTGGGACATAATATCCGTACCATATATATTCTTGATTTCAGGAGACTAAAGTAGTTACATAAAAATGAGCTGAGCCGTGATGCATCCTGTCTTTCACCCTGCAGGCAGGATAATGCTGAAAATTGTTAATCCACCCTGTATCGAGCTGACTTCTAACATTCCATTGTGAGATTTTACAACGGAACTGACAACAGAAAGTCCTAACCCTGCACCCGATATATTGGAATTTCTCACTTCCTCAACCCTGAAAAACGGCTCAAATATTTTGGTCTGCACATCTTCGGCTATGCCCGTGCCGTAGTTGGAAACCGAAATCTTAATTTTTCCTGTACTTTCATTAAACTCGCTCAAAACTACAACCTCGCTATTCTCATTCCCATACTTGATTGCATTATCTATCAGATTATATAGAGCCTGCCGCATTTGATTCTCATCTACAAACATTATTGAATCATTGATACAATCAGCAGTTATACGAATGTTTTTTTCTCTTCCCAGAACCGAGATTGAAGCAGTTACACGTTTTATAAATTCAAAAGCGGATGTATCACGCATAGTAAATTGTATTAATGAACGGTCCAGCCTTGAGATATAAAACAAATTATCGACTGTCCTGATAAGGCGTAATGTTTCCTCGTAATTACTCTCTAATACTTCCTTGTAATATTCGGGAGTCTTATCTGATTTCAAGGCAACCTCGATCTCCCCGCGAAGTATCGTTAGAGGAGTCTTTAATTCGTGAGAAGCGGCTATTGAAAACTGATTTAGATAATTGAAAGAATCGCGAATCCTTTCTATCATACCGTTTAAACGTTTGACTAATCTCCCGAATTCATCTGAATACTCCTCCCCTTCAATCTTTTCGTTTAGATTTTGGGCGGTAATTTCATCGGTCTTTTTAATAATTAAATCTAACCGCTTCAACGCTTTCGTGGATATTAACGCACCGCCAAGCACGGAGATAATAAAGAATACCGGGAAAAGTATCAAGTAAATATCTCGAAGGTAAAGCAGTGTCTGGGTAATAGAAGTCAACGGGAACGCGACAAATATTCTATATTTATCCACTTCTAACGCGGCTATACGCAGTGGCTGCTCCGTAACCGGATTCTCCTCTAATTCGATAATCTGCACATCGGAAGAAGCCTTGATTTTAAGGTCAAGCTCATTTTTTTTAAGGTTATCCGATTTATATATAATCTTATCGTTGTAGGAGATTTGAATAAACGTGTTGCGCGGATTTAATGCCACGGCGTCATAGATAATATCCCAAACCAATTCATCAGGCGCGTGATAAAGCGAGTCCGGTTCAAATGTATCAAACTCCGGTTTTGATTCGGCAAAATATGTAAGAATTGCTTTCGCCTGCTTCGTTAGAGAAAAGTCAAGTTGATCGTTGAGTTTCTGATATAAATAATAATAAATTGTTACCCCTATTATTAACTCTAGAACCAAAAATAATATTGAATACCAAAGCGTTGTGCGAAGACGGGTAGAAAAAAGGAAAGCCTTTGACCGTGCTGCCAGTTCCTTAAAAACATTCAGCATAAATATCGTTTATACATCGCCGTTTCCCAAAACAATAGGGAAAGTTTTTCAGGGTTTTTATCGCCGGTATTTTCCTCTTTGATTTTTTCTTCTGGTTTCGGAATCCTTTCCTTAACATCGGGAGAGTTCTGTTTGAGAGTATCAACAGGAGCATTAGATTTTTCAGGAAGAGGAGAATCTGCATTTTTAGTGGTGTCTGATGAATTAAATAACTTTGTGTCGATAGGCTTTGCCAGTGAATCTACACGGTTATCTAAAGGTATAGTTTTCTTAGCAGAGTCAGCTGTATTCAACAACTTTGTATCAATAGGCTTTGCCAATGAATCCGCGTGATTTTCCGAAGCAGTAGAATCAATGATTTTTTTTGCCGCGATTGAATCTTTTTTAATAGCGTTAAGCGAATCATTTCGCATTGCAGCAAGTTTTAAATTTTCAATCAATTTCAGCGAATCAGCAATTACCTTCAGTGAATCGGATATTACTTTTTTGAGACGGATTTTTTCTTCCTTATATACATTTAGGCGGGGATACATAGCAACTGCCTGCCGCGAGTTCGGATATTTAGTTATGAGTGTATCATATATAACTGCTGCAGAATCAGAGAGTTTAATTTTATCTTCTAAAATTTTTCCTATTGCCATCAGAGCTTTTGGCGCGAACCGCGATTGAGGATAGGCTGAACTTACTTCATAATATTTCTGTGCCGCGGAGATATATTCTTTATTTTTATATAGTACTTCCGCGGATAGGAACACATCCTTTGCAGGATCAAAATCAAAATCAATTGTGGGCTTGTTTAATTTAAGTGCTGCTTCATTAACAATTTTATCAGATTTATAATTATCATAAATAAAATTAAACACGCTATCAGCACTCGATGAATCATTTTTTGTCAGGTAATAACTTCCAAGCGAGAACAATGCCCTTGGCATATATTGCGGACATTCATAATTTGTTATAGCAAGGTTGTAATAATACTTTGCAGAATCCGGCAAATTCAAATCGGTAAGAAAGAGATTGCCAATATCGATACTTTCCTTAGCTAAAAGGACGATAATTGAATCTTTGCTTATGAGCGGTTTGCGAGGTGCAGTTTTATTAACTTTAGTAGCAGTGTCTTTCGCGAATAAATTGACCTGATCTTCGGATTCTGTTCCTTCAATTTCCTCAAATTTTCGTTCCCTTTCCAACATTGGAGCATCCGCTTTGACAGTATCTTTTTTCTCAACCGGTTTTGTTTTCTCTGCTGCTTGCGCGAATTTGGCAGAATCTTTAGAATACTCTGACGGATAAACAGCATAGAAATATTGTTTTATATTTTCAATAAATGATGCATTCAAGGACGTATATTTATTAAATACAGTTGAACGATCGCGAATCTTAGGTAAATAGTCGGCGGTTGCTGTTGAAGAAAGAGCCTTTTGGTAATAAACGATGGCAGAATCATAGTTTTTGTAATTTTTCTCGTAAATGCCTGCTTTTTCAAATCGCGCGTTGCCAATATGCGCGGATGCTGAATAAAGGGAATCGAACTGCAGTAATATTTGCATAGCAGGATTAATCTCTCCAAGCTGACGATATGCAATAGCAATTTGGAAGTCAATTTGGTCATAAAACTCTTTATATTTTGCTTCTTTTTTAAGGCTATAAAGCAGTTTCAGCGCATCTTCTGCCTTATCCTGCCGGATAAGCATTTTTGCATACTGTATGGCTGAGCTGAACAAAAGTTCATAAGAAGAAGTAAACTCTTTCACAGAAGCATAAGCCTCCGCGGCTTCCTTTATTTTATTTTGTTTTTCATTAATATTACCTAATGCAAAGGCTGTTTTTGCCTTCAATTTATCATCATTACTGGAATTTAACAACAGGGAACAAAGAGATTGTACTTTTTCATAATCTTCAAGAGCAAGATAATAGCGGATTTCCTCGATATATGAATCAGAAACCATTCCGAATTCTTTTTTATTGATTGCATCCTGCCTCATTTCTAAGAGATTTTTTAAGCCTTTCTCGCTGTTTTTCATTTGCAAATCTGTTTTGGCAAGCCAAAGCCGGCTGTCCAAAATTAGTTTGCTGGCAGGATATGATGACTGCAATTCCTGAAATTTTCGCAGTGCTTTAATATAGTTTTTTTGATAATAAAAGCTTTTCCCGATCATCAGCAGCGCGTTATCCACGAAAGAACTCTTTGACCGAAATTGTAATATATTCGAGCATTTCTCAATCACTTTAGACAAAAGTGTTTGAGCATTGGCAGGAATAGGAACTTCTACTAATGAGAATGGGTCTTTTTGTGAATCCTTTATAGCAGTTTCTGCCTGATTGAATAGGTCAGTGGTATTGTAATAAAGGTTGAAATAGGTAGTAAAGTCTTCCCAGACTGAACAACCGCTAAATGATAAGGCAACGCCTATAATTAAAAACGTTACAAATTTTTTACGCATTTTTTTGATAATTAGTTATTAATTGTAAATTGTTAATTATTAATGAGTCCACTCTAAACAACCCAAAAATAGCTTTTACGGATTCGATTTTGGCTCAAAAACAAAACATTTTTTGTAACTGTTTAGGTAAAAAAACGAGTATTTTTTGTTTCCCGATAGGGAATAAATGTTTGTAGAAAAAACATACCACGTGCAGCCGTGATTTCCCGTAGGGAATATATGTTTTGTTCGTTACCTGTCCC
>CAIYTF010000121.1 GCA_903929035.1 uncultured Ignavibacteriales bacterium
ACGAGAAATTATATACTACCGGCAAAAAAGCATCAAATGAATTTCTTGAAAATTCACCAGTTGTATTTGCTGAATTCTTGCCAAAATGGAATTATTCTTTCACTCCTTATCTGGTATAAGTTATTTTTAATTCATTCCTAAGTTGTCCAATGGTATCTTTAACAGCTTTTGAAATAATTGGTCCCTTAAAAGAACGTACTATTCCCGAACTGTCAATTAAAAATCCTTCGCGGCTGCCCGTAAAACCGCCTCCTGTTGAAAATACGATTTCATAATTTAGATATTCCGGATCGTTTTTCGGACTTGCCACTTTATTAGAAGATGAACAAAATAATAAAAACAAGGACATTGACATAGCAATCAACATAATAACCAAGTCATTGAGCCGATATATATCTTTTTCGGAATTTTTTCTTTTGATAATTTGTATTGTATTGTTCACATTGTAAACTTAACTTTTACATTGATTATTTACAAATCCTACAAATAACTTTCAAACAAAAACTGAATATTTACAGATGATTGAATTAGTTACCAAAATTGATAGATTTGGGAAAGGCTTCATTTTGCATACGAGTGCAAAATATCATACACAAAAAATATTAGTTCCGTAATTTCCAATTTCCGATTATGTTTAAACTGCTAATATTTAATAGTTTTTTAGTCTTGGATTAACTTGAGAATTCCTTTAATAATAGAGAATCGAAATATACTATGGAGCACGATAACCAAGTAAAAGGTCTGCCTGAAAACGCCTACCGCGAATTGCAGCCGGGTGAAAAATATGAACCATTACTTGATCCGGGAAAATCATATCCCGAGGTAACCGCGTGGTCAGTAATATGGGGACTTGTTATGGCGGTTGTTTTTTCCGCGGCTGCCGCGTATCTCGGTTTGAAAATCGGGCAGGTTTTTGAAGCCGCGATTCCCATAGCAATTATTGCTGTCGGTCTGTCGTCAGTTTCCAAACGTAAGAATGCACTTGGCGAAAATGTTATTATCCAGTCAATTGGCGCGAGTTCCGGTGTCATAGTTGCCGGTGCTATATTCACTATCCCCGCGTTATATATACTTAATCTGCCCGCTGATTTCTTCAAGATATTTTTATCCTCGCTCTTTGGAGGATTTCTCGGCATTTTATTTTTGATTCCATTTAGAAAATATTTCGTGCAGGAGATGCACGGAAAGTTTCCGTTTCCCGAAGCCACGGCAACAACTGAAATTCTTGTAGCAGGTGAAAAAGGCGGCAGTCAGGCAGCCGTACTTTTGGTCAGCGGAATTATTGGCGGTTTGTATGATTTCGTTATCGCGAGTTTCGGCTGGTGGAATGAAGTGTTCTCGACCAGAGTTTTTACTTTTGGCGAAAAACTTGCAGATAATTTCAAACTTGTTTTCAAAATGAATATCGGTGCCGCTGTATTGGGACTTGGTTATATTGTCGGGCTGAGATATTCTGCAATTATTTGCGCAGGCTCATTCTTGTCGTGGTATGTATTAATTCCTGTTGTTTCTTTTATCGGGGATTTTCTCACCCTTCCGCTTGGGGCAAACGTGACAAAACTAATCGGGCAGATGAGTGCCGAAGAAATATTTAAGAACTATGTCCGGCACATCGGTATTGGCGGTATTGCTATGGCAGGTATTATCGGCATTATCCGCTCGTCAAAAATTATTTACTCTGCATTTTCTCTTGCAGTGAAAGAAATTTTCGGCAAAGGTGCTGAGACAGTCACGCTGCTTCGCACGCGAAAAGATTTACCAATGAGCATAATTGCAGGCGGTATAATTATTACTGCTGCTGCTCTGTTTGTTTTTTTCTATTTAGGTGTTGTCTATAATAGCTGGTACGCTGTAATCGGGCTGCTTATAGTTCTTGTTATTTCTTTTTTGTTCACTACTGTCGCGGCGAATGCCATTGCTATCGTGGGGACAAATCCTGTTTCAGGGATGACGCTGATGACATTAATTATCTCATCATTGATTTTAGTGTCCGTGGGATTACGAGGCGAGAGCGGAATGATGGCTGCAATAATTATTGGCGGAGCAGTTTGCACTGCTCTTTCAATGGCGGGCGGATTTATCACGGATTTGAAAATCGGTTACTGGCTTGGTTCTTCTCCCTATAAACAGGAAAGCTGGAAATTTCTGGGAGCATTAGTTTCCGCGGCAACAGTTGGCGCGGTGATTATGATATTAAATCAGACGTATGGATTTGTAGGTAAAGATGCCTTAGTTGCACCGCAGGCAAATGCTATGTCGGCAGTTATTAAGCCGTTAATGTCAGACCAATCCGCGCCCTGGATGCTGTATTTTGCCGGGGCAGTTATTTCATTGATTCTTACTATGCTTGGCTTGCCTGCTTTAGCATTTACACTTGGTATGTACATTCCATTAGATTTAAATACACCTCTGCTTGTCGGCGGTTTGATTGCACATTTTGTTTCAACGCGCAGCAAATCGGAAGCACGCGATAACGCGCGGAGGGAACGCGGAACATTGATTGCCTCCGGTTTCATTGCAGGCGGTGCTTTAATGGGTGTGATGAGCGCGGTGCTGCGGTTCAGCGGATTTAATTGGATTAACGAGTCTTGGGCAGAATCGAAAGAATCAATTCTGCTTGGCTTAACTGTTTTTATTATACTTTGCGGCTATATGATTTGGGATTCATTGCGTGGCAAAGAAGAAGTTTAGGACTCGTTCAGAAATAACATTAACACTTTCTCACGCGAAGACCGCGATGGTTAGATTTAGAAGATGTAAAGGTTATTTCTTTTACAAGGACCAAATAATAATTTTGCCTGATTTAGAAATAATGACAAATTATTTTTTTCAAAAATCTTTGCGGGCTTAGCGTCTTCGCGTCAGAAATGTTCTATATTAATAATTAAAATTTATATGAAGAAAAAATTATATGTTTGATAAAAACTATCAGTTCACCTGTGTTGAAAGATTTTTAAAATACGTCAAGTATGACACTCAGTCAGATGAGAGTTCAGAATCATTTCCATCAACTGCCAAACAATTGATTTTGTTAAAGGATCTCGCGGCTGAACTGAAGGAACTTGGGCTTGTTGATGCACATACCGATGAGAACGGGTATGTTATAGCGACAGTACCGGCTAATACTAAAAAGGATGTTCCGGTAATCGGGTTTATAGCCCACGTTGATACATCACCGGCTGTATCAGGCGAAAACGTGAACGCGCTCATTCACGAAAACTATCAGGGCGGAGATATACCGCTGCCGAGAGATGGTCAGGTTATTCGTGCTGAAGATAATCCTGATATGAAAGCGATGATTGGTTATGATATTATCACGAGTGACGGCAGCACGCTGCTTGGAGCTGATAATAAATCCGGTATTGCTGAAATTGTTGATGCAGTAAATTACTTTTTGCTGCATCCGGAATTGAAACACGGCACTATTAAAATCTGCTTCACCCCTGATGAAGAAGTCGGCAGAGGCGCGGAAAAATTTAATGTAGAAAAATTCGGTGCAAAGTTTGCTTATACTGTTGACGGTCAAACCCGCGGGGAAGTTGAAACAGAAACTTTTTGCGCGGATAGTATGGTGATAACTTTTACGGGTAAAAACATTCATCCGGGCTATGCAAAAGATAAAATGGTTAATTCAATTAAAATTGCATCACGTTTTATTGATGATCTTCCTCAAGATGCTTTCTCGCCTGAAACTACCGAAGGACGTGAAGGCTACGTGCATTGCTATAAAATAGAAGGGACTGAAGAAGAAACCAATTTACGATTTATCATACGTGACTTTGAAGCCTCAAAGCTGAAGGATTATGAAGCATATCTCGAGAGAGTCGCGAATGAAACATTACTGCAATTCCAAGGTTCAAAGGTAACTTGCAGCGTGTTTGAACAGTACCGCAATATGCGGTATGTACTTGATATGCATCCTGAAGTTGCAGATAATGCAATAGAAGCGATGAGGCGGTTAGATATTGCCCCGCTGATGTCTTCAATTCGCGGCGGCACTGACGGCTCGCGGCTTTCATATATGGGACTGCCGACACCAAATATTTTTGCCGGCGAGCATAGCTTTCATTCTAAAACAGAATGGGTTGCAATTCAGGATATGGAAATGGCAGTGCGGGCTATTGTAACAATTGCACAAGTTTGGGAAGAACGCGCGTGACCGATAACCTTAACATCCGTTTTGCCGTTGAAAGTGATGTCCCGCTGATATTAAATTTTATCAGAGAAATAGCGGAGTATGAACGGCTTCTAAATGAAGTGACTGCCACACCCGAAACACTTGTTGAATCTCTTTTTCGCGGAGGTTCTTGTCCTGAAGTAATTATCTGTTTCTTGGATGAACAGCCTGTTGCTTACGCGGTATTTTACCACAACTTCTCAACTTTTGTAGGAAGAAAAGGATTGTACCTTGAAGATATTTACGTGAAACCGGAATACCGCCATCAGGGCATCGGCAGAAAAATGTTTAAATTCATTGCTCAAATTGGCGTGGATAGAAACTGCGGGCGATTCGAGTGGGCAGTACTGAATTGGAATAGACCTGCAGTCAGATTTTATGAAAGTATGGGTGCAAAGCCTTTGACAGATTGGACTATCTTTCGCTTGAAAGATGAGCAGATAAAGAAAGCGGCGAAGTAATGCCGGACTGAATAAAAGTTAAATGTCTGCCCAAAAATAACATTAACAATTTCTCACGCGAAGACCGCGAAGGGTTATATGTTGGAAGATGTAAAGGTAATTTCTTGACAAGTCTTTCGAGTGAGTTAGGCTATTGCCAATTAGAACTCCAATCTTTCTTGGTTGGTTTAGAAGAAGAATCCAAATTAGAATCGTTTAATATTTCAAACTTTTTTCCCTGTTTAGGTACAGAAGTACTTGGGGCAGGAGTTCCCTGTTTAGGTTTAGTATTGATTACCGTGTTTGAACTTTGAGAGGAACCATTCAAATCACGAACTTCGCCGGTTGAATG
Organism: uncultured Ignavibacteriales bacterium; assembly: GCA_903929035.1. Lineage (GTDB taxonomy): Bacteria > Bacteroidota > Ignavibacteria > Ignavibacteriales > Ignavibacteriaceae > CAIYTF01. The sequence continues at coordinate 4,970 of CAIYTF010000121.1, forward strand.
TGCTAACACGGGGGGAGTTTGAACTGGTGCAATAGTTCCGCGTTTGGCACTAATATTTTTGCTTAATCGAGCGGAATCTTTTCTTTTTGAGGTTATATTATATATTACGGGAGCAAGCACTAAAAATATTAATATTCCGAGTAATAGAAAGAATGCTATCAACAATAAGTCTGCAAGATTCATTTGTTAAACTTTCTTATTTTCATAGGTGTAATATTCAAAAAATTCAGCATAAAAGGAAATGGATTTCGATAAATGCAGATATTTCCTTTATGAATCAAGCGCGGCGGGTTCAAAACTGATACCAGAAACTTCTTTATGCTTCAACCATTCACTCGGAAAAAATCGATAAGTCCTTGTAAAGAAATAACATTTACATCTTCAAAATCTATCTTTCGCGGTATTCGCGTCTTCGCGCGAGAAAGTGTTAATGTTATTTCTGAACGAGTCCTAAATTAAGTTTTAACACCGCTAATAAACTATTTTAGAAATCTTAAAGTTTTAGGTAAATTTCGAAATAGCTTTATGGGACTTAGTATAAAGCCAAATAAGTTTTTTTATTTTTTCCCATCTATATTAACATAACCAACAGGATTATTATAAACGGCAAATTTACAAATATTAATGATTCCTACTTTTTTTGTTTTTCATTAAGGTATTCAATGTCTTCTATTTTAGAAATAAAATTATTGAAATGTTCTTTATTCGTTTTTATGATATTTTTTCTCCTCTGCGGAAAACTTGCTGCTCAAGAAGCATCCGGATGGAAAACTTATACCTCGAAGAAAAAAATAATAGATGCTATAGTAAATGATAACAAAATTTGGGCTGTATCGTATGGCGGGGCTTTTTCATTCAATATCACGGATAGTATTTATACTGAACTTACCCGCGCGGAAGGCATTAATGGAATTGAACTGCAATCTATTACCATTGATAATCGCGGGAAAATATGGTTAGGCAGCCAAAACGGCATCATAGATGTTTATAATCCTAATGATGGAACAAATAAAACTATATACGATATATACAATTCAAACAATATTCATAAGGGAATAAACGGATTTTTAGTACGCGGCAATTCTATTATTACAGCCACTGATTTTGGAATCGTGATATTTAACGATTCGACATATAATGCTATTGATTCTTATTTAAAATTCGGTTATTTCTCTTCAAAAATAAAAGTGACTTGCTGCTATTATGACAGTTTACTTTATATTGGAACTACTAATGGTATAGCTATTCAAAAGACAGGAGCTGTAAACCTTGCCGCGCCCGAATCGTGGGATAATTACACCACCGCCGAGGGGCTTATTTCTAATTCAATTAACAAAATAACTGCATATAAAAATTCAATAACTGCCTCCACGGATGCAGGAATTTCAGTTTTCTCAAATAAGCGGTGGAGTACTCTTCAAGGTCTTTCAACTCCATTAAACATAGTCGATATTAAGGCAAGTAACGATTCGTTGTTTGTTATTACAGATACAGCCTATTATCAATTTGAAAATGGTAAGATGACGCAGCTTTTCAAGTATCAGTCATCTTTTTTGAATAAAATATTGATTACCGGATTATCTCCCTGGTTTTCATCCAAATCCGGTATTATTAAATACACAAATAATATACCTCAATATTTCTCACCTAATTCGCCAGCGGTAAATCAGTTTAATAGTTTAGCAATAGATGGTTATGGAAATATATGGTCATCATCAGGGAAAGATGCCAGCGGTGTTGGAGCATATTATTATGACGGACTTAGCTGGCATAATGTAAATACCTCAACTATTCCCGGTTTTCCCAGCAATGCAATTTATAATGTATCTGCAGGTTTGAATAATACAATGATTCTTGGAACTTGGGGACAAGGATTTATTGTTACTGATACTACAAGTAAATTTAAACAATATTCATATAAAAATAATTCTCCGATGGTTGGTATTTCAATAGATCCTAAGTTTTTAGTCATTACAGATTCAAAGGTTGATTCCAAAGGGAATTTGTGGCTCTTAAATTTTTGGTCTACAGACAAAAAACCCTTAGCCTGCTTAACAAAAGACAGTGTCTGGTATTCCTATCCGAACTATTCTGATAGTACCTTATCCTATGGTTATGAAAAAATAATTATCGATCAATCAGACACTAAATGGTATATATTTTCGGGTTCATCAAAAGGTTTGTTCTTTTTTAATGAGAACAAAACTTTGGGAGAAACAAGCGATGATAAGTTTGGCAATCTAACATCCTTGACTGCGTTTGATCAGAAAACAGTATTTTCATTTGTTACTGATAAGCGCGGAGAACTTTGGATAGGTACAAATAACGGCTTATTTATTCTCTATGATCCATCTTCTGTGCTAACAGGGTCCTTGCAAAATACACAAATTAATTCAGTGTTTTCATTACGGCAGTATAGCATTAGCTGCATCGCGGTTGACGCTCTCAATCGTAAATGGATAGGTACGCATAATCAGGGGTTAATTTTGGTTTCACCTGACGGGAATACCGTGTTGGCGGCATATAACATCCTCAATAGTCCATTGCTTTCTGACAATATTTTAAGCTTGGCAATAGACGATAAATTGGGGACTGTCTATGTTGGTTTAGATAACGGGTTAATGAGTTTCACTACAACTGCAATAAAACCAAATGATGATTTTTTGCTGTTTAGCTTGTTCCCAAATCCTTATTTACTTGCAAGTGATGGAAAGGATTTAAACATTACCGGTTTAGTAAAAGAATCGGAAATTAAAGTATTGAATATTTCCGGTAAAGTAATTCGATCGCTTACTACGCCCGGCGGTAAAACGGCAAAATGGGACGGCAGGGATAATAACGGTTCTCTTGTCAGCAGCGGTATATATATTTTTGCCGCATCCGATAAGGAAGGGAACTCGATCGGTTTGCAAAAAGTGGCAGTAGTTCGAAAATAGAATTTCAAATATTATTCGTAACTTTCGGGACTCGTAAGGGCGACCGGCCGGTCGCCCCTACAATATATATTTTTCAAGCATATAATTCTTTGTAAAGAAACAGCATTTACATCTTCTAAATCTAACCTTTGCATCTTCGCGTGAGAAAGTGTTAATGTTATTTCTGAAACAGTTACGATTATTTTATGAATTCATTACGGCATTTTGCTTGTTGATACTTTCTTCGTGAACCGCGTCTAAGTATTTGACAATAAATTCACGGCTTATTCCTAAAGCTTCTGCTTGTTGAACAGTTTTTTCATAGATTTCGTTCCAGCGAGAAGGCTGAAGAATGGTGACTTTGTTTTCTTTCTTATTGGCTCCAATTTGTTCCGCTATCTTCATTCTTTGTCCAAGAAGCTGCAAAATTTCATCATCAATTTGATTAATCTGCTCGCGCAATTTTTCTAATGAAGAATTAAAAGTATTTTCATCAACTTTCTCGCGTCTCCATATTATACTGTCTAACAATTCAACTAATTCATTTGGCTTCACCTGCTGTTTTTTATCCGTCCAGGCAGCTTCAGGGTTGCAATGACTCTCGATCATAATTCCGTCATAATCCAAATCGATTGCTTTTTGTGCAACTTCGTGAAGAATATCGGTTCTGCCTGATATGTGAGCAGGATCGCAAAGCATCAACAACTCAGGATTGCGGCGTTTCATTTCAATTGCTAAATGCCACATAGGCGCGTATCGGTAATACGTGTTTCCATACACGCTAAAGCCGCGGTGTACTAAGCCAATATTCTTAATTCCGGCTTTAGCTATTCGTTCTACTGCACCTGTCCATAATTCTAAATCGGGATTTATAGGATTTTTTATAAGCACCGGAATATTTACGCCTCTAAGCGAATCGGCAATATCCTGCATACTTATTGGGTTAACACTTGTTCGCGCGCCAATCCATAAGACATCAATTCCAAAGTGAAGTGCATCCTCAACTTGTTTTGCTGTTGCAATCTCAACGGTCATTGGCAGTCCGGTCAGCTGCTTTGCTTTCACTAACCACGCGAGTCCTTTTGTCCCGATGCCTTCAAAACTTCCCGGGCGGGTCCGCGGTTTCCAAATGCCGGCTCTAAAAATATCAATACGCTTGGTTTCAGCTAGTTGAACCGCGGTTTCGATAATTTGCTCTTCGGTTTCGGCACTGCAGGGACCGGCAATAATCAGCGGTCTTTTTTTCCAAAGTTCTTGTAAACTTTCTGATTCTGGTTGTATATTCATACTATAAGTGTTCTTTCGTTTAATTAATTATTCTTTTAATGTCATTTGCTTCAAGCATAATCCTATGTAATGCTGAATATTCTTCCATTTCCAACAATTTTTTCATCTGGCGAAGTTGATAAATATGTTCATTCAAAACATCTAATATATTACTCCGGTTTTGTTTAAAGATCGGAATCCAGGTATCAGGATTACTTTTAGCCAGCCGCACGGTACTTTCAAATCCGCTGCCCGCGAGCCTGAAAATTTTATCTTCTTCTTTTTCTTTTTCCAGCACGGTGAGCGCGAGTGCAAATGAAGCAGCGTGTGAAATGTGGCTGATATATGCAGCGTGTAAATCGTGGTCTTTTGCATCCATATAAACCTTTTTCATTTCCAAACTGTTATAAACCTGCTCCACCAGCACTATCGCGTCGTTATCGCAGTCTTCAGGGTTACATATTACAGTAGTTTTTCCTTTCATTGCACCGCGAATTGAAGCTGAAGGTCCGCTGAATTCAGTACCCCATATCGGGTGAGTGGCAACAAAACGCCCGCGATTGATACGCGCTTTAACTGAATTAATAGCAGCTTCCTTGGTGCTTCCAACATCCATTACAACTTGATGCCTGCCGATTTTATCGATAATATCCGGAAGAATTTCTACTGCAGTATCGACCGGCGTGGATACAATAATAAGTTTTGCTTCTTTTATCGCGGATTCTATTGTTCCTATTTCATCAATTAAGCCTAATTCCAAAGCCTTTTTTGAATGCTCGGGAATAGAATCAACTCCTATAATTCGTCCGGCAAATTTGTTGTCTTTCAAACTGCTTGCCAAAGTACCGCCGATAAGCCCGATTCCAATAACGCATATTACCATTGCAACACCTGCACTCTTTCGATAGCTTTTTGGAAAACATTAACAGGCGCGCAAATGCTTACGCGCAAAAATCTATTACCATCTGTTCCGAAAACTCCGCCCGGAGTAATAAAAATTCCTGCAGTATGCAAAATTTTGTCGGCAAGAATATAACTGTCTTGGACTGAATCGGGAATTTTCCCCCAGACAAACATTCCTGAATGGGCGGGATTGCAACTGCAGTTTATTTCTTTCATAAATTGCCGCGCGGATATTCTCCTTTGAGCATATTCGTCATTTACCGTTCTGAACCAATCATTGCCCAATGACAGTGATTTAGCTGCCGCTGCCTGCATAGGGAAGAAGATACCTGTATCAATATTACTCTTAAACCGCAATACTTCAGAAGCAATATCTTTGTTAGCCGCTAACATTCCGATACGCCACCCCGGCATATTATGCGACTTGCTTAGCGAGTTCAACTCGATAGCAGTATCCATTGCCCCTGGAACGCTTAAAAGACTCATCGGGTTATCATTAAGTATAAAAGAGTATGGATTATCGTGACATATTAATATATTATGTCTCTTCCCGAAAGCAATCAGGTTAGTAAACAATTCTTTTGTCGGCATTTGACCTGTCGGCATATTGGGATAGTTAACCCACATTAATTTGATGTTGGAAAGATCGGTTTTTTCCAAAGCCGTAAAATCAGGGTAGTAATTATTTGTTTCATTCATTTCAAAGAAAACAGGAATACCGCCGCTTAGTTCCACTGCTGCTTTATAAGCGGGATAGCCTAAAGAGGGAAGCAATACTTTGTCACCGTGATTTAAGAAAGACATACAAATATGAAAAATTCCTTCCTTGCTCCCGATAAGAGGAAGAACTTCTGTTTCAGGATCAAGGGTAACGCCATAGAATCTATTATAAAAATCCGCGAAAGCTTTCCGCAGCATAAGCGTGCCGCGATAGGTTTGATAACCGTGCTGTTTGGGATTGGCGGCTTCATCGGCAAGTGTTTTAATTACTTCAGGGTGTGGAGGTAAATCGGGACTGCCAATTGCAAGACTGATAATATCTTTCCCCTGCTTCTTAAGGTTTTCAATTTCCTGAAGCTTTGTCGAAAAATAGTATTCATTAATTTTTGATAGTCGTTCTGAAATATTCATACTAAAATGTTTTACCTTTCTTATAGATGCCGTAAATCCTTAACGATTCTGTAATAGGTGTAATTTTCGAAATTACAGTTTCAAATTGGGATAGGGATTCAAATTCCATATCAACGTGAAAAAAATACTGCCAATTACTTTCGGGAATAGGAAATGACTGCAGTTTACTGAGATTTATCCCGTTTTCTGCAATCGCCGTGAGTACACGCGCCAAACTACCGCGAGTGTGATTTGTTCGGAAATACAAGGAGGCTTTATCTGCATCCGGCTGTATTTCATTATTGTTATCAATGGTTAATGCTAAAAACCGCGTATAGTTGTTTTTCTGAGCGTGAATATCGGGAAGCAGTATTTGCAGACCGTACATTTCCGCGGCAAGTCTGCTTGCAACTGCTGCAATATGTTTTGATTTATGCTGCCGTAAATGTTTGGCTGAAAGAGCCGTATCTTCAGTTTCTACTAATTTCCATCCATATTCTTCCAGAATATTTGAGCATTGCAGTAGTGCCATTGGATGGCTGTGCACTTCGCGAATATCTTCTAATTTTATACCCGGGCAGGTGAGTAATTGCTGCCTAATTTGTAAATAGACTTCTCCAATAATTTTCAAATTACTTTGAAGCAGCAGTGTATAATTAGGAAGGATACTTCCCGCTATTGAATTTTCGATAGCCATTAAACCGCCGTCCGTAACTGATTTGTCAGCGGAAAGTTTAACGGTTTCGCGAAAGGTGGCACAGGGAACAATGGCAACATCATTCCCGAAAAAATGCCGAGCAGCTTCCTGATGAAAACTTCCTTCAAAACCTTGTATTGCAATTTTTTTTGTCATAAAACAAAAAACCCGGTCATTACTGATCCGGGTGTCCTTTTTTACTTTTTATTGTTCAAATTCATTAAAAGCAAAAGCCACCCTCGCCGCCACGGTAATAGTAGAAAAAAAATAGAAATAACGATGTGAAAACTTTTGCTTGCATCATAATATAAATATAAAAACTTTTTTAACTAATTCCAAAAAAAATTGAATATTTGTTAATTTTATTGATTGAATTGCTAATTTTTGTAACTACTCAGCCTCCTGAAATCAAGAAAATATACGGTACTGATATTATGTCCCAAAGGGACTAAATTTGAAACCGTGAGTGACAACTCACGGGAGAATGATAAAAAGCATCTATGTCCCCGAAGGGGGCAAATTCACGCGGCGTAGTTAGTTCGCCCCCTTCGGGTACGTTATTAGTTTGGGCTTACTTTTCCGTGAGTTAGCACTCACGGTTATTCAAATTTAGTCCCGTTGG
>CAIYTF010000122.1 GCA_903929035.1 uncultured Ignavibacteriales bacterium
CGAGAAATTATATACTACCGGCAAAAAAGCATCAAATGAATTTCTTGAAAATTCACCAGTTGTATTTGCTGAATTCTTGCCAAAATGGAATTATTCTTTCACTCCTTATCTGGTATAAGTTATTTTTAATTCATTCCTAAAGTAATAGTGACAGGGCTATTTTGAAACATAGAAGCAAATGTATTTTCTGATTCTCTAATAGCTTCTTCAGCCGCTTTCCTCTCGGTTATGTCATCTATAATGGACAAAATATACGTACTGTTTTTTGTCTCCATTATATGAGCATAGAATAATCCAATTAGTGTTTCGCCGTTTTTCTTTCTAAATTTTTTTTCTTGCCCTATAACCTTTTCACCACTTTGAAGTTTTCGTACCACCTGATTTCGGTCTTCCGTGCTCAGCCACAGCCCCAATGTGACTGATGAATTATTTTCTGTATCTTCGCGGGTGTATCCGGTTAAGGCATAGAAAGCATCATTTATCTCTATGAAATGCCCATCCTCGGCATTGGTTATAGTGATGGCAAATGGGGATGTCTGAAATGCTATTGAAAATTTTTCTTTGCTTTCCTGCAAACCGGACTTGTATATTTTTTGTTCAGCTATTTCAATAAGCAGCTGCTTGTTTGCAAGCTCCAATGCAGCAGCTTGCTGCCCGATAATCTTACGCGAACGGTTAATTTCGATGTGAGTTTGTACTCGGGCAAGGACTTCTTTCCCCTGAAAAGGCTCCGTAATAAAATCGGATCCGCCCGATGCGAAACATCGAATTTTATCTGCTGTTTCGTCTGCTCCATATAGAAAAAGAATAGGTAAATTCTGAGTTACAGTGTCAGCTTTTAATATGGAACAGACCTCATAGGCATCCATACCCGGTAACAGTGCATCTATCAGCAATAAGTCTATTGCATTTCCCTTTATAAAATCTAATGCTTCAGCACCTGATTTTGAAGCGCGTACCTGATAACCCTGCTGAGTTAACAGCCCTGAAAGTAAATGGAGATGTTCGGGCTTATCAGCCGCTATTAAGATAGTCGCGGAGAATTGGTTCGCGGTCATATACAACTTTCCAAGATTGAACTAAAATCGTAACTGTTTAGGTTCTCTTATTCTCCGTTAGGAGAAAAATGTTTGTAGAAACCACATAGCAACCCGCTATTTCGTTTTTCCGTATGGAAATATATGTTGTTTGGTATCAATCCGATCCAACATTTATTCCCATACAGCCTGTCCCGTTCACGCGGGAGGAAATCGTGCCGTACGGGCTGTTTTCTACAAACATAAATTCTCTAATGGTAAATAAAATATACACGTTTTTTTTGACCTAAACAATTACGAAGAAAGAAAAGGAAAAAAAGATGAAGAGTAAAGAGCTATTCAGTATGGCGAAGCCGTGGTATATATTTGTTTTATGATTATCTTGTTATAAGTTTGGTATGAGGACGGATTTGGCGGAAGTTACATCTCTCCCGCCGCACCCAATTTATATTGCACAAGCTGTGCTGGCTATCACTTCATTAATATCAATTTCTTAACTGACCTGAATTTTTCTGTCTTGATTTCGTAGAAGTAAACACCCGAACTCATAGTTGAAGCGTTCCACGTTATCTGATGATAACCGGCTTCCATCTGCCCGTTTACAAGCTCTGCAACTTGCTCGCCAATCTGGTTATAGATTGTTAACCGGACTCTTGTATTCTCAGGCAGCCCGAAACGTATCATTGTAGCAGGGTTAAATGGATTCGGGTAGTTCTGCGAAAGTTCGTAAGCAGCCGGTTTTGCAATTCCGCTCACTTCAATTGAATTTATGTTTTCATTTGTAATTGTAATTGATGAACCTGACTTGACTACACTGTTAATAAGTTTGCCGGTAGCATTGTCTTTTATTAACAAGTCAATTCCTTCAGCACGAATTGCTACAGGGTAGGATGCACCGTTGATGGAAATAACTTTTGATGAACCGTTTAAGTTTTCAACAAAAGATTGTGATGCAAATCGGACATCAAATATTCCTGCAGGCGGAACAGGCGGTAATTCAAATTTGCTTAAGTCCTGAATAGCCGCCGCCGAGAAATACAGGCTTGATTTATTGCCTGCCGCATCACTCAACTGTACTGAACTCCATTTTGGATCAATATCTGAAGATGCAGAAACAGAATTACTTTTCACCAATGCCGCCGGAATATTCAGGACTCCCGCTGCCGAAGCTTGAACCCAATAAGCTGTACCGCTCTGTAAAGTTGTTACTTTTGTATATCCGCCGCTATAACCCCAGAATGATGAAGTGATTATTCCCGGGGGATTTGTAGTCTGCGAGGATACCTGATTCTCATAAACAGATATAATATTCCACCCGGCAGCCAGTGAAACCGTCTGAGGTGTCACTAGGTTACCGCATATATTTATAACATCGTTAACAGGATAGCGTATCCAGTATCCTTTTCCTGGGGACAACTCAGAATATCCTATATAGCCTGCATTGTATCCATACACCGGCGAGGTTGCCCGGGTAAACAAGGAAGCTGCTTTCATATCGGGAGCACTTACCGGAACTCCAATCATATTCCAGCCTGAATAGAGCAAAACATCTTTGCAGGTCTGCTTTGTATATTTAATTAGCAGTGTGCTTATTCCGGTGTTTGTTATTGTCGCGGTGTTTGTTGTTTGCATATTTACATTAACAATATTACCGGCGGTGGTAAGATTATCCTGCAAGGTGCATATACCCATTGGCAGAGTGGAAGGGTCCCAAGTTAAAGTAACAGGGTATCCGCCGGAACCGGGTTGAAATTTTATTGTCCACGATATTATTGGTGCCTTAGTTGTATCGCTGCGGTAATCTTTCAACGAATATACTGCCGGTGTCACGGGAAGTTCAAATCGGGTATCAAAAATGCCTGTTGGCGGCAATGGAGGAAGAGCCTCTTCACCAAGGTCAGCATCTATGCCGTTTGTCGCGTTTGGAACGGAACCAAAAATAATATTAGTACTCGCGCTGCCGTTATCTTTTACCTTAAGTGTCGTTTGCCATCCTTGAGTGTTAGAAAACGTGTATTGAATATCGACAATATGCCCATAATAAAAATACATAAAATCAGAATACAGCTTATAATTCTTGATAATCTTATTAATATCTCCTGTCCCTGCAGCCCACGAATTGTTCTGCCCTACAAAATATTCCCAGTGAACGGCATTCCAGTTCTTATCATAAGCAGTGGTATCTTTATTTAATTTTACCCAATCGTTGTTTGTAAAGGTTTCAGAGATGCTGGTAAGCTCATATTTACCGGTATTATCATAGGTATATGTATTTCTACCGGAATTAACCCACGAGTTGTTGTTGGTCCACGTTGCGTCAAGTCCAGTAAGCATATTCCCGCTATTATTATACGTATATGTACTTTTGCGGGAATTAACCCACGAGTTGTTTGTCCACATTTCGTAAAGGTAAGTAAGCTTATTCCCACTATTATCATACGTATATGTACTTCTACCGGAATATACCCAAGAGGTGTTTGTCCACCTTTCGTCAAGGTAAGTAAGCTTATTCCCCTTAATATCATACGTGTAGGTATATCTATATGATTCACTCACAAAAGTGCCGAACAAATGTTCGTTGATGGATGTAAGCATATTCCCGTTATTATCATACGTGTATGCTCCATTATTATGTTCAAACCAGGGGTTGTTCTCCCAAGAAGAGTCTTTCTTAGATATAGACATATTCCCATTATTATCATACGCGTAGGTACCTTTGCTGGAATTTACCCACGAGTTGTTTGTCCAGTATTCACCAAGTTCAGTAAGCATTTTCCTGTTATTATCATACGTGCGTGTATATCTCTTAATATTTAGCCACGTGTTGTTTGTCCACGTTTTGTAAAGGTAAGTAAGCTCATTACCATTACTATCATACGTATATGTACTTGTGTCGAAATTAACCCACGAGTTGTTTGTCCAATGTCGGTTGAGGAATGTAAGAAGGTTACCCTTATTATCATACGTGCAGCTATATTCCTGGATATTAACCCACGAATTGTTTGTCAACTCTTCGTTGAGCTGAGTAAGTATATTCCCTTTTATATCATAAGTATATGAAGTCCTGCGTCCGTTATCAATGACAATCTGCGAAGGCCAAAACAACACTGCATTAAGATCTTTTGCTTTATTAAGATTAACAGACTTTTTATTCAAAAGCGGCTGACCCTGTAGAGGACCAAATCGGGAATCAATTTGGTTTTCTGCTCCGCTTTGAGACTCGAAATTTGCTTTTGCTATCCCGCGTGATAGCCGCGTATCAAGGTTGTTTTCAACCGCGTTAGGCCCAAAGCCCTGTAAAGGACGATGAGGATTCCGGATATTGCTTTGCCCATAAATAGACAAAGAAAATAAGAACACTAAAAGGACCAAAGAAACTTTCATAGAAGCTCCGAATAGATAATGAACAAAAATGTAATTTAATAATGTATTTGCCGCCGGCAGATGTATTGTTCCGGAACAATATATATTACACGGTAAAAATAATAAAAATAAATGAATAAATAATATGGGGTGTACGACAAATTTCCCTATTTTTTGATTGCCGTCCGTTGAGCGGAGCTGAAAAGGCACCATAGCGCGGGCGTGTTTTGGCTCCGCTTAATAACAGGAGATGATCTTATTTCAATCCGGCAATAATTAAACTTTGAATAGCTTTGTATTTACGGTTTTTTTTTGTAATATGCAGTGTCTAATAAAGGAGTTTCCAGATGGCTATACTCTAAACGGGTAAAATATTTACTTTATTAAATGATTGAAAATTAGAAGTTAACAGCAAGTTCAATTTATCTTTATCTATTTGATGCTCTTGTCTTATTGCATCTTTGTTTCACCTTTTGGGTCGTTTATTAATTTTGTTTTTGCATTACAAAAGTTCTGTTTTTTCAGCACTTAAA
>CAIYTF010000123.1 GCA_903929035.1 uncultured Ignavibacteriales bacterium
CGATGAGCGGTTCGGCAATGGATTTTTCTAATGTATATGCTGATGAACCTGTAATAAATATGCCTAAATTTGGAACAGAATCCGTTAATAATTTAAGACTTATCCCTATATCTGCAATCTCCTGAGCTTCATCAATAAATAAATAATCATAGCCGGCGACAAAGTTTTTCAAGATACTCAATCTATGGCTGCCCAGAATGTCTGCAACATCCAAATCATCTCCCTGTACTGAAATAATTTTATTACTGCTTGATAATTTGCTTTGAATTTCATTCATCAAGACAGTTTTGCCTGTCCTCCTCGCTCCAAATAATGCTGTTACTTTCCCCCCTGTCAAGGAAGAAATAATCCGGTTTTCAATGAATCGCTGTATCATACTACATATATTCTTATAAATTTGTGTACTAAGATACATATATTCTTATAAATACGTGTACTATGCTACACAAATTTATATGAATCTGTGTAGCAAATCATAAGAGTTGATAAAGAGTTCGAAACTAAAACAGGGATGATGTGAAATTCTTTAGTACTTATCGCGCAAGCAATCACTCTCTTACCAAACGTTGAATAGCGCGTTTAAGCGGACGCGCACCGAATTAAATATCAAAACCAAGTTCGCGCGCCAGTCTTTCGCATCATCGCTGTCGGAGAAGCTCATCTCCCCTTTTGGAGGAACTAATCTCTTTATCTTATCATAACTTATGGTTTGAAACTTGCAAGTTGGGTTAAATATTGTATGAATTTTTTTTCGATAGTTATACATACGTTAAATTTTTCTTCGTAACTTATATCTGTAAATATGATATATTCAAAACTTACCGAAAATTATTTTACTTACTTACGATGAACTACTTGAAAAACTATGTAATTGTTATTTTAATTCTGCTTTTTACAAAAATCGGCACAGCTCAAAGCAGTAAATGTGTATGGCTGACGGACTTGCAAATAGGTGCCCCGCTAAGAGATTCGCTGCTCGTGCAGCACGTTGGCAGTATTAACCGAAATGAGAATATTTCTTTCGTACTCGTGAGCGGCAATATTACCGATAAGGGGAGAACAACTGAATTACGCCAAGCAAAGGAAATTCTTGATGGTTTGAAAATGAAGTATTATGTTATCCCTGGTGCGCGTGACATTCAGTGGAGTGAAACCGCCGGTGAAGAATTTTCCAAACTTTGGGGCAACAATAAATTTTGCATTGAACTTGGTAAACTGAAAATTATCGGGCTGCCTGCCGCTATTTTTCGCGTTGGTGGAGGACATTTTGCACCTGATGATTTGATTTGGCTGGATTCTATAATTACTAAGTCTGCAGGCAAATCTAAAACCATTCTCGTGACCAATTATTCGTTGGAAAGTGAAGTTGATAACGGAATAAGAGCGGCAAATATAATGTCAAATTCAAACTTCCGGTTGATGATGAGCAGCGGGGCTAAGGAAAACAGGCAGACAAATATCAATAACATTCCTGCAGTGATGAGTCAGCCCTCTTTAAGCTCCGATGGCGATATATCCTTTCAAATTGTTACTATAAATAATGACTCTATCGTGTTTTCCGCGATTGGGCAAGATGGCACAGCTGCTGATTGGGCGGCAGTTTCATTGAACGAAGCTAATGATTATCGCGCGGTTGATACCGCGGATTTCGCGAATTATGGAACTGATATCTCGTGGAAGGCAGATATAAAGCGGACTCTTGTTGCTCCGCTAACTTTTGTTGATAATAAAATTTACGGGGTTACTATCGATGGTTTAGTATTCTGTATAAATCAGGATGGAACACGCTTGTGGGATGCGCGGGTGAAAGCAATAACCGCGGGTAACGTGACCGTCTATCAAAATATCGTGCTTGTTACCACGATCGATGGCGATATCATTTCTTATGATGCCGGAACAGGAAAGCTTTTGCAAAGTCTTGGAACAGAAGCAACCCTCACCTCAGCGGCGATAATAATTAAAACTCTTTATCGGGATGAGGAATCTGATGGTTTTTTAGTTGGCACCGCGACAGGGAAAATACTTTGTTTAGATTTTCAAACGCTCAACTTTATTTGGGAAAATAATAGCGCGACAGATATAATCGAATCTGCCCCGATTATCGTGAATGACAGGATTATATTTGGCAGCCGCGATGGTTATCTATATTGTATAGATGCAAAAACGGGAATATTAAATTGGAGATGGAGCGAGAATAAAAACTTTTATTATGCCCCTGCTGCTTGTATTCCTCAAGTTGATGCGAATGCTGTCTATGTCGTAACTCCTGATGGTTTTGCAGCGAAAATTGATTTATTGCTGGGAAAAACAGTCTGGAGAAAAAAAGATTACAATGCTTCAGAGTCAATCGCGTTAAGCAGCGATAAAAAGAAATTATTTATCAAAAGCAATGCTAATAAATTTTTCGTGATTAATGCTGCTGATGGTAAAAAACTAAAAGAGTATAACGTGAAATACGGCACGGAAAATGTGCCGGATGTTCCGATAGAAAAAGGCGCGGGAATATATTTTGGGACCAAAAGCGGAATTGTTTATCGGGTTGGTGCTAAAGAATCCACGCCGCTTTTCTTTATGGGAAACGCACGCTGTAATCAGTTATTATACATAGGCGCAAATACATTTGTTTCCTCCAATATAGATGGGAAAATAGTTGCTTTCAGGGTTGTGGAATAGCTCCGGAAAGATGAAGATACATTTACTTTGTTGTTCATTACCTCCACAGTGCAGGGTGATAAGTCCTTGTAAGAAAATAACCTTTACATCTTCTTAAATCTAACCATCGCGGTATTCGCATCTTCGCCTGAGAAAGTGTTAATGTTATTTCTGAACGTGTCCTAAGTGCAGTTCCACGCTAAACCCAATTCACAAGAAAAGATTAAATGTCAAGGAGCAATACGAGGGGAATAATATATCTCGCCCAACAATCATATTCCAAGTAAACTTTTTACTACTTTGGATTGTCTAATCTTAACAAAACAAGTTTCAAAAAGAATTATTTAATGTTTTCAAGAGAATTAATATGAAGAAAAAAATCATCATCACTTTACCGGTTATTTTAATCACCTTATTTGCCATATATTATTTCTTCTTGAGTTCCACCAAGAAGGCAAGTGAATTAACATTCGTACAAATCACGAGAGGAAATGTTTCGCAAACAATTTTAAGCACCGGCACTCTGCAGGCAGTTTCATTTGTTGATGTCGGTACTCAAGTTTCTGGCAGGATTATCAAATTATTCGTTGATTTTAACGATGATGTTAAAAAAGGTCAGCTGCTTGCAATTGTTGATACAACAAATCTGGTTACTCAGGTACGTGATGCAAAATCGTCTTTGGAAAAAGCAAAAGCCGATTATCATCAAGCGGCGGTCGCTCACGAGAAAAATAAGAAGCTTTATGAATTGAACTATATATCGGAGCTGGATTTCTTAACATCGCAAACAAATGTTGAAAGCGCGCTTGCAGGAATGAAAACATCTGAATCAGCACTTGAGCGGGCAAAAACAAATTTAGGCTATGCTTTCATCTACGCGCCGATCAGCGGGAAAATTCAAAACCGCGCCATTGAAGCAGGGCAGACTGTCGCTGCAAGCCTTTCAGCACCAACGCTGTTTACCATTGCAGAGGATTTATCGCGAATGAAAATACTTGTAAATGTTGACGAGAGCGACATTGGACAGGTGGCACTTGGGCAAAAAATCGATTTTACAGTGCAAGCCTTTCCTGAAAAGAAATTTTGGGGAAGTGTTGTTCAAATAAGAATTAACTCAACTGTTGTTTCAAATGTTGTTAATTATACCGTTGTGGTAAATGCAAATAACGATAACAATTTACTTCTTCCCGGTATGACTGCAACAGTTAATTTCTATATACAGGAACGCGACAGTGTTATCTTGGTTCCGAATTCCGCTCTCCGATTTCAGCCAACGGATGATTTACTCGCGGAATATAAAGCGGATAGCGTGAAGCAAAATAAACCCGACAGTTTAAAAAGACAGCAGTGGGCAGCAGCCGGAAAACAGAAAAGCCCAAAATCGCAATATGGCAGGCTATGGTATATCGATGAAAATAAAAAGCTAAAGAAATGCGGAGTAGTCCTTGGCATAACAGACGGGAAAATGACTGAAATTGTGAAGGGAAACGATATTAAAGAAGGGATGAAAGTGATTTCAGGTATTGTTGATAATTCTTCTCCCGCGGTACCTGTAAAAAATAATACCTTGACGGGTTCACCCGCCGGCGGGCAGCCGGGGATGAGAAGAGGAATGTGAAGTTCTATGAGTAAGGTCATAATTGAGACGAAGCAATTGGTGAAGAGCTACACTATCGGTGATATGGAAGTGCGTGCCCTGAAAGGAGTGAATCTACAGATTCAGGAGGGAGAGTTTGTAGCTATAATGGGCGCATCCGGTTCGGGAAAGTCAACCTTTATGAATATTATCGGTTGTCTCGATAAGCCCACTTCCGGTGAATACTTGCTTGACGGTGTGCTGACGAGCAAACTCGATAAAAACCAATATGCCGAAATCCGGAATCATAAAATTGGCTTTGTTTTTCAGGGGTTCAATCTTCTTTCAAGAACAACCGCTTTGGAGAATGTTGAACTGCCTTTGATGTATGACAGGCATCGCCGAATTAGCGATCCAAAACAAAAGGCAGTTGAAGTTCTTCAGCGAGTTGGGCTTGGCGACCGTATGGACCACGTTCCGAACCAACTTTCAGGCGGGCAGCAGCAGCGCGTTGCAATCGCCAGAGCTTTAGTAAATGAACCATCACTGATTCTGGCAGATGAACCAACGGGAAATTTAGACAGCCATACTTCAATTGATGTCTTTGGTTTGTTTCAGAAACTAAACAGCGAAGGTATCACCATCGTGCTTGTTACTCACGAACGTGATTACGCTAATTTCGCGAAAAGAATAGTGGAGCTGAGAGATGGTAAAATTATCAGAGATCAAATGATTGAACGCCCCTTGATAGCAGAAGAAGAAATGAAAAAATTAGTCAAATTGGAAGTGGAATATGAAGCTTAAAAGTATTATCATTGCCGCGGTGAAAAGTATAATGAAATCGAGAATGCGCAGTTTACTAACCGCGTTAGGAATTATCATTGGTGTCGCGGCAGTCATCGTTATGGTTTCCATCGGGGAAGGCGCGCAGCGGCAAGTGGAGCAGCAAATTGCATCGCTTGGCTCAAACCTTCTCATTATTTTCCCGGGTGCAAGTAATTCCGGCGGTGTTAATCGCGGAGCAGGTTCAAGTAACCATTTCACTTTGGATGATGTTACCGCGATTAAAGATCAGGCAGTTTATGTAAAAGCTGTATCTCCGGTCGTGAGAACAGGTGCGCAAGTAATTGGCGGAGTAGGGAACTGGAATACTCAGATTTATGGAGTATCGCCCCAGTATCTCGAGATTCGTTCCTGGGTTTTGCAGACAGGTGAATTCTTTACTGATAAGGATGTTGTCGCCCGAACTAAAGTCTGCATCATCGGCTCGGAAGTTAAGAAGAATTTATTTCCTAATTCAGACCCGATAGGTGAGTTAATTAGAATAAGGAGTGTTCCTTTTAAGGTTATAGGAGTGTTGGTTGAAAAAGGGCAATCAGCGATGGGAGCGAACAATGATGACTTGATTCTTGCACCTTCATCAAGCGTGTTAGACCGCTTGAGCGGCGGCAGGCATATTAATTTTATTCAAGCGAGTGCCGTTACATTGGCACAAATAGGGCAGGCACAGATAGAATTATCGGGTATAATGCGTGCTGCCCATCGTCTCAATGCAGGAGAGGACGATGATTTCACGATCAGGAATCAGGCTGATTTGACGGAAGCCGCGACGGCAACATCGAAAGTGCTAACATTATTGCTTGGCTCGGTGGCGGGAGTTTCGCTTTTCGTGGGCGGCATTGGTATTATGAATATTATGCTGGTTTCTGTTACTGAAAGAACAAGAGAGATTGGTATCAGGCTCTCGATTGGCGCACGCGCTTCTGATATACTTGTTCAATTCCTTACAGAATCAATTATCCTCAGTTTGGCAGGCGGGTTAATAGGTATATTTCTTGCATTTGGCATAGGATTAATATTAAATAATTACACGAGTCAGCCCGCGGTTATTCAGCCGGGAATTGTTTTTATCTCGTTCCTGTTTTCAGGTGCGGTTGGCGTGTTCTTCGGGTTTTATCCTGCAAGAAAAGCAGCAAATCTTAATCCGATAGATGCACTGCGATATGAATGAAAAATATTTGTAAATGGTTAAATATAAACCGTTAACATTTACAACTAACAATTTACAATTAACAATTATAATACTGATATGAAAAATTTTAAATATGTTTTTTTAGCGAGCCTGACTTTAGTTTTTAATCAGACTCTGCCGGCACAGCAAATGTCTTTAAAAGAGGCTATATCAAAAGCCCTTAATCAAAATACAAACTTGACAAAGAACCTTAATAATCTGAATGTTACCCAAGAAGCCCTAAAGACTGCAAAGGCAGCTATTTTACCAACTGTTGGCGTTTCAGGTGGTTATAGTTGGAAAACGACAGGCGGAAGCGGAGTTTCTTCGTCTTTGTCAGCGAAAAGCAGCAATTGGTCAATGGGCATCGGCGGCGGTGTTACTCTATATGACGGGTTATCGACATTTGAAAACATTAATCAAAAGCAAAACAATTTGAATTCTGCAAAATCCGATCTTGAAAAATTGAAACAGGACGTAATTTTACAGACAGTTAATTACTATCTTACAATAGTCAGCTGTAATAAATTATTAGATTTTCAGAAGGAAGATTTGAAATATAATCAAGCACTCCTTGAAAAAATAAACCAAATGTATGCTATAAAGTCAGCCGCGGTTACTGATGTTTTTTCACAGGAAGCTCAAACGTCAAATTCAGAATTATCATATCTGCAGGCTGAGAATAATTATGAGAAAGCTAAAGTTACATTATTGAACTTTCTGGCGTTAGATGTTAATGCCGATTATACGTTCATAGTTGATAGAAGTGATGTGCCGGACAGCACTATGATTCCGGCGGAGTTTAACAATCTGTTTGAAATTGCATTATCAAATCGTCAGGATTTCAAGAGTGCCAATGCGAAAGTGAAAGCAGCGGAAAACATATTGAATAGTTCAAAAGGCGCAAATTATCCAAAAATAACAGGGAATTATGACTTAGGCACAAGTGCCGGCAGTGTTCAAGACCTATTTAGTCAAAGAACATTTAGTTTGGGCGTGAATTTAAGTTACCCGATATTTTCTCAATATGCTGTTGAATCAGGGATTGAATCGGCAGAGATTCAATTCAAAAACAGCAAAGAGGATTTATCGGCTTTGGAACGGCAAGTTAAGACTGATGTAAAAAATACTTTCCTTGATATGGAGACTGCCGGAAAACAATTTGAAGTTGCAAAAAAAGCGCAGGCATCTGCCGAGCAAAGCTGGAAGGCAAAGAAAGAAACCTACACGCTCGGTGCGGCTACGTATCTTGATCTTCAACTTTCGTATAACAACTATTTACAAGCAAAATATACGGTTATCAGCAAGGAATACGGCTATTTATATTCACGATTCCAGATGATAGCGGCATTGGGAAAACTTTTATGAATGAGGAATTAGTAACTTACCAAAAATATTATAACGATAATTGGCAAAAAATGATTTAATCGTTAGAAAAATTCAGATGAGGAATAATGACTAAGTTGTAACTATGCTTTCCTGAAAAAGTCAAAATATCGTAACTACTCAGCCTGTTCTTGAATTTGTCCCAAAGGGACTAAATCTGAATAACCGTGAGTGCTAACTCACGGGAAAGTAAGCCCAAACCAATAACGTCCCCTGATGGGGCGAACTAACTATGCGGCGTGAATTTGCCCCTTTCGGGGACATAGATGCTTTTTATCATACTCCCGTGAGTTGTCACTCACGGTTATTCAAATTTAGTCCCTTTGGGACATAATATCCGTACC
>CAIYTF010000124.1 GCA_903929035.1 uncultured Ignavibacteriales bacterium
CGGGTTGCTAGTTTTCCTTCTACCGCGGCTTTTGATAATATACCGGCATCAGCAACAAGTGCATTAACAGCATCAATGCATCCGTTTAGGTTATTCTTTATTTCATTGAAATCGCCGTTATAGCTATCCGAAATCTTGTTCGGAATATCACCTTTAGAGATTCTGTCAACATATTCAGCGGCTACATTTAGGGGTCCTATGACTGAATCAAGAGTGTTATTTACCCCTTGAACAACCTTGCGGAAGTCGCCTTGATGCTTACTTGCATCGGCACGGGTTGCTAGTTTTCCTTCTACCGCGGCTTTTGATAATATACCGGCATCAGCAACAAGTGCATTAACAGCATCAATGCATCCGTTTAGGTTATTCTTTATTTCATTGAAATCACCGTTATAGCTATCGGAAATCTTGTTCGGAATATCACCTTTAGAGATTCTGTCAACATATTCAGCGGCTACATTTAGAGGTCCTATTACTGAATCAAGCGTGTTATTTACCCCTTGAACAACCTTGCGGAAGTCGCCGTGATGTTTGCTTGCATCGGCACGGGTGGCAAGTTTTCCTTCTACAGCAGCTTTTGACAAAATAGCAGCATCGGCAACCAATCCGTTAACAGCATCTATGCAGCTATTAAGATTATTCTTTATTTCATTGAAATCGCCATAATAGCTGTCCGTAATTTTATTTGGTATGTCGCCTTTTGAAATTCTGTCAACATATTCAGCAGCAACATTGAGCGGTCCTATAACTGAATCTAGAGTATCATTAACACCTTGAACAATTTTTCGGAAGTCACCCTGATGTTTGCTTGCATCGGCACGGGTCGCGAGTTTTCCTTCTACAGCGGCTTTTACTAAAAGACCGGCATCGGTAACTAATAAATCAACTGCTTCAATACATCCATTGAGGTTATTCTTTATTTCATTAAAATCACCTTTGTAGTTATCTGTGATTTTCTTCGGTATATCACCTTTCGAGATCCTGTCAACATATTCAGCAGCCACGTTAAGCGGTCCTATAACTGAATCAAGAGTATCATTAACACCCTGAACTATCTTTCGGAAGTCACCCTGATGTTTGTTCGCATCAGCCCGGGTTGCAAGTTTTCCATCCACCGCTGCTTTTGCCAAGATAGTTGCATCGGCAACTAATGAATTTACAGCATTTATACACCCATTAAGGTTATTCTTAATTTCGTTAAAATCACCGTTATAGTTATCGAATATTTTATTCGGTATATCGCCTTTGGAAATTCTGTCAACATATTCCGCTGCCACGTTAAGTGGTCCGATAACCGCATCAAGGGTATCATTAACTCCCTGAACAATCTGCTGGTATCCGCCTTTGAATTTATTAGTATTGCCGCGAGTGCTAAGTTTACCATCGATAGCCGCGCGTGAAAGTACCGTTGCTTCAGCAATTAGTGCCTGCAATGTACTTATTACTTTCCCAAAACTCTGCGCCAGCACATCCTTTTCTGAACGCGGATGAACCGTTATTTCCACCTCACCGTTTGAAATGGAGTCCGCGATGGCAGCCTGCTCGCGTGTGCTTGCAATCATCTTGCTGAAAGCACCCATAAGGATACCAAGTTCATCCTTAGTTGTCTGTTCGATTTCCACTTCCACGTTTCCAACGGAAAGTTTGTCTGCAGCATCGGTAAGTTTTGAAAGCGGGGTGGTAACAGAACGCGAAATCACCAGTCCTAACCCAATGGCCAATAAAACACCAATTACAACTAAGGTCAGCATCATATTCTGGGCAGAGTTGGCATTCAAAGTATTCAAATCAGAACGATCTTTTGCAATTTTCACCTTCAGTTCAACCATATCTTCAATGCTCTTCTGAAGCACGTTTCTGGCTTTCTCTGCCTCGCCGAGATACATTGCCAACGCCTGATCGGTTTTCCCTGACAACATTAACTGTTCCATCATATCTGCAACTCTATTGAACTCATCATACTGACTTTTAATTTCATTAGTCAATTTTCTGCCTTCATCAGTCACAAGAGTTTTTTCAAATTCTTTGAAGCGTTCCTTAATTTCGGCAACACGCTGATGGCTTGTAGATAGTAACCCGTTACGGTCAGTATTATCCTTAGCAATAATTGCTTCAAGAATATTAACCCGCTGTCTTTGGAAGAGGGTTGCTATATCGCCAATAACTCCAAGGGGCTGAGTACATTTTTCGAAAAGAACAGTATCGCTGTCATCCGCGGCTCGCAGACTTGTAATGCCCTCATAGCCGATTATACCGGCAATTAACGCTACTACTACAAAACCTCCAATGAGTCTTGCAGATACTTTGAGATTTTTGAACCATTGCATCGTTTTTTTCCTTTATATATATGAATGAAAATAATTTAAACCGTATTTATTTCTTAATCTTAATCTTAATGAATAACATTTGTTAATGCTTAATTAACTGTCAAGTTTCACAAGGTTGTTTAAGAAAACTTGAATAATAATTTTGTTGTAAAGATAATAATTTTAATTTGAAATCCAAAGGTGTTTGAAAAAAAAGTTGTGGCTTTAACTCATACCATTTTTCAATAGCATTAAAAGGTGTTTTTACATTTAGCTCTTTTCTAACTCCTCCATGTCTTCTATAAATCATATAGTGAATAAGAAAAGCGTTTAGAGATAGAGTCATTTCCTGTTTGTTTTTGTATTCTTCTTTTAAGATAGTTCC
>CAIYTF010000125.1 GCA_903929035.1 uncultured Ignavibacteriales bacterium
AATGTTGGCTAATAATATTTCCAAGTCAGTTATATTGAAAGTTACAGGACTAAGTGAGGAAGAAATAAACAAAATTAACTGACGAAGAAAATTACAATTTGTCCCCCTATGCGACACCCTGCTTATTCGCGGGGATGCTATATATTATTTACCGTAAACCAAAATGAAACAATTTCAAATAGTTCTATATTTCTTTTTTTTGACTTCCGTTCTGTTTGCCCAACCAAGCTGGATAGCAAAAACGCCTGAAGGCTATCTTCACGATTTCTACACCGGCAAAGGGTTCAGCAATGAATCAAAGGCGGACGCGTTTGATAAAGCATTGGCTTCGGCTATTGCCGGGCGAGCTACAGTACAATTTGCTTTATAGCCGGCGGATTATTTTACGCTTGGAATGTTGTTGATGCAATAATAATGAAGCAGGAGAATCTGTATGTCCGGATGCAGACAGACAAAGATAGTTACGGGGTAAATTTGAGTTTGGCGTTTTAAGAATAGTTCGCCCCTGTTGTTGATGTCTGGAATGGTTGTTTCCGTGTATCAAATATGCAGCAAATTGTTATCTTACAAACCTATTTGGGCGTTTTTTGACCTAAACAGTTACAACATTTTTTAATAATTCAAAAAAAGGAATATACTCTTGAGCATAGAACCTAATAAAGTCATTTATTCAATGATTGGGGTCAGCAAATTTTATAATCAGAAAGCAGTGCTGAAAGACATATACCTATCCTATTTTTATGGTGCCAAGATAGGCGTAATTGGTTTGAACGGATCGGGAAAGAGTTCACTGCTGAAAATTTTGGCGGGCAAGGATACTGAATTTAACGGGCAAACTGTTCTTTCTCCCGGATTCAAGGTGGGAATGCTTGAGCAGGAACCCAAGTTAGATGAATCCAAGACAGTGAAAGAAGTGGTGGAAGAGGCTGTTCAGGAAATAACAAACGCGTTAAAAGAATACAACGATATTAACGAAAAGTTTTCTGAACCTATGTCCGATGACGAGATGACTGAGCTATTGGAACGGCAGGGAACAGTGCAGGAAAAACTTGACGCGATGAACGCGTGGGATTTAGATGCCCGCCTTGAAATGGCGATGGATGCTTTGCGCTGCCCCCCGGGCGATACTCCCGTGAGCGTTCTTTCAGGCGGTGAAAAACGCCGTGTCGCGCTGTGCCGATTACTATTGCAGAAACCCGACATTCTTCTCCTCGATGAACCAACTAACCATCTTGATGCTGAATCGGTTGGATGGCTTGAAAAGCATTTACAAAAATATGAAGGTACTGTAATCGCGGTGACACACGATAGATATTTTCTGGATAATGTTGCCGGATGGATTCTGGAACTTGACCGTGGTGAAGGCATTCCCTGGAAAGGAAATTATTCCGCGTGGCTTGAACAGAAACAGGTTAAACTAAAGCAGGAAGAGAAGAAAGAAAGCGAACGCCAAAAAACTCTCGAAAGAGAATTGGAATGGATTCGTATGTCGCCCAAAGCAAGGCAGACAAAATCCAAGGCAAGAATTAACGCTTATGAAGAGATGCTTACTCGGAAAACCGAACAGCAATCGAAAGATTTGCAGATATTCATTCCAAACGGACCGCGTCTCGGGAATATTGTTATTGAATGTGCCGGCGTTTCAAAAGCATTTGGCGATAATATACTTGTTGAAGATATGACTTTTTCAATTCCTGCCGGAGCAATCGTTGGCATAATAGGTCCGAACGGCGCGGGCAAGACAACGCTTTTCAAAATGTTAACAGGAGTTGAAAAACCGGATTCAGGTACCGTGAAAATTGGCGAGACCGTAAAACTTGCTCACGTTGATCAATTACGCACCGATTTAGACCCGGACAAAACTATCTGGGAATTGGTATCAGGCGGATTAGATATTTTGGAACTTGGCAGCCGAACAATCAACTCGCGTGCCTATGTTTCGCAATTCAATTTCGGCGGCGCGGATCAGCAGAAAAAAGTCAGTATGCTATCCGGCGGTGAAAGAAACCGCGTTCACTTATCAATGATGCTCAAACTTGGCGCAAACGTGCTGCTGCTTGATGAACCGACAAATGATTTGGATGTCAATACTATGCGCGCGTTGGAAGAAGCACTTGAATCCTTTGCAGGCTGTGTTTTGATAGTAAGCCACGATAGATGGTTTTTAGACCGAATCGCGACACACATACTCGCGTTTGAAGGAGACAGTAAAGCAATATGGTTTGAAGGAAACTATTCTGAATATGAAACAAAGAGAAAGGAACGGCTTGGCATTGATGCTGACCAGCCGCATAGAATAAAGTATCGTCATTTAACGAGATAAATTACGATACTTTATCAAATTTGCAGATAAGGGCTTGTTCAGAAATAACCTTAACACTTTTTCACGCGAAGACCGCGAAGAATTATGTGTAGGAAGATGTAAAAGTTATTTCTTTACAAGAACTTAGCAAGCCCAAAACGTGTTGATGAATTAAAGACTTATATAGAAATGATACAAATAAAAGCGTCCAAAGACGAAAAGAAAATAGTTATTCAGGGTGCGCGTGAGCATAACTTAAAGAATGTAAGCATTGAAATCCCGCGTGGAAAGATGGTGGTGGTAACAGGCGTGAGCGGGAGCGGAAAAACATCTTTAGTGTTTGATACGATTTACGCGGAAGGGCAGCGGCGGTTTGTAGAGAGCCTGTCTTCTTATGCACGGCAGTTTCTTGAGCGTATGAATAAACCTGATGTTGATTTAATCCTTGGAATCAGTCCCGCGGTTGCAATTGAACAGAAAACGGGCTCACGCAACAGCAGGTCAACAGTGGGAACAAATACCGAGATTTATGACTATCTCCGGCTGATTTATGCACGAATCGGAAAAACATACTGTTTCAGCTGCGGAAAGATTGTTCAAAAAGCAAGCACGAGTACCGTGGTGGATTTTCTTTCCGGACAAAATGAAGGGAGTAAATGGCTTTTGGGATTCCCGCTGCACGAGCACGAAGGCAGGAAAATAAAGGATGAAATTGAACTTATTCGCAAGCGGGGATTTTTTCGTATCTATTGCAAGGGCGAATATATTGACCTTTCGGAGACAAATTTTGAGCCGGAATCAAAAGAGCAATTATATATAGTAATGGAACGGTTCAAAATCGCGCGGGATAGAATGCGCGATAAACTCGCGGACTCAATAGAGATTGCTTTCAAGGAGGGTGAGAACCGGCTTGTCGCGATTAATCAGGATACCAAAGAGATAAAGGAATTTAATAAATTTTATGAGTGCTGCGGAATCCGATATGAAGAACCCGAGCCGCGGTTCTTTTCATTCAACAACCCGTTTGGCGCATGCCCTGTTTGTCAGGGGTTTAGTAAAGTGGTTGGAATCGATATGGAGTTGGTTGTGCCTAATCCGAGTATGACAATTACTGCCGGAGCAATCGCGCCGTGGCGAGGACCGCATTTCAGTCGTTATACGCGGGAACTGCTGCAGTACGCGCATAAGTATCACATTCCTGTTGATATCCCGTTTCGCCAATTAAATGAATCACAAGTGAAGATGATAAAAAGCGGGTTTGGTTCATTCATTGGCATCGATAAGTTTTTCGAGGAAATGCGGAAGGACAATTACAAGATGCACATCCGCGTTATGCTCAGTAAATATCAGGGTTATACTACCTGTTCGGCGTGTAACGGAAGCAGATTGCGGCGCGAAGCATTGCAGGTGAAAATAGGGGAGCGGTCTATTAATGAATTGACACGGATTCCGATTGATGCCTGTCTCGAGTTCTTTACAGGGCTGCAATTGTCCGAGTATGACACAAAAATTGGTGATCTGGCATTGAAAGAAATTGTCAAACGTCTAAACTATTTAAATAATGTCGGGCTTGGCTATCTGACACTTGACCGTTATAGCCATACCTTATCCGGCGGAGAGACACAGCGCATCAATCTCGCGACTGCTCTTGGTTCAGCATTAGTAGGGACACTCTACGTGCTTGATGAGCCGAGTATAGGGCTACATCCGCGCGATAACGGCAAACTGATAAAAATATTAAAGAACCTGCGGGATTTAGGGAACTCTGTCATTATTGTTGAGCACGATCCGGAGATGATGCGTGAGGCTGACCAGATTATTGATGTGGGACCATTTGCCGGAAAACACGGCGGCGAGATTATGTTCCAAGGCACATACAAAGAAATTCTGGAGAGTGATAAGGATACGCTGACAGGGCAGTATTTAAGCGGCAAGAAATCAATTCCAATACCGGCGAAGCGCGATACAAGCAAAGGAAAATCAATTGTTATCAGAGGAGCATTTGAGAACAATCTTAAAGATATTGATGTTGAAATTCCGCTGAAGAAACTTGTAGTGTTCACCGGTGTAAGCGGTTCAGGTAAAAGTTCATTAGTGCACGGTGTACTTTACGGCGGTGTTGCCAAGCAGATGGGAATGAATCCTCCAAACATCGGCAAGGCTCAGGATATAGAGGGCGTTGATAATATTGATCATATTGAAATAGTTGACCAGACACCGATAGGAAAGACACCGCGTTCAAATCCCGCGAGTTATATAGGAGCCTTTGAATTGATTCGGGATATTTTCGCTGGAACTCATCAGGCTGCCGCGAAAGGTTATCGTTCAGGTTTCTTTTCGTTTAATGTACCCGGCGGAAGGTGCGAAACTTGTAAAGGTGACGGATTTATTAAAGTGGAAATGCAGTTTCTTGCTGATATATATTTAGAATGTGATGACTGCAAAGGTTCGCGTTATAAAAAAGAAGTCCGCGATGTTTTGTATCACGGGAAGAATGTTATTGATGTGCTGAATATGACCGTTGATGAGGCAGTCGTTTTCTTTCAGGGGGAAGCCAAATTGACGCGTTTCTTACAGGCACTTTCAGATGTAGGGCTTGGGTACATTCAATTGGGACAGCCCTCAAACACGCTTTCAGGCGGAGAGGCGCAAAGAATAAAACTTGCCAACAGACTGACAAACAACACAAACGGTGCGAATATTTTGTATATTTTTGATGAACCTTCAACGGGTCTGCATTACGAAGATATTCAAAAATTGCTGAACTGTTTCCGGATGCTAATAGCTAATCATCATTCCGTGGTGATAATTGAACACAATCTTGAGATCATCAAATGCGCTGACCACGTGATTGATTTAGGTCCCGAAGCAGGAGACAAGGGCGGTGAGATTGTAGCAATAGGAACACCGGAGGAAATAGTGCAAAATGATAAATCGTGGACAGGTAAATATTTGAAAGATGTGCTGCACTTAAGTTCCGCTCAGTGATCCGCCGCGTTGTTCATTGAGCGGATCCGAAATGAGCGATGCAGCGGAAAAGTTAGTGTCTGCCCGCAAATAACATTAATAATTTTCACGCGAAGACGGCGAAGGTTATTTTTAGAAGATGTAAAATTATTTGCTGGCAAACACTAAAGCTGAGGTATGTCAGACAGCAGCTGCTGCCGTACTTACCGCTGCCGCTCTTTGAGATAATTCGCGGTCAAGCATAAAGAGTCCTGTTCTATTATCGCCTATCATTTTAAGATTATCAATTATTTTACAGACGTTAGCTTCTTCCTCAACCTGCTCGGTGACGAACCATTGCAGGAATGAATTTGTAGCGTGGTCTTTCAAATCAAGCGCGAGATTCACCAGATTGTCAACAAGCTCTGTGATTTTTCGCTCGTGGTATATTGTATCTTCAAAAACTTCAAGAACATTTTTCCAATCCAATTTTGGCTGTGAGATAGTATGTAATTCCACCCTGCCTCCTTTATGAAGCAAATAAGTATATATTTTCATCGCGTGGATATATTCTTCTTGGGACTGGATTTTCATCCAATTCGCCAATCCGGACATACTTAACCTATCAAAATAGGCTGACATTGATAGATACAGGAAAGAAGAAAAAAATTCTTCATTTAGCTGCGCGTTAAGAGCGACTTGCATTTTTGGATTGAGCATTATAACCTCAGTGAATAGAATAAATATATTTGTAAAATTAGAGAAAAGTCCTATTGTGTCAAAATTAATTTATGGGAAAAATACATTAACACTTTCTCACGCGAAGACTGCAAAGGTTAGATTTAAAAGATGTAAAGGTTATTTCTTGACGAGAGCTAAGGCTGTTGCCGCTATTACCGCATCAGCGAGTTTAATTTTTCTGATTTGCCGAAGTTCAATTATCTTGCTGGAAATAGTATCAGTCAGAGGAATAACATTTAATTCCTTAAAAATATTATCGAGTTTCTCATAATCGCACTGTTTAAGATCGTGAAATCCCATTAACTCGAGTTTAGTGATTATCGATACAGAAAGCAGTTCATTGGCGATGAATGTTGCAACAGACTCATATCCCGACAAGGCGGCATAAATCAGTATATTGCTGTCAGCTAAATATTTCACGATCCCCGCGTTCCAATCTCTGCAATTCTACTACATTCCCCAAAAGGGTTTGATGCTTTTATCGAGTTAAGCAATAAATTCACTCGCTCACGCTTATCGGTAAGTATCGGTTCTTCTTCGACAATTATCACCTTTACCACTTTTTCTTTTGACTCGGTTAGTCGTGATTAAATTTGAAAACAAGCTGGAAATATTCTAACTTTACAAAATGAAATATCAAATAAATGACATTGTTGAAAGGTATGGAGTATCGTAAGAACAGCTATCCGCGTTTCTTTATGATAATTCTATTGTTGCCAAGGCAGATAAACTTACAGAAACTGATTATCAATAATAGGCTTCACTTCTCCGAGAACAATTTGACATATTGCGCGGTTCACTTTAGTTGTAGCCAGAGCAAACTTCACGAATTTTACTTAAACACTTCCCTAAAAACAAAAATTGGTATAAAGAAAACTTATGATAATAGAAGAAAAATTAAAACAGCTTGGCATTGAAATTCCGGATGCACCGAAACCGCTTGCTGCATATATTCCTGCAGTGCGGACGGGTAACTTGGTTTTCACATCGGGACAGCTCCCGTTTCTGAACGGTGAACTGCAGTACCGCGGGAAAGTCGGCGGAGATGTTTCGGTTGATGATGCAAAAGCAGCCGCTAAATTGTGCGCCATAAATTGCCTTAGCGCGGTGAAAAGTGTTATCGGCTCACTTGATGAAATTGCACGTGTTGTGAAAATAACTGCTTTTATTGCAAGCGCGGACGGGTTCACCAATCAGCCGGAAGTCGCGAACGGAGCTTCGGGTTTTATGCTTGAAGTGTTTGGCGATGCCGGCAGACATAGCCGCGGTGCCGTTGGAGTGAGCGAGCTCCCCCGCGGTGCCTGCGTTGAAATTGAAACAGTATTTGAAATAAAATAGCTTATGCCCATAAGAAAAAGTCAGACAAC
The DNA here is from genome assembly GCA_903929035.1 of uncultured Ignavibacteriales bacterium. Taxonomy (GTDB): domain Bacteria; phylum Bacteroidota; class Ignavibacteria; order Ignavibacteriales; family Ignavibacteriaceae; genus CAIYTF01. The sequence goes on from CAIYTF010000125.1 coordinate 7,357, forward strand.
CGATGCTGAATTGAAGCCTGCAGAAAAAGAGTTGGAACAAACTCTGCGTCCTGCCCGCTTTAATGATTTTATCGGGCAGCAAAAAATTATTGATAACCTTTCCGTGTTCATCCACGCGGCACGGAAGCGCGGTGAAGCTTTAGACCACGTCTTGTTGACAGGTCCTCCAGGACTTGGAAAAACCACGCTTGCCAATATTATATCCAATGAAATGGGATCAACCATAAAGGCAACATCGGGACCTATATTGGAAAAACCCGGCGACCTTGCAGGCGTTCTCACTAATCTTGAAGAGGGAGCAGTCTTATTCATTGATGAAATTCACCGTCTTAGTCCTGTTGTTGAAGAATTTCTTTATTCGGCAATGGAAGACTACCGCATTGACATTATGATTGACAGCGGTCCCAGCGCGCGGACAGTGCAGATAAGTTTACCGAAATTCACGTTGATTGGAACCACCACCAGAGCAGGTATGTTGACCGCGCCGTTGCGGGATAGATTCGGAATAAAATTCAGACTCGATTATTACGAAAGCGCGCTCATTCAAAAAATAGTGCAGCGGTCTTCTGTTATTCTAAATATCCAAGTAGATACTGACGCGGCACTCGAAATAGCAAAACGTTCAAGAGGCACTCCCCGTGTCGCGAACAGACTTTTACGGCGTTCGCGCGATTTTGCTGATTTTGATAATAAAGCCGCGATTGATCTTGCAATTGCAATAAAAGCACTTGATGCTTTAGAAGTTGATGCAAACGGTTTAGATGAAATGGATAAAGAAATCCTCCTGACTATAATTGAAAAGTTTAACGGCGGTCCGGTGGGATTGAGCGCGCTTGCAGTAGCTGTTAACGAAGACCCCGGGACTATAGAAGAAGTATATGAACCGTTTCTCATCCAGCAGGGATTTATCAACAGAACCCCGCGCGGCAGAGAAGCAACTGATAACGCTTTCAGCTATTTCGGGAAATCACGCGCCAGAAAATATTTAGCCGGCAGCGCGTCACTATTTGATCAGAATGAATAAAAAATATTATGACTATTAAAATTAACAATATAGAAATCGGCGGGAATAAGCCGTTTGTTCTTCTTGCAGGACCTTGTGTCGCTGAAAGCGAATCAATAGTAATGGAATCCGCCGCCGAGATAAAAGACATTACCGCGAGTCTGGGTATCCCGTATATTTTCAAGGCAAGCTATAAAAAAGCAAACCGCACCAGCCTTGATTCCTTCATGGGTTTAGAAATTGAAGAGGCACTCTCTATACTTGGCAAAGTCAAGTCACGATTAGGACTCGCGATAGTAACAGATATTCACACCGAACAGGACGCGGAAATAGCTGCCAAATATGCTGACATCCTTCAGATACCTGCATTTCTTTGCCGGCAAACCGATTTACTAATTGCCGCGGGCAAAACAGGGAAAGTGGTTAATATCAAGAAAGGGCAGTTCCTTGCCCCGGAAGATATGAAACACGCGGCAGGTAAAGTTGCCTCAACAGGAAACAATAATATTATGCTCACTGAACGCGGTGCTTCATTCGGCTACCATAACCTTGTAGTTGATATGAGAAGTTTGGTTATTATGCGGAAGACGGGGTACCCCGTTGTAATGGATGCCACACATTCTGTGCAGATACCTTCGCAGGGAATGCTTTCAGGCGGACAGCCGGAATTTATTCAGCCCATAGCACGTGCCGCCGCCGCGGTCGGAATTGACGCGCTATTCTTGGAAGTTCACCCAAATCCCGCGAAAGCTCTCAGCGATGCAGCAAGCCAATTACCGTTAAGCAGCCTCAGAAGCCTGCTTGAAGAAATTAAGGAAATAGATACGGTGGTAAAGAAATATTCTAAATATTAGTGGATATTAGAAAGTGCAAATTTAGCCTAAAAATTGATAGTCAAAAATAAATTTGAACAAAAACTCTGCTATCCGTATATCATAAAAAAAGCCCAATATGATTTTGCTCTCGAATGGCATATACTTATAAAACCAAATTATAATACCAATAATAGGTAATATATTCAGCCAATTGAAAACAAATTTGAATTAGTGGAAAATATTTCTTAACATTGTATTATTTGCCGAAGGTGCTTTTTTATGATATTGAGTCATATACCATCTTGTGCTGAGTTCACAACCGGAACGAACCGATTTCAATATGATATTTCCGGTATTTATATCATTGTGTTCAATAATAAAGACTATTACAGATGAAATCTTATTATAAATTGATTTTTGCGATTAGCATTTTAGTAATTTGCGTTTTAGCGATTTTAGTTTTTGTAATCAAAATTCCGATTCCGGGATTTCCGGTCAAGGTTGCAATAAAAGACAAAGTCGGCCAAACGAAATCGGTGAACGAAGAAAACCAGATTGCAGATGTTCCAATCGCGGCTATAATGAAAGTGATTAAAGACGTTGGTTTCAAAAAAGGATCGGCAAACTGGGAAAACGGTAAACTCAATCAACTTCTCGCCACGAATGATGGAGTCAGGACCGGAGAAAAATCGCTGGCTCTTATTAAATTCACCGATCATTCGTTGATTCGTATGCGTGAAAACTCTAGTCTGAAGATTTATGCCAACAAAATAAACGATCACCTCTCAAAGAACGTTTATATCGAGAAAGGCAATGTGGGATTCAATATTTCAAAGCAGGAAGATGATGAATTTAGATTCACGCTGCCTACTATGATCGCTTCGATTCGTGGTACCGAAGGATATTTCTTGATAACGGGCGAGAAAACTTTGCTATATTGTTCTAAAGGTATTATCATTGTTACACCCACGTATGGCGCGAAAGAGAACAAAACTATCGTGGGTGGTACTTTTGCAGAGATTACCAACAATGGCACTGTTAGTCAAGGGCAAGCCACCGTTCAGATGAAAACTGAAAATAGTATAATAAATGAAACAAGTTTCTTAGACACCAATAAAGGGGCGATGTTAGTTGAGATCGCCGCGGAAAACAATATCACATCGGCACCTGCAGGAATGGTGATGGTGGCTGGCGGTACGTTCGTTATGGGGGATGCATATTCTAGTTCCTCACTTCCGCTGCACCAAGTAACGATAAAGAGTTATTACATAAGCAAGACGGAGGTGACTCAAGGGCAGTGGAAAGCTGTTATGGGCAGCAATCCGAGCTATTTTCCTACGGTGGGCATTAATGGACCTGTGGAGCTGGTGAGCTGGTTTGATTGTATCAGCTACTGCAACAAGCGAAGCATTCAGGAGGGTAAAACTCCGGTATATAGTATCAATGGGAACACAAATCCGAGCAGCTGGACAAGCGGTGTGATAGCACGTGATACAACGGCGAAAGGCTATAGACTGCCAACGGAAGCAGAATGGGAGTATGCGGCTCTCGGCGGTCATCAGAGTCACGGTTACGCGTTCAGCGGCAGCAATAATGAAGACGGCGCAGCGTGGACTAATGATAATTCAGGCGGTATAACACATATAGTTGGGACAAAAGCAGCAAACGAGCTTGGCTTATTTGATATGAGCGGAAATGTGCGGGAGTGGTGTTGGGATTGGTATGCCCCATATAGCGATACGGAGCAAACGAATCCAACGGGACCAACGAGCGGAACACAGCGTATTCTCCGAGGCGGTTCTTGGTACAATAATAGCAATGGCGTCTGCCGTGTTTCGGTTCGCCTAAATGTCAACCCGGGCGATTATTATTACGATTTAGGTTTCCGTGTGGCTGAGGACTATTAACCTTTATTCACAAACGCCCGCTAAGGACTCGTTCACAAATAGGGTATCCTGAAAAAGTCAAAATAGCGATATTGTACAATAATAACGGGGATAAAATGGATTTGTATAATTTATAGGTGCACGCTTTTTGAGCATAAACCGCATTTTTCCCTACAATTGCTAAAAAGCACTTCAATCGAATGCAAATCTATTCTTTTGCGCCTGTTTGTATGCACCGATGAACAGTTGGCAGGTATGTGGGTGCCATTTAGGAACGGCGAATAAACCTTTTGACTTTTTCAGGGAACCCTACTTAGTGCCGGTAACTTTAAGCAGGTGATTAAGCAGTCCTATTTTTAGAGGTTTGTTTCCGTGAATAGGAACAGATATTCGTTCTTCTCGATCTTCCTTTACATAGATATGATGACTGCCGTTAATCCGTGCAAGTTTCCATCCGGCTTTCTTAAGCATACTTGCAAATTCATTCCCTGATATGTTTTTCATACCGCTATTTCAATAATTTCAGCATTATCCTCGATAGGTGAAAGCGAAGCTATATCAATTGACAAGCATCCTTCAATTGCTTCGTGTAAATTTTGAATTAACTCTTCAAATGTTTCACCTTGAGTGACACACCCGGATATTGACGGAACTTCAGCCCAGAATCCGCCTTCTTCTGCATTATGAACTATGACTTTAATTTTCATTTAAAATATCTTTCTTGTGAAACAATTTTAATAACAGCTAATATAAGGAATTAATTCCAATGTTTGGTATTATAAAGGTTCTATAACGGTTTGTGTGGGCAGCTAAAACGATAATAAACCGTTACGTGAAAAACATCGCGTACATAGGTTTCCTGAAAAAGTCAAAATAGCAATATTGTACAATAATAACGCGGTTCAAATGGATTTAGATAATTTATAGGTGCACGCTTTTTGAGCATAATCCGCGTTTTTCCGTGCACTTGCTAAAAAGCAATTAAATCGAATGCAATGTAAATCAATACTTTTGTGCCTATTTGTCTGTGCCTATGAACTGATGGCAAGCAAGTGGCTGCCATTTAGGAACGGCGAATAAACCTTTTGACTTTTTCAGGGAACCCTATCTAAATAAATTTATGTAATTATCAAAAGAAAATATACGATTACGTTTAAAGCCGGTTAATTCAATAAGTATCTTTAATTGGATGAAATCGTCAATTAGTCTTATAGCTGTTGAAAGATTGATGTTTAACGATTCTGCGATGTCGCCTGCATCAGTAGTGGGTTTGCTGTATATACTAATAACGGATGGAATATTGACTAATTTATTATATTGTTAGCGTGAGAGTGCTTATATTTGTGAAAAAGGAAAAAAGATATGATAAAGATAGAATTAACAAAGCAAGATCAGGATGAAGTCTTTGATAGCT
>CAIYTF010000126.1 GCA_903929035.1 uncultured Ignavibacteriales bacterium
ACGGCATACGAGATCGAGTAATGTGACTGGAGTTCAGACGTGTGCTTTCCGATCTATTTAATAGCATTTAATATAATTGTCAAGTAATATTTTTATATAATTGAATATTTTTTAAAATGTATTTATCTGCAAAAAATGATAAGAGTTTATACATCAAGTAATATTTTTATATAATTGAATATTTTTTAAAATGTATTTATCTGCAAAAATGATAAAATTTTATATATGTTAATAGTTATGAATTGGAAAGCCTTTATTGCGCGGTTATTAATGGATTTTAGGATGTCTTCCTATAAACTCCATAAAGAATATGGAATAAATAGTGCCATAATCTCAAATATTAAACGAGGTGCTACAGAAGCCCCCAGCCAAGAAACTGTACACCAATTAGAAAAAGCCTTTGGGATCATAATAAATGATAGTGACCCAAACAATATCACCTATACCCCCGCCCCGACCTTAGCCTCCGAACTAGCGCGTCTATCCACGAAGAATAACGATCCAATACAACCAATAACAACAGAAGAACTTGCAAACGCCATAGCCCGCCGCGCCGCTGGGAATAAGAACCCGTACTCTGCTCATTTCTCCGTTCCCTTGAGATTTGAGTATAAAGTAGTAGGGAAAATCAAAAGCGGAGGTGCTATGGCTTATGTGAATGCCGATATAATCGGCACGGTAACGATAGAGGAAGACTTAGGGAAAAACATTTTCTGCATCGAAATTGAGGATAATGATATGCTGCCTGAAGTAAAGAAAGGCGATTTTGCTATAATCAATCCCGATATAGAAGTAAAAAGGGGACATCTGGTTGCTTTTGTTATGAATGGCAGGCAGATGGTTCGTGAGTTAAATTATGATAAAGATGGCACGATGATGCTAATTTCTCATAATGCTAACTCGTACCCTTTATTCCCAAAAGACGGCGAAATTGAAGTAATGTACAAGATTATTGCAACTCATACCAAACCGAAATTAAGGTTATGGTAATAATAATCTTGGCACGCTTTTTGCCCCCCCCCAGATTACGGGTAATGGGAATTATTGAGAAAGTAAAAGGCTGGAAACTGTAATATTAAAGGAAACAATACACCTTGACAAAGATAAAAATTAGAATTAACTTATAAGTGAAAATCAGAATAATTATTGAACCGTTAATTGACGGTAAAAAAGCTGAAGTATATACCGTGAGGGTTTTTGGCAATGAAGATTCGGAATATAAAATCTTTTGCAACGAATTTAGCACGAACTATTCAGAGACAATCTCGAAAATAAACAGGCTAATTATAAAAATGGCTGAAAAACACGGCAATCGTGATATTTATTTTGAAAATGAGGGTACTAATTGCGTTTATAAGTTTAAGGATACAGGGATATTGCGCCTTTACTGTATTAGATATGGTTCATTAGCAATTATTGTAGGCGGTGGCGACACTAAAGAACCGTGGATAAATACATATCAGGAAAAAGAAAGTTTAGATAAGGCAGTCAGGATGCTGCGGGCAATAGACCGGTATCTCGATGATAATTCGATTATCGTGGACGATTTACACCAAATAATAAATAAAGAAATAGAGATAGATATAAAATGACAAAGATATACCAGCAGTGGTTTGCAGATATGCTCGCGAAAACTCCCTTATGGATAAACCGTTTAGTAGATGTATCCTCTGACATCGCGGTAAATATTGATGATACACTTGCAGCAAAAGGAATGAACCAAAAAGATTTGGCAAAACTTTTAGGCAAAAAAGATTCACAAATAAGCAAATGGTTAGCGGGCAAGCATAATTTTACTCTCAAAACAATTTTTCTGATAGAAGAAGTTATAGGAATAAAACTTATCTATTCGCGGCAGGAAGCTGCAGAAATAGAGAGCAGGCATTCCCGTGAGGTTATGCGCCGTATGATGCACTTTGAACCTCGTAACACCGTGAAATATAACGATGAAAGAAATATGATTTCATCAATAAAAATTCAAGCGACTTATAATAAAGCCGCTTTATCCGGTAATCAATCCTCTGCTTATTCACAATCATTACAGTCATAGTATATGGACAAAATAAATTTCGCTGATTTGAAGTTCGCGATTAATGAGGTTAAAACTTTATCTTGTCTGACATTGAACAATGATGAAGTAAAAAAAGAAGTGGCTGAGAATAAAGGTAAGTTAAACTACAGTCTGAATATACCTTCTTTTATTGATTTGAAACAAAATATTATCGGCTATGACGTGACGGTTGGCTTTTTCCTTGAACGTGAAGACAATATTATTTTTCAATTAGCTGTCCGTCTTACTTACTTTGTTGAGAATCTTGTCAAATATTGTATAAAAAGTAAGAGTGGTGAATTACGAGTTCACCCGGAACTTGATCAAATACTCCTCCATATATCAATTTCTACGTTCAGAGGTGTAATGGCCGTTAAGGTTGAGGGAACTGCAATATATAATGTAATTTTACCGCTGATAGATGTAGCAACGCTTAATAGAATGTGATTTGCTTTCCTCTTTTTTATAAAAATATTTAGAACAACCAATTGAACAAACTCTATTTCTCCGACTGCCTAAAGGTATTAATCGAATTTAGCCGGTCATATCCTGACGGCTTTATCGACCTTGTATATATCGACCCGCCGTTTAACTCGAAAAGGGATTACAATATATTATTTGAATCGATAGATATGAAAGACACTAAAGCGCAAAGGGAAGCGTTCTCTGACACTTGGAGCAATGTTTCCTATATAGACACGCTCGGCGAAATTCAATACCTCGACCTCGATTTATATAACTACCTGAATAATTTGGATAGTATCCGCGTTCCCAAAGGCACTGTTTCATATCTAACCACGATGGCGATACGGATTCATTATATCCGTAAGGTATTAAAGGATACCGGCAGTTTTTACCTGCATTGCGATTCGGCTATGAGCCATTCATTAAAATTCATTTGCGATTTGATATTCGGAGAAAAGAATTTCAAAAACGAGATAGTGTGGAAACGGACGAGCGCGCATAACGACCCCAAAAGGTTTGGACGAAACGCCGACAGGATTCTTTTTTATACTAAATCGGACGATTACACGTTCACCCCCGTTTATCTTGAATACGATGAAAGTTATTTAAAGAACTTTTACAAATATAAAGACGAAAAAGGGATTTATAGGCTTAGTGATATGACAGGGGCAGGGATTAATAATAATGATGAAAGATGGAAAGGATTTCACCCCGCCAAGAATAAGCGTCATTGGTCTGTGCCGCGCGAGACTGTTATCGGGATAGCCGGTGAGAAAAAAGCCCGGGAATTAACAACTATAGAGAAACTTGACTTGTTATATGAAAATAAACTTATAGAAATATCAAGTAAAGGCACGCCAAGTTTTAAGCGATATTTGGACACGATGAAAGGCGCGCCCGCGCAAGAAATATGGATTGATATTCCTCCTATATCATCGCAGGCAAGAGAACGCCTCGGTTATCCAACGCAAAAGCCGGAGGAATTACTTGAACGCATCCTTCAGGCAAGCTCCAACAAAGGCGATTTGGTCGCGGATTTCTTCTGCGGCTGCGGAACCACTATTGCCGCCGCGCAAAGACTAAAACGCAATTGGATAGGTGTTGATATATCTCACTTGGCGATACGGCTTATATTGGACAGGTTAACCGATCCTTATCCGGCACAGAGGGCAAAAATAATCCGTGATAATATTCAAGTTACAGGATTCCCGGGAGATATAGATGGAGCGAAGATGCTTGCCCGTGAAACAGATAACGGCCGGTTCGCTTTCCAAGATTGGATAATAGAGGTGATGATAGGCGGTATTTCCAACCCTAAGAAATCCGGCGACGGCGGTTTTGACGGATACCTGCCTTTCATTGTAACCGATAAGAAAAAGGGTAACATCCTTATAGAGGTGAAAAGCGGTAATATTGGTATCAAGAATATACGTGAATTTATCCACGTTATTGAAAAGCGGAAAGCGGAATTAGGCGTGTTCGTCTGTTTCGAGGAGCAAGTTACCGCTGAAATGCAGAGAGAAGCCAAACAAGCCGGCCACTTTGAAAGTGAAAGTTACCCGGGCAGGTACAATAAAATACAAATACTTACCGTTGAAGATTTATTAGACGGCAGGGGAATTGCCTTACCGTACAGGAAAGAAGCTTTCAAAACAGCCACAAAGAATCTTGACTATATTCCCGATGTTCCCGAATTGCCTTTCGAGTAATTAATAACAAACAGGTAACAATTATGAAAACTTGGACATTCGGCGGTATTCCTTATGGCTACCGTTTTAACCGCGAAACAAAAACAATAGAAGTCTTCCCTGAAGAAGCGGAGATAGCTAAGTTAATTTGTTCACTCGCTCTTGCCGGCAAGGGGATAAGCGTGATAGCGAACTACCTCAATACAAACGGCTATAAAACCCGCCGCTCCAAAACTTGGTTTGAAATAACCGTTGGCTATGTCCTCGATGCCGACAGGCTCAAATTCTATCGCGGGTTCTATAAAACAGGCGAAGCGGGTAACTGGCCCGAGCTAATCACCGAAGAACAATATACCGCTCTTATGAACCTTAAAGTAAAAAAGCGGACACTTGCATCACCCCGCGGGGTATATCTTCTCACCGGCTGGGGAAACGCTCACTGCGGGCTGTGTGATGCCAAGCTCAAGATTACCCGCTCGTCCCATTCATATTATATCTGCTCGAAAAAACTTTCGCAAGGCAAAGACCTTTGCGCGGCTAAAACATACCGCCAAGACGCGGTAAACTTGGCAATCCTTACCCACGTTCGATCTGTCACGCGCGCGCTTATGGATTATCACAGGGCTTATATCGAATCAACAAGGGAACAAATAAAACACAAAACAACACTGCTAACCGAACAAAACGACAACTTCTTTACAACACTTCCTCTAAAACTTGATGAAATATCCAATCTTCTAAAAGCACTCGAACTTCCTGAACCAATCGTGTATAATCCCGATTTTACAGACTTGGAACTGCTGCAAAAATACGTTAAGAAAGTAAGTATCTTCCCCGATCATATCGGGCTTGAATATCTAACACCCTATAATGACAAGCTTGAATTATTGGCAAGTATTAACTATTAGAAATTTTCAATAGTTTTAATAGAGTTATGGGTATAAAAAAAGGCAGCTTTTGAGACTGCCTTTTTTAGAAACGATTATCTATGACATATTAAGACATAGCCAATAGATGCCTGTAATTATATTTTCCATCTGAATGATACCCTCCGGTAATATAATTAACCCCGCTATACGTGCCGGCTATTCCGGCGTATGGTTGATAGGAATTATTCGTTAATAATACCCCTTCAATTTCATTTGATACAACTTTAAAATTTGTACCCATTACAGAAATCTTTAATTTGCCGGTTATAAGCTCCTGCCCTCCACTCACGTTAAACAAGAAAGGTGATGTTTGCCCGCAGGACGAAAGCATAGCGGTACTGGTTACCCCTGTATTATAAGAACTTTCAAACAATGGCTGATAAGGCGCGTACATAGTCTGACCGCCGCCATTATTGCCAAATACCACTGCCCTAAACGTGGAATTAGTGATCGCGCCTGTAGTTCTTTCATAACCATTCCATACAGGGTGAAATATAGACACTACACCGACAGAAGAACCTGTCCTTTTATCAAATGACTGTATAGTTAAGCAGTTATCAGATTTCCAGAACGATACCATAGGTATATTAAGCATAGTAGTATTGGTAGTCCCTGTTAAATTAGCAGCGTAGAAAAAGTTAACGTTTATATTTGCCCCGTTATAAGTTATATAACTTGTACCGCTTGGAGTAAGAAGTGAGCCGCCTGATGTTATATGGTAAACTAATATTTGGTAAGGACAGACCGCGGTGGCATTGACCTCTTTAATTCTATAAACAAACGCGTTGGGTGTCGCTTCGCTAAGTCCCGGGTCATTTGCAAAGTAAAAAGAAACATACTCGCCGTCTGTTGCCCGTCCTACAGCCGCGCCGGATGGTAAAGTGCTGTTAAGTCCGCTTTGAAGAAATGACGGGGTGGGTGATCCGCTCGTTATCTCTTTAATATTACTATCAAAAGTTAATAAGGCATCAAAGATTCGTCTTAATACATACCCGTGACCAATAGAGGTGCCGTCAACTTGAGTACTCACGGGGTCGAAACACGATAGAGGATTAAGAGCGTTAGAGAAATTATGTAATATAGCCATTTTTAATTGTCTTTCATTTATTAGTTTATTTGTTAAGCAGGTAGTGGAACAAGAATTCTATACAGGTATTTAGCATCTGAGAGCTGCGCGGATGTTAAATGCGCGACAGACCCGTACAAATTTATAACGCCAGGTCCTAAAGTATTAGGTAACGATGTATTTACCAAGGAAATCCCCTCTATCTCATCTGAAACCACGTGAAATGTATTCCCCCAGGCTGATATTCTAAGTTTACCTGTAATAATACTATTAGGGACGCCTCCGACAATATAGGACTGAGACGGGAGCTGCCCGCAGGATGATAATATAGTGGATGCAGTGCTTTGAGCGGAGTTATCCGTCATTGCTTCATATATATTTTGTATTGGCATATATAAAGTTTGTCCGCCGCCGTTATTTACAGACATAGCTGCGCTGAAGGTGGATGGGCTGATTGCCCCGCTAAATCTATCTTTCCCATTCCAAGCGGGAAAGAATATTACCAGCGCGCCGGCATAGTCGTTGGTTGACTTTTGTACTGCCTGTATAATGAGGCAGTTACTAGACTTCCAGAAGATTATATTTGGATAATATGACATTGTTGTTATCGTGCCAGCGGTCGCGGCATATTTTAAATATATGCCTGTGTTGACATTATCGCCGACAGGATAAAGTACCTTCTCTACCGGCGTAATTCCCGATCCTGATATCACGTGAGACACGTTGACTTCATATAGCGACTTGTAATTATTAACTCCTTTGTATCTAATTTTATAGACAAACGCGCTTGGTATTGTTTCACTTAGACCCGGGTCATTTACAAGGTAAAAGGAAACGGTATCATCCGCTGTATTCCTTGCTACAGCCGCGTCTGAAGGTAAAGTACTGCTAAATCCGCTTTGAAGAAATGACGGGGTGGGTGATCCGCTCGTTATTTCTTTAATATTACTATCAAAAGTTAATAAAGCATCAAAAATCTTTCTCAGGACGTAACTCTGCCCAACGACCGTGCCATCTGTTTTACCTGCCACCGGGTCAAAACCGGATAGCGGGTTTAAAGGGTTTGCTAAATTATGTGATATAGCCATTGACTATTCCTATTTTTTTTTATTGTTAAAAAATTATACAGTTTGAACTAAAACTGTCATTACTGACGAAGAAAATGGATCTGCTGCCGCGGTAACTACAGCACTTAACACGTTAGAGCCGGAAGCAGAAAAGGAAATTGGACTTATAGAAAATGTTGGTGATACTATAACATCTCCTCCTCCTATGCTCCCGAATGCCGTCCCGGGCGTTCCAATAGAAGAACCGGTACCAACAGTTGATGGATCAACCGCCTCCCACTTGGTTGTGCCTGTTATAGACACGGCAACATATACATCGCCATTTGCATCGTGCCCTACCTGACCAATATAATTTGGTACTGTACTCGCGGGGACTATACTTTCTCTTATTGTTGATGAAGAACCCACGTGATAGTTTGTAGAGGAACTTGACGGGAAGTCATATACCCCGATTGATACCGCGTTAAGTAATGCAAATAAGGCTATACCGGATACTACTGTTGTCCATTCCATATCAAAATTACTATCGGATTTTTTAGATAAAACTTGTCCGGCAGTTCCGCCTGACGGTATAGGCTGCAAGCCGTTAAGTTTCGTCTTATCCGCGGATGTCATAAGTCCCGCGGATGTCCCCGCTACTGCATTAGCAACAGTCAGTACACCGCTTGGTATAGTGATATTATCTGAAAGCCCTGTTATAGCGGGCAGGTTATTAAGTTTCGTCTTATCCGCGGATGTCATAAGTCCCGCGGATGTCCCCGCTACTGCA
>CAIYTF010000127.1 GCA_903929035.1 uncultured Ignavibacteriales bacterium
CGTTGGTGGCTAAATAACTACGCGGCGTTAATTTGCCCCCCCCCCCCCCCATCAGGAGACTGAGTAGTTACAAATATAGAAAAAATCGGGATAAATTTCGTGATTATTGCTGAAATTTTTATACCACTAAATATTCTGCCGCTTTAAACCCATCGTTCACCGCCTATAATCATCGTTCACCGTGTTTTATCTTAATTCATCAGAAAAGTATTGCATATTTCTATATATTATAATAAGTTGAATATTATGTAATAATAATTCTATTTATATCATTGACATAAGATAAATATATACTAAAATATTCTGTCGATTTGCCAATAATGTTTGTATAGAAAAATATTTAATTTTTTTCACTTTTCACTTGACAAGTGTTATTTTGTTCACTATGTTTGTAGTAAACAAATGAGCACTATATTATATGAGTAAAAATTTATTAACGCCGCGTCAGCAAAAAGTACTCGAGTACATAACTTGGTACATACAAGAAAATGGTTTCCCTCCGACACTCAGGGAAATAGGAGTTAAGTTTGAGATAACCTCAACAAATGGAGTGAAGCGTCACGTGGATGCCCTGCTGAAAAAAGGAGTCCTGACAAGAGGAGTAAACACCAGCAGAACACTTAGCCTGACTAAGCCTGTATCATCAACAGAAAGTAAGTCGGCTCAACAAGTACCAATTGTAGGACGTGTGGCAGCAGGTATTCCGATTACTGCCTACGAAAACTTGGAAGGCAGCCTTTTAGTGGACAGCGCGTACTTGAAGAGCAAAGACAAACATTTCGCGCTTCAAGTAAAAGGCGATAGTATGATTGATGACGGCATATTTGAAGCTGACTATGTTATTATATGTCCTGCAGCAGCAGCTCGCCACAATGAGATTGTTGTTGCACGTTTACACGATGAAGCAACCGTGAAACGGTTCTATAACAAAAACGGTCTTGTGCAGTTATTACCTGCAAACAAGAAATATAAACCCATTGCTATTAACAATTTCGATGAATTTTCGATAATTGGAATAGTTGTGGGAGTAATGAGATGGATAAGATGATTTTTTTAAGGAAACCAGATGTATAAATCTGAAATTTTTGCCAAGGCAATGGCAAATGGTATGAAAGTACGCTTTTATTATAACCTGCAAGAAGAAGTAATATACCCGTATTTCATAATCACTGAAGAAGATGGCACTAAAGCCTTATACGGCAAGTCAAAGGAAGATAAGAAAGTGAAGAAATACGATTTTAAACGAATTGTAAATATAAGGCTGCTGCCAAATGAGCACTTTATCCCGCTGATCCCGATAACAACATTATTTAACTAATTATAAAAGAAGGTGTTAGTATGAATCATAGAAAAGAACTTATCGATACGTTAGTAGCTCAATTTTGGGCTGACGGTTACAAAATAGTTCACCGCAAATTTGGTAACTATTTAACAGACCCTCCTAAAATAGGCGAGTTTCAGATTGATATATTAGCCCGAAAAGGCAATCGTTTCGCGATGGGAATTGTCCTTGAGGAAAAAGATTTTTGGAATAACAATCTCGCGGAAATGTTTAATTTCTTGGCAACACGGAAATCCAAATTTGCCAATGCCGCTTCGCTTTTGTATATCGGTGTTGAACCGAGTTTATACGTGAAACTGGCAGGTATTCTATATAAAATGGATAAGAATATTTCGATTAACATTCGTTCATTCCCGCTTCAGTTGATTCCTGAACTAACGTTGATGAACGGAACTCAAAAACATCAGGAAGCCACAGCGGCAACATTCTTTCGTTAATCGTAACTATTTTTTGGCGGGACACGTACTCATATTTATGTCGCGCAGAATTTTGACTGTTTCAGGAAACTATAGATTATATTTTTGAAATGTCAATGGAACCATCCCATTCGGGAGGGATACCAGAGGATTGTAAATTTTTTATTCGTTTCATAAAAAGTAGAGATGCAAGATCATTGGGCTGCAGTGTAAGAGCCAAAGTAAACTCTTCAAATGCCGCATCGAATTGTTGCACGAAATAATGCTGAAGTCCTGTCTGGAAATGCCTGTAATATGATTCAAGTGCTTCTGAGAGCGGTTCATCTTCAGCAAAACCAAATACTTCATAAACCCTCACAGGCATTGTGCGTCCCTTTACAATAATTGAATCTAAAAGGCGCGTTCTGAACTTATTCTTTGTCAGATGCAGGTAAGTAGCTTCCGAAACAAGCAGGCGCGTTCCGTATAGTTGATTAGCTCCCTCGAGTCGTGAAGCGAGATTCGCGTTATCACCCAATACCGTGTAATCGAATACTTGAGCCGAGCCTATATTTCCAACTACCACATCCCCTGTGTTAATACCTATACGACACCGTAAAACCGGTAAGCCTTCGCTTGCCCATACTTTATTCAACTTCACCAAAGCCTCTTGCATTTTTAGTCCGGAAATAACTGCAGCATCCGCGTGCTTTTCAAGATAAAGAGGAGCACCAAACTCTGCCATTATGCCGTCACCAAGATACTTATCGATGATTCCTGCGTTTTCAAAAATGACGAGTGTCATTTCGGTCAAATAGCTATTTACTATCCGAACTAATACTTTTGGTTCCATCTTTTCCGATATTGTAGTAAAGCCTTCAATATCACTAAAAAGAATAGTCAACACCCTGTTTTCACCACCTAATTTAAGTTGATCAGGATTATTAACCAAGTTATCCACAACTTTGGTTGGAATATATTTAGAAAACGCGCCGCGTATGAAAGCCTGATCTTTTGTAATCAGCGAATGCAGAACTACTAAATATGATAAGCTAATGATTGTACCGCAAATAAAGACTGTAACTAACGGAAATAATCGAAAATGCTGCATCTGCTGCAAAGTCAACCCGATCATCCCGCCGTAAATAATAAACGTCGCGATAAAAAATAAACTATTGCTCTTAAGAATTGCAGAGCCATATAATAACAGACTAATTCCCAAGAGCAATTCAATAATTTCAAGAAGACTCCACTTTGTATAAAACGAGTTAGTCAGAAAAGAATTCATTAATGCCGCGTGGATTGCAACTAAAGGAACATTTTTCTCTAACGGTGTCTGTCCGAGATCCGAAATTCCGATTGAGATATCGCCAATAAAAATAAACTTCCCCTCGAAAAAATCCAGTAATTGACTTGTATTGTCAGGGTCATTTGCAAGTTCAACAACTTTATGAGCTTCCACCATTTGCGGTGTTTTCTCCCATTCAGCAGGATAAGGAATAAATACCAGCCCCTGATCATCAATAGGAATATACAAGTCACGAACAAGTTCACTCCCCTTTATGGCGGGAATTCGAACATAATTTCCCCAATTTATTTCAATTTTATTGGGCGGCACTTTAACATAATTCAAAAACATTGATAATGCAGTAGCCGGTAAATATGATGAATCGATCTTTAGTATCAGTGGGAGATGCCGGGAGATACCATCAGGGTCCGATTCAGCAGATATGTGAGAATGCCCCGCCACATAATCATACAGCATAGGAAGTTGCGAAAGCACACGAACTCCATAATACGGGTGTCCTTGTCCAAATTCTACCGGACTGAACAAAAATTCGTTATGCAATTTTTTATAATATGGTTCATCTTTCCATTCAAAATTTATTGGTTCTGTTGATAGCCTAAACCCCGCGGGCAAAACAGCACAGCCAAGAGTTCCAAGAGATTCAGAGAAAAGCGAATCGGCAACAGGCGCAGATGGAGCTGAAAAAATAATATCGTAAAATACCGATTCCGGATTGAATTGTGCTAAGATGCAATTCAATTTAGCAAGAAATATCCTATCAAGATAGTTATGACCAAAATATGAATATGTGCTATTCGTCAGGTTTACATACGCGATCTTATTACTAATAGGCGGACCTTCGCCACGCTCGATGCAATATTTATAAAAGAAATCAGTTGCCTTGTAATCGAGCGTATTCCATAAAGGATTCGCGAAGAATAAGATACAGCATATTATAACGAATACAATTCCGCCGCTAAAAGAAATTGATTTTATGATATTCTTATTTTTGAAATTCAATCTCATATTTCCGTATAACACCTTTTTTTATTGATATGAATGATACAAAATATATCCAATAGTCCCAAAAAGATAACTACTCAGCCTGTTCTTGAATTTGTCCCAGCGGGACTAAATTTGAATAACCGTGAGTGCTAACTCACGGAAAAGTAAGCCCAAACAAATAACGTCCCCGAAAGGGGCGAACTAATGCGGCGTGAATTTGCCCCCTTCGGGGACATAGATGCTTTTTATCATTCTCCCGTGAGTTGTCACTCACGGTTATTCAAATTTAGTCCCGTTGGGACATAATATCCGTAACGAATATTTTCTTGATTTCAGGAGACTGAGTAGTTACCCAAAAAGATATTTGAAGATGGATGTACAACAATAAACAGTTTCTTGTATTATTTCAATTATTTGCTATTTTTTGCAGGTGAATAAAGTTGTTTTTTAGCAAATTACTTTGATATTCACTCAAACTATAAAACATTCCGACTTTTAAACTTTTTTGATTGCGGTTTACCGTGCTATGTTTCGATATTGACACAAAAAACAACATAGATTTCCTAACGGAAAAACGGGATCGGCTTTTGTTTATTTTCTACAAACCTCAATCTCCTAACGGAGATTTGTTAGAGTACCTAAACAGTTACAAAAAAATAACGATTAAGAATACTTTTATTTTAGAACGCGAGCCGGATGGCCAATTTGAACAGGTCGGGGATATTTTTATTTCGAGATTTCTTAGGAAAAATGTTGGAGATAATGAAGACGGGTTGGTTAATAAGTTGGTAGATGGGTTGGTAGATAACCAAAAAAAGATATTGCAGTTGATACGTGCAAATCCAAAAATTTCCATAAAAGATTTGTCAACTAAAATTAATATTTCTAAAAGTTATACGAACACCACAAAATATCTTGACATAAAAAACAAAGATTTACATTGTAATACTATAATCACGCGAAGGCTAAAAGAATGCCCGCGTGCAAGTGTTTGCCCGCGAATAGGTTTTACATCATATAAATTTAACCTTCGCGGTCTTCGGGTAAAGTTGTTTTCGAGACAATAACTCGTTATTCTGGCGTGATTTACTGAAGCTAAACTTTTAAAATATATCTTCGATAATATAGTGTAACCTTTATTATTTTTTTGTAACTATTTAGGTAGTCTTACTATTCTCCGTTAGGAGAAAAATGTTTGTAAAAAAAAGCAAAACCACAAGTCTATTTTTCCCGTTAGAGCCTGTCCCGTTTCACGGGAGAATATATGTCGTTTTAGGGACAGGTAACGAACAAAACATATATTCCCTACGGGAAATCACGGCTGCACGTGGTATGTTTTTTCTACAAACATTTATTCCCTATCGGGAAACAAAAAATACTCGTTTTTTTACCTAAACAGTTACATTTTTTTAATATAATTTGAAAGAAAAGAGCTATGAAGAATTCACCAAAAATATTTTCCTCTTCCCCCCTAAACTTTTAAAATATATCTTCGATAATGTGTTGTGTCCTTTACTATTTTTTTTAATTTATTTGAAAGGAAAGAACGATGAAAAGTTCACGGATGTGTTTCGTGATAATGGCTGTATGCCATTCCGGTCAGTTCTCTAAAAGGGAATGACCGTGTATTTTTTTTGTTTTTTGAGAGTAAACAATAACATATAAACTACTCCCAAAAATTTTCTCTGTTTTTTTAACTAAACTAATTTTTAAAATTTAATTTGAAAGGATAATACGATGATTAATTCACGGTCAAATTTTGCGTGGCTCGTTATGAGCTTTCTTCTATTCTTTAGTATAGAAGCTTTCTCTGCAGATGCAGTTACTGCTCCAGTTGCTGCGAACAATATACTTGCAGGTAGTACTTATAATATAACATGGACCATTACAACAACTCCTGCCGGTAATGTTACAATAAAATATTCCCCATCGGGCACATTCCCGAATGCTGACAATGTGACGCTTACTACTGGTACTATTGCTGTTGGTATAGGAACATATTCGTGGACTGTTCCCAGTACAGTTTCAACAGGTTGTAAAATACAAATTGTTGATGGTACTCCGACTACAATAGTCAGTGGTGCCTTTAATGTTGTTACTTCCCCAACTTTAACTGGACCTACAGCTACACTTGCTTCATTAACCCCAGCTATTACTTGGGGTGCTGTTACTAATGCGACCGGATATGACTATCAAATTTCGACCGCATCAGATTTTTCTGCTATTGTGTATTCAACTTCAGTGGGTGCTGTTGTAACAAGTAACGTACCCGCATCAACGCTCATAAATAATACTATTTATTATGTGCGGATTCGAGCACAAGCAGCTACAGCAATTACCGGTGCTTGGAGTTCGACTTGGCAATTTTCAACAACCCCTATTATTACTTTCCCGAGTGGAGGTGCTGCTCTTGTTGCCGGTAACACGTACAATATAACGTGGGGCACGTTTGGCCTTACCGGTGCTGCAGGTGCTGCTTTAATAGAATTTGCACCGAATGGTGGTGCCTATGTTACAGTTACTGCTGCAGCTTCTGCTCAATCAGGAACATATTCTTGGTTAGTTCCGGCAACTGCTTCAGCTTCAGCAACCAATACAATTAGGATAACTGACGCTGCTGGTAGCACTACAGTGTTGACCAGTAATGCATTTACTATCCTTACTGCAAATGCCACGGATTTAGTGCAGGTTGTATTTGCAAATGGTGTGAATTTTGCTTGGGCTCCTGTCGTAGCAACCACTAGTGATATTCAAATTGGTACCGCTTCTGATTTTCTCAGCGGCATTGTTTATTCTGCAAGTTTACTAAGTAATTCAACTACCACGTTAAACGTAAGCGGCGGTTTGTTTCAAAATAATACCAAATATTATTGGCGAATTAAATCAAGCCCAAATGCTTGGACGACAACGATAGCAACAGGCAATTTCTGGACAATACCGGGAAATGCCAATCTCCTCCTGCCGGTAGCCGATGCTGTGGATATTCCGTTAAAGCCGACTTTTACGTGGAGTCCTGTACCCGGGATGAATAACTATCAAGTTATTTATGCAGATAATCCCGGTTTTACCGGTGGTGTGACATCAGCTGTTCTTACTACGAACACGGTAACATTAGGTTCAGACTTAATTCCTAATTTTTACTATTATTGGAAAGTGAAAGCCTACAATTCAGCTAATACAGCCAATTTTAGTATAAGCGATGTAAGAAAGTTTATCACTGCATCACCGCTTACCGCACCTACGTTAGGAACACCATCGGCTTTAGCCCTGGAGGTTTCAATTACCCCCACACTTGCGTGGAGCGGTGTCACCAATGCTGAAGGCTATAGTATTCAAATTGCTGCCGATGCAGCGTTTGCAGCAATTGTCTATTCAGGCACAACAACTGAAGTATCCAATACCGTCCTGTCTCCATTATCCTATAATACTACCTATTATTGGAGAGTCAAAGCAACAAAGACAAATGGATTAGATGCGAGTGTATGGAGTGCGGTAAGAAGTTTTACGACAAAAGTACTCTCAATTCCTGTTCTTGCTCTGCCGGCAGATAATGCAGCGGGTGTTCCTATACTCCCCACTCTTTCCTGGGGTGCCGTTCCCGTCAGTGAGGGATATACCGTGCAATTTGCTACGCTTCCTGATTTTACAACCGGCTTAGTACAATTCTCCGCAGGGAATAACATTAAGTTTACTGTTCCCGTAGGCTCCGAATTATCCCCTAATTTGGTCTATTATTGGCGGGTTCAGGCAACAAAACTTGATGGAAAAACAAGCGAATGGAGTACCATAAGAAGTTTTACCACTAATATGGCTCCTCCAATTCTTGCATACCCTCTCGATGACCCAAGTCCTTATGTTCCTATAAGCTATTTGCGTGTACCATACAAGTGGCAGAGTGTAGCCGGTGCTTCTTTTTATGATTTGCAGGTGTGCAAAAGCAAGTCTTTTACTACTACTGATTTGAAAACATATTCAAATATTGCCGCTGTTGCAGCAATGCCTGTTATTACCTATACCCCTTCTGACTTTCTTGAGACCGGAACAGTGTACTTTTGGCGCGTACGGGTTAAAATAGGATCTGTAACATCTGAATATTCAACTCCCTGGGAATTCAAGACAGGTGCAGCGAGTACTTCCATCCCCGGTGGTGATTTAAATGCTACAATATTATTTGACCATGCCAACGGCAGAATATCCCAAATTAAATATAAAGCGGCAGGCGGTGGTTCCGATAAACAAATTCTTAATATTAATTTAAATGATAAGAATAAAACCGGTTTATGCAGAATCAATAGCGAAACTAATACAAAATTAGCCTCTTGGGATGAAACAACATCTCCTAATACCTATGTGTATAACTATGAGAATACCTTGTATGGTGCTAAGACTGATTCTATAGTTTGGGGAACAAGCGGAATAGAAGTATATGTCAAACTTAAATTAGATGCAAATAAACAAGCCAACGTAAATGCTTCGTTTATGCCGGGCGGAAATATGACGCCGATTTCAGACTATATTATGATTGATTCGGCAGTAACCGCAGCCGGTGATTTGAAAATATCCAAGTATAATCTCAATTATTTATCGGGAACAACACCTGTTTATTCCGGTAAATCATCATTAGCCGCAATTTTTGATACAGATTATAGTGAATATTTCGGTTATAAAAGCGATTCTGTTGTATCGGCTGTAATACCCGCGGGAGCGGCATTCGGTCCCGTCCTTACTTATCCGAGTAAAGCTACAGCACAAGCCGTTAACATAAACTTCAGTGTAAAACCAAATAAAAATGCCTTTTTTATTTGGGCGACTAATAATACGTATAATAACTATATAGCTGTAACTGCACCTGTTGCCAGATCTGTGGTGCCTAATAATTCTTCACAAACTATCACGTGGGATAATTTTGGTACACTGCCGGCGGTAACCGATATAGCCGCTATCCAGCTTTCAACAGACGGCGGAGCTACTTTTGGGATTCTTTTGGAGCAAGGTACTACTCCCGTTAATGCTGGTACTACAACACTTACTTTACCTGATTTAAAGGCAGCAGTTTATAGTCTTACTCTACCCCAGAGAAATTGCGTGATTAAGGTTTTCGGTAAGAATGCATCGGCAGTTTCCGGTGTTTTCACTATTTCCGATGCAACAGCAAGTACGTTTGCAATTGCTACCGATTTAGTAGGTTCTCCTACCAATAGGGTAACTATTCCTATTGATATAGCAAGTTACGGCGGTACTCCTATTGGTGCGTTTGATGCCAGAGTACTGTATGATAAAAACATACTCACGTACGTGGGTTCGAGCAATAACCTGACTAACTGGACAGTTGGAGCAACAAATAATGCCGCAGGCGGTTATGTTCAAATAGGTGCTTACCAAGGTGGAGGTACACTTATTAGTGCTGCTTCCGCCGGCATTGTTACCTTAGTGTTCTCCATTAATTCTACTGCCCGCTTAGGCACGCAGACTTCTTTGCAAATTAACAATACCTATCTGGCTGCATCCGGAGCCACTGGGTCATCACTTAATGTTGCCGGACAAGATGGAAACCTTAGCCTCTTTGGAAGAGTTTCGGGATTCTTGCGTTACAGCATTAATAAAAAGCCGATAATCGGCAATAGTACTATCAGCTTAACTGATTCCGATAATCCTTCAAATAATGGTTTGTCCTTAACGGATTTAAATGGTTTCTTTGATTTCTCCGGCAAAAGACCGGGAGGTTTAGTAACTATTGTTCCGGACAGCACCAAAACTTATGACGCGTTAGCGGTTACTGCAACCGATGCGGCACTTGCCTTTGCGGGCAGAGACGGCGGTCCTACTCCTTTATCATTTGCGCAAATGATTGCTGCCGATGTGAACGGTGACGGAATTGTCAATGCTTCTGACGCAGCATCTATCCTGCGGCTTTCATCAGGTTCAGTTACTCCGGCTGCTATTACCACCCCGGCACTCAGTAATTGGATATATGTTGATTCAAGTTATAAGTTGACGGCAACGAACTGGCAGACTGCTCCTCGTTACATTCAATATAATCCGCTTGATTCAGTGAAAGCTAAACAAAGCTTCTGGGGTGTGTTGAGAGGTGATGTTGACGGAAGTTATATTCCAGCTTTCTTAGCAAAACCTGTGTTCGAGAAAACCGCCTATGATTCGACAGCTGTGTTAATCAGCGTTCCTGAGAAAGTGTATGCTCTCCCGGGCGATACAGTGTATATTCCTGTTAATGCTGCACTGCATAGCAAACAGATAGGAGCTTTCAATCTCTCCTTGCAGTTAGACACAAACTTTGAATATACAGGCAAGTGCGTGTTTGGTTCGGCAACTAAAAACTTAGGCTGGTCAATGAGTTCTTTTATGGAACCATCTGGCCGCCTGAATATAGCGACAACCGATCTGAACGGCACGCTTGATCCAATCAGTACCGATGGCACGCTTTTAGTTCTTTCTTATGTCGTAAAAAATACAGCTAAATTGGGTGATTCGTACCAAGTACAATTATCCAGATTCGCGGTTGCAAATTCAAAACTTGCACTTCTTACCATAAATTCAAATGACGGGTTAGTATCCGTGAATAAGAACCCCACAGCAGTTGAAAACGACAAAAATTCTATTGTAACGGAATACGCGTTATCGCAGAATTACCCGAATCCGTTCAATCCAAGCACGACAATCAGTTATGCTTTGCCTAAAGAAAGTAAAGTTACAATTGAAATTTTTAATTCATTAGGACAGAGTATATCAGTATTGTTCGATGGAAAACAATCCGCCGGACATCAGTCAGCCATCTGGAATGCCAAGAATATGGCATCAGGTGTTTACTTCTACTCGATAAAAGCAACTTCTGTTTCCGATGGAGCAAAGTTCAATTCAGTTAAAAAACTGATACTTATGAAATAACCCAATCATATAATCCATATCAAGGGCGGAAGCATTAAAAAGGCTTCCGCCCTTTTTTTATGCACGGGGAATGTTGTTTGAATGGTCTGCTCAACGGAAGGTATCTCGCGGTGAAATAATAACCCCTCACCCTGCCCTCTCCCGAAAGAGTAATGTCACTAACATAGTAAAAATTGCCCATTTAGGAAAACCCACCCTTAATCCCCCGACTCATCGGGGCAGGCTCTCCCTTATAAAGGGAGGGCGGGGGTGGGTTTGTTTTATTTTGTTAAGTTAGTGCCATTACCCGAAGGAGAGGGAATTTTTTCATAGCCTGCTAACAACAACCGGTTTTATTCAGCGGAGCCGCTTGTCACTTCTTCCTCATCTTCAGGAAGCACTTTTGCAATATCTGCAATAGAATCGCCATCTTTTAATTTAAGCAGGCGCACGCCAACGGTATTCCTGCCCATTACGCGGAGTTCCTTGATTCCTTGACGAATGACCATACCTCGCGTGGTAATAATTACTAATTCTTCCGCGTCAGTTACCTCCATCATCGCGATCATATTACCGGCTTTTTCAGATGTTTTAACGGTTATTACACCCTTTCCGCCTCTTTTCGTAATGCGGTAGTCAGCAATTTCAGAGCGTTTGCCGAAACCGTTCTCTGTAACAACCAATATTGTTGCCTGTCTTTTTATTACCAATAAACCTACAACTTTGTCGTCTTTGCCAAGGTTCACACCGCGGACACCGGTTGCAGTTCTTCCAATATCACGAACATCTGATTCGTGGAAACGAATTGCAAAACCGTGTGAAGTGCCAATAACAATGTCGTTGCTTCCATCCGAAAGTTTAACTGAAATCAAGCTGTCGCCTTCGTTCAAGCCAATCGCGTTGATTCCGCCTTTACGAACATTGCCGTAAGCTGAAAGAACAGTTTTCTTAATAACGCCCTGTTTAGTACACATAATCAAGAATTGATCATCCTTAAATTCTTTCACGGCAACAAACGCGCTGATCACTTCATCTTTTTCTTTTTCGATAAGATTAATAATCGATCTGCCTTTTGTCGCTCGTCCTCCTTCGGGCAGTTCGTGTACTTTCAGCCAATAGCATCTGCCCTTATCGGTGAAGAACAATATATATTGATGCGTTGAAGCAACAAACATATGCTCGATAAAGTCGTCCTCGTTCATACCTGAACCAATAACACCTTTACCGCCGCGTCCCTGTCTCCTGTAACCGCTCACGGGGAAGCGTTTAATAAAGCCTTTATGGGAAATTGTAACTACAACATCTTCTTCCGCGATCATATCCTCGATAGAAAACTCTTCAAAGCTGTATATTATTTCAGTGCGGCGCGCATCTCCATAGCGTTCTTTCAACTCCAAGAGTTCATTGCGAATAATCAAATTTCGCTGATCTTCATTAGCCAAAATACCGCGCAGCTTTTCAATCAATTTAATAATTTCCTTGTACTCATCTTCAATTTTCTTACGCTCAAGTCCGGTAAGACGCTGCAGACGCATATCCAAGATAGCTTTTGCCTGAATTTCCGAAAGCTTAAACTTTCGTATTAAATTATTCTTGGCAGTCTCAACATCGCGCGATTTCTTGATTGTTTCAATAACTTCATCAATATTATCAAGCGCGATAATATAGCCTTCTAAAATATGCGCGCGGCGTTCTGCTGCATCCAGCTCGAACTTTGTTCGCCTGATGAGTACTTCCATCCTGTGGGCAAGGAAGTGAGTCATCATTTCTTTCAAGGTCAAAACTTTTGGCATCCCGTTAACAAGCGCGAGCATATTAACACCAAAGGTGGTCTGCATTTGTGTATGCTTATAAAGCTGATTGATTACCACTTCCGTTTGGGCATCTCTCTTTAGTTCGATAACCACGCGCATACCATCTCGGTCGGATTCATCGCGAATATTGGAAATACCATCGATTTTTCCTTCCTTAACCAGACCGGCAATTTTCTCAATCAAATTGGCTTTATTAACCTGATACGGCAGTTCGGAAATAATAATATTTTCTCTTCCGTTTTTCAACAAATCTTTACTTGTAACAGCGCGAACCAAAAGTTTCCCGCGCCCTGTAAGATAGGCATCACGCACACCATCATAACCAACAATTTTACCGCCTGTCGGAAAATCGGGAGCAATAACGTGCTTCATAAGTTTTTCAATAGTAATTTCAGGGTTATTGATTAATGCAATTAATCCGTCAATAACTTCTGTCAAATTGTGCGGAGGAATGTTTGTTGCCATACCAACAGCAATACCGCTTGAACCGTTAATCAGCAGGTTCGGCAAGTAGCAAGGCATAACTTTTGGCTCTTGCAAAGAATCGTCAAAATTTGGGGCAAAGTCAACAGTATTTTTATCAAGATCGCGAAGAATTTCATCCGCGATTCGCGCAAGACGAGCTTCAGTATAACGCATTGCCGCGGGAGAATCACCGTCAACGGAACCGAAGTTTCCTTGTCCTTGGACCAGCGGATAACGCAAGGAAAAATCCTGCACCATACGCACCATTGTATCATAGACGGCCGAATCACCGTGGGGATGATACTTACCGAGAACTTCTCCAACGATTCTTGCTGATTTTTTATAGGGTTTATTATGGGCGACACCGAGTTCATACATACCAAAAAGTACGCGGCGGTGAACCGGTTTTAGACCATCTCTCACGTCAGGCAAGGCACGAGCCACGATAACGGACATTGAATAATCAATATACGATGATCGCATTTCGTCTTCTAACGCGACCGGGTTAATATTATCAAACATAGAACTCATAGATAAAATTTATTTTCTTTTTTTCAATTACGAAATTATACATCAAGATTTTTCACATACTTAGCGTGCTTCTCGATAAAAGCCCTTCGCTGTTCAACATTATCCCCCATAAGCGTGGTAAACAAGTTCTCGGTATCGGCGGCATTTTCTATACTCACCTGCAGCATAGTTCTTGTTTCGGGATTCATTGTTGTCTGCCAAAGCTGCTCAGGATTCATTTCGCCCAGCCCTTTGTAACGGGAAATGGTTACCCCTTTTATTTTATGTTCACTGCTGCTTTCTTCTTCAGTCAATTCTTCAGCATCGTGCCCTGTCTGCACCTCAGCCGCGCTCACCTTAAACCGCTTCAAAATGCTGTCACGTTCGGCATCATCAAAAGCATAATGTTCCTCTTTGCCTTTTTTAATACGGTAAAGCGGCGGCTGCGCGATATATATTCTATTCCCGTCAAACAAACTTTTCATATGCCGATATAAGAAAGTCAGCAATAATGTACGAATGTGACTACCGTCAACGTCCGCGTCAGTCATCAGTATAATTTTTCCGTAGCGAAGTTTTGTGTCATTGAAGTCACTGCCGATTCCCGCGCCTAACGCGGCAATCAGCGAGCGGATTTCGTTGTTTTCCAAAACTTTAGTCAGCTTAGCTTTTTCCACGTTAAGGATTTTTCCTTTTAATGGAAGTATCGCCTGAAATCTTCTGTTTCTTCCCTGCTTCGCGGAGCCGCCTGCAGAGTCACCTTCAACTATGAACAGTTCACAGTGATCCGGATCGGTAATGGAGCAGTCGGCAAGTTTCCCGGGCAAGTCAAAACTGTCCATCGCGTTTTTCCGGCGTGATAAATCCCGCGCTCTACGAGCAGCTTCGCGCGCTTCGGCGGCACGTAAACATTTTTCAATAATTTTCTTGCCTACGGAAGGATTTTCCTCCAGAAACAACGCGAGTTTCTCATTCACCAATGTTTCAACGGCTGATTTAACTTCGCTGTTTCCAAGTTTTGTTTTGGTTTGACCTTCAAACTGTGGCTCTCGAACTTTTACCGATATAACTGCAGTTAATCCCTCGCGGAAATCATCACCTGTCAGGGTAATTTTCTGGTCTTTAATCAGATTGTTTTTAGCAGCATAAGAATTTAATGTTCGTGTCAAACCCGATTTGAAACCAACAAGATGCGTTCCGCCTTCGTGTGTATTAATATTATTCACGTAAGTAAAAATAGCTTCACTGAAATCAGAATTATACTGGAAAGCAATTTCAACCGGAACATCATCCTTTTCGCCTTCTATATACACTGTTTTGTGTAAAACTTCGCGCGATTCATCAAGATATTTCACAAATTCTGTCAATCCGCCTTTGAAGTGAAGTGTAATATCTTCATTTTCACTTTCATCAATCACGCGAATGGTAACAAATTTATTCAGGTAAGCAAGTTCGCGCATACGTGCAAGCACAGTCTCGTACTTAAACTTTGTTGTTCTAAATATTGTTTTATCTGGAGTGAAAATAATCTTAGTACCTGTTTCAGGTTTTTTCAAGGTGGCGACAACTTGCACCGGCGCGACAGGGTCGCCAAAAGTATAATTCTGGCTATATAGCTTTCCATCCCTTTTAATTTCAACTTGCAAAGATTCGGAGAGTGCATTCACCACGGAAACGCCGACACCGTGCAAACCGCCCGATACCTTGTAGTTTTGTTTATCGAATTTTCCGCCCGCGTGCAAAACCGTCATAACCACTTCCAGAGCAGAACGATTTTCTTCAGCGTGTAAATCCACCGGAATACCGCGCCCGTTATCATCAATACTGCAAGAGCCGTCTTTATGCAAAATAACTATTATGTTATCGCAATGACCGCCCAATGCTTCATCGATGCTGTTATCCACCACTTCGTTTATCAAATGATGAAGCCCGCGTGTTCCCACATCGCCAATATACATAGCCGGACGCTTGCGGACAGCTTCAAGTCCCTTTAAAACACTAATGTTTTTGGCACTGTATTCATCGCTGCCTGTGTTCAATAATTCTTGATCCTCAGCACTCATTCTTCAACTTTGTCCTATAATTTCTAAATTCATAATACTAACAAAAACGGACTTTTTTTACCCGTTCTTCCTTAAAATATTCATTGATTTTTTTTACTATCTCTGTGTCGTGAAATTTTAATTCACCCTTTAGTACAGAATAATCAACGTTTATATATAAAATCTTTTTTTCAAACTTTGCCGGTGTGGCTTTACCGAGTAAACCGGGGAATATCACAAAAAAGTTTTCAATTACTTCACCGTTAAGAATCAGTTCGTGTACTTTCTTCAGCAGGGGCGACGCGGCAATAATTTCGCCAACGCTGTTTGCCTGTTCAATTTTCTCTCTGCGCTTGACCTTCTTTGACATAAAATACTTTGTCGCTCGATTGATTTACAACTTGTTCATAATTTGAAAAATCGGTCATTGTCAAAAATGACTGCCCGATATCGTTTAAATATCCGCTAATATTAAAAGCACGTTTCTTGTCTAATTCGCTGTAAATATCATCAAGTAAAAACAGTGGTTTCTTACCGGTAACATTCTTCAGATAATAATATTGGGCGAAACGCAGTGCCACTTGAAATGTTTTATGCTGCCCTTGAGAACCAAACGACTTTAAATTTTTATTATCCACTGAAAAAATAAAATCATCGCGATGCGGACCAGTCAAATTGGACTCTCTGCGCAATTCTTCATTCCTGCGTTGAAGCAGTTTTTCCATAAAAAACGATTCATTGATTGAACTTGCCGCGCCCGGGAATGGTTCATATCCGATAAACGGAATTTCACCATCCGGAAAAATTCTTCTATATGCAGTTGTTATGTACTCGGCAAATTCCTCGATAAATTCTCCGCGTTTATTTATGAGAACCGTGCCGCTTTTAACAAGCTTTTCATCCCATACTTCTAACTGCGATAAATATTCCTGCCGTGAATGCACTTTTATTTGAGATAAAAGAGAACTGCGATGTTTTAAGACTTTCCCATAATCGAGCAAACACCCCAAATAATATTCACTTGCCTGAGAAAGAATTGCATCGACAAATTTTCTTCTTCCGCCGGGCCCGCCTTGAGTAAGTTCGTGGTCTTCAGGGGTTAACAAAACAACCGGAAATTTTCCGATTATACTTGACGGCCGATAAACCGGTTTCCCGTCAAGAAAATAAGTTCGCCTGCTCTCACCGGGAGCAAAATAAACCCGAACATCGTTAGAAATTGTATCGCGAAATTTTCCTGAGATCTCAAAATTATTCCCGTCAAAATTTATACACTCGCTATCAGAAGAGTTCCTAAACCCTTTGGTAGTGCATAAAAAATAAATTGCCTCTAAAACTGTTGTTTTCCCTTGTCCGTTACCTCCAACCAAAAAATTCAATCTATCCGAAAAATCAAATTCTGTCTTTCGATGAATTTTAAAGTTATTTAATTCAACGTGCTCTAAAGCCATCAGGAATGAGAAGTCAACCTCACCGGCATAAGAAGTGAAAGAACTTCTTCAGCCTCACTATCCTGTTTATCGGGGAAAATAACCACTGCCCTGGTTGGGGTATCCATTTGAATAATCACGTTTTCAGCATTCAAATGGTTAAGCAATTCAGACAAGAAAGTCGGGTTAAAAGAAATTTCCATAGATGATCCTTGAAAATCACAAGAAAGTGTATCTTCACCGCGTGACTGTGAATTAGAATCTTCCGATGACAGCTTAACTTGAGTTTTGGTAATGCTCAACTTAATCTGCTGATAGCGCGGATTGGAGAAAACAAGCATTCTCCGCACGGCAGCCGACAGTGCTTTTCGGTCAATAGTCAAAATATTTTCATTCTCAAGCGGAATAACATTGTTGTAATTAGGAAATTTCTGGGTAATCAATTTTGAAATAATATAAAAATCCTGCATCTGAAAATGCACGTAATTTTGGCTGTAGTACATAGTCACATCGCCATCATCCATTGATTTTAGTAAGATGCCGACAGTCTTTTCAGGAACAACGATGGAAGAAGGTGTTTCAAATGTAAAGTCTTTCAATGTTCGTCTGATTAACTTATGACCATCGGTTCCAACTACCACGAGTGCATCGGGAGTAAAATCAAACAACATACCGCAAATAGCCATACGCGTTTGATTGTTTTTATCAACGGAAAATAACGTGCCCTCAATAACTTCGCGCAACATTCTGCCCGATATAGTAAACACATTTTCTTTTTCCACTGAAGGAATTTGAGGAAAATTTTGTTCACTTGAATAATTAACAAAATACTCACCGGTTTCAGTGCTGATTCTCAGCTTTAAATGGTCAACCGATTCCACCGTAAGCATCGTTTCAGGCAGTACCTTTACGATATTGGTAAAAAAGCCCGCGTCCGTGAGTAAATCGAAATCCTCATCTGCATCTATCGGCATAGTATATTGCAGAAAAATTTCTTCGTCAGATGAAGTCATAAAAAGCTGACCATCTACAACTTGAATAGAATAATTTAAAAGTACCGGGTTTGTTGTCTTAGATATACCCGGGAATACCTTAGCAACTGCTTTATTTAGAGCATTACTGCTAACTGAAAATTTCATAGATGTTTCTCCATATTAACATAGAAAATTACGAAAAAAAAACTCCATATTCTAACATATTTATTAATAAATTGCATCATATAAAATTTAATCGCAAACTAACTGATTTTTAAAGTAAATGAAATCGTTTTATGATGTAATCGTTGTTGGTGCAGGTCCCGCCGGCTCAACGGCGGCAAGATTCGCGGCTGAACAAGGTGTTTCGGTACTTATGCTTGAAAAAGACAGGGATGTTGGATCCCCTGTCAGGTGTGGTGAAGCAATCGGCAAAGCGGGTGTTGAAGAATTTATTACCCCTGATCCACGGTGGATTTGCGCGTATATAAATAAATTTTCTCTTAATGCCCCAAATGGCACAGAAACAATTGTAGAATATAAAGATACCGCGTATGTGCTTGAAAGAAAAATTTTTGATTATGAAATTGCCAAACTTGCCGCGAAAGCAGGCACGGAAATATTAACCAGGGCTTATGTGAATGGTTTAATAATCGAGAATGATATTGTCAGCGGGGTAAAATATGAATATCGCGGCGAACAAATTGAAGCCGGTGCTAAAGTGGTTATCGCGGCTGATGGAGTTGAATCTCGCGTAGGCAGATGGGCAGGATTGCAAACACATATTGATTTTCGCGATATGGAAAGCTGCGTTCAAATTACGGCAACGCTTCCTTCAATAAACACCGAAACGTGCTATTTTTATCTTGGGAAGGAATTTGCTCCCGGCGGCTATTTATGGATTTTCCCGAAAGGCGAGTCTATTGCAAATATTGGTCTTGGTGTTGGAGGAATAACAGGAAAGAATCACCAATCGGCACTGACATTTCTCAATCAATTTATGGAAAAAAGATTCCCCGATGCTTCAATATTGACTTCAATTGCCGGAGGTGTTCCCTGTATCCCAACCCTGCAAAAAATATCCGCCCCGGGCATTATGCTTGTTGGCGATGCTGCACGGCAAGTAAACCCTCTCAGCGGAGGCGGTATCGCGAGCGGAATGATTAGCGGGAAAATAGCCGGCGGAATTGCAGGTTCCGCGGTTAAAAACAACCGGCTTAATGATATATTGACTTATGACAAAGCCTGGCACGACAGGTTAGGAAAACGGCACGAGACTTTTAATAAAATAAAAGAAGGCATTTATAATTTTTCCGATGAAAAATTTAATAAAATCGCCGGCGTGATTAACTCGATTCCCGTAGATAAACGAACGCTCGGAAAATTATTTACAACCGCCTTAATTAAACAGCCGTCATTGCTGCTTGACGTGGCAAAAGTGTTCGTGGTATAAGTCAATAGACTGATTATTATTCCTCAAACATATTTTCATCAACCGCGGCGGAATTTAATATTTTCATTACTTCCTTAATTTCATAAAATGTATATCCCCGCTGCAATAAATAGGAGATGAGTTTTTTTGAAGATTCTTGTTCGGGAGTATTCCTTGATTGTAATTGCTTTAATTTTTTCTTGGCGGCAATCAATAAAGGCGGTTCTTCATCGGATTCATCTTCGTGTATCAAATCTATCGCTGCATCCGCTATTTTGGAATCGATTCCGC
This sequence comes from uncultured Ignavibacteriales bacterium, assembly GCA_903929035.1. GTDB lineage: Bacteria > Bacteroidota > Ignavibacteria > Ignavibacteriales > Ignavibacteriaceae > CAIYTF01. The sequence goes on from CAIYTF010000127.1 coordinate 19,871, forward strand.
GCTGCCGAAGCATAAGACGAATTTTGTTTTTCCCAAATCGCTTGTGATAATAGGCATCCGCGCTATATTTTTCGGCAAATATTTTGTCATTAAGCAGAGATTCCCCGGTCAATTTTTGCAATGTCTCATTGACCAATTGCTTCTCGTAATTTTTCTTTATTAGCTTTCGATACAGTTCAAACCGGCTGTGCATACGTCTTTCAATAAAACGCAATGCAGATTCATATACACGATGTTTGTTGGATTCGGCAAGCAGTTCTTCATAAACTGCATCTGTTAGAATATCTCCGCTTCGCAGCTGAAAGCGATATACAATATCAAACGAGAGGAGAAGTTTTGTATCAAGAAAAGCGACTGTCACTTTCGTTTCAGCCGCTTTTTTGATAGAAATTATTTCGTGAGCCAAAATTACGATTTAGCTGATTTTTTTTCTTTCACTACAGGCGCAGGTTTTTCTATTTCCGTGACAGGTTCTTCGGTGCCATCACCTTTAATCATTCCAAGCCTGACTTTAACAGCTGCCGCGATGTCATCAAATAGGGCAGGACTTTCGATCATCTTCTGACGAAAAGCTTCCCTGCCTTGGAAACGATCTTCCTTATATGTAAACCACGCGCCGCTCTTTTTCACTATATTAAAGTTAGTTGCCAAATCAAGAAGGTCGCCTGATTTACTGATGCCTTCATTATAAAGAACATCAAATTCAACTTCTTTAAATGGAGGAGCAACTTTGCTCTTGACAATCTTAACTTTAACTCTGCTGCCAATACTCTCGGCACCGTCTTTAATTTGGGCAATTTTCCGTATGTCCATACGAACTGAGGCGTAAAATTTCAGCGCGTTGCCGCCGGTGGTAGTTTCAGGATTACCAAACATAATACCTATTTTCATACGAAGCTGATTTGTGAAAATTACGCAGGTTTTTGAACGGCTGATAGCTCCTGTAAGTTTCCGCAATGCCTGCGACATTAAACGCGCCTGCATTGCCATTTGTGCATCACCCATATCGCCTTCAATCTCCGAGCGCGGAACCAGCGCGGCAACCGAATCAATAACAATTACATCTATTGCATTGCTGCGAACCAATGTATCCACAATTTCCAAACCCTGTTCGCCATAATCAGGCTGAGATATCAATAAATTATTGGTATCAACACCAAGCCGTTTCGCGTAGTTAATATCAAGCGCGTGTTCAGCATCAATGAAAGCCGCGAGTCCTCCCAGTTTTTGGGCTTCGCTTATGATGTGCAGACAAACAGTTGTCTTTCCGCTTGATTCGGGACCATATATTTCAACAATTCTTCCTCTTGGAACGCCGCCAATACCTAAAGCATAATCAAGTGATAACGCGCCGGTTGGGATTGACTCAACCTTGTTAATAACACCATCCCCCAATTTCATTATAATTCCCTTGCCATAGGCTTTTTCCAAAGTCAGGATGGCTTCATCAACTATTTTTATTTTGTCGTCACGTTCACTCATTATTGCTCCAATGCTAAAATATTATTCATTTTAATACAAAAATTACAATTAAAAACCATAAGAAACGAAAATTCATTTGAGAATTTTCATATTTTTATGCCTATACATCAAATGAAATTCCAAGCAGCATTCGCCTGATTAAAGCCAAGGCTGCCTGAGTCGCCCTTTTTTTATTTAATACCCTGTCATCACCAAATTGGAGTTTAACTGCTTTCACGCTATTTGCATCGCTGATTCCAATATATACTAATCCAATTGGTTTATCCGGCGTTGCTCCTGTCGGACCAAGAATACCCGTGATTCCTAAACCAATATCAGCCCCGCTATTTAAACGAATACCAACAGCCATTTGCTTGGCAGCTTCTTCAGAGACGGCTCCAAATTTGGTAATCGTATTAATATCAACATTTAAAAGTTCAACTTTTGCCGCGTTACTATAAGAGATAATACCACGTTCAAAATATTCGCTCGCGCCGGAAATATTGGTAATTCGGCCTGCTATATTCCCACCGGTACAAGATTCCGCGGTTGCAAGTTTCAGCCCCCGTTCTTTCAACATCCTGCCGACAACCTCGGCTAAATCATCCTCGTTTTTGCCATAAATAAATCTCCCTGCCGCGGCACGTATTTTCTGCTCTATCTCATCTAATCGAGATTCCGCGATTTCTTTTGTTGCAGCACAGACAGTAATTCGCATTTTTACTCCTTCCGGATTAGGGAGGAATGCCAGCTTTGCTCCTTGTAAAATTTCATCAAGGCTGCCGAGTTTCTCAAACAAAGTAGATTCCGGAATTCCTGTCGTAAGCAATGTTGATTTAGCAGTATAATGAGCTGCTGAACTATTGAGAACAGTTAACCGCGGCAACACAAAACTTGTCATCATAGCTTTCATTTCATAAGGAACACCGGGCATTACTGCCATTATTTTACCATCGCGTTCAATCCAAAACCCGGGGGCAGTTCCCATAGTATTTCTGATTGCAATAGCAGCTTCCGGCACCAGCGACTGTTCTTCATTAATTCGGGAAAGCGGGCGATTTAATTTTTTGAATCGCGCCTGAACATCACTCAACACATCTTCATTCCGTACCAATCCGCATTGAAAAAAAATACATACTGCCGCTCTTGTAATGTCATCGTGAGTGGGTCCCAATCCGCCGGTGACTATAACCAAATCGTAATTCTTCATTGCCATTGCAAATGCATCAAGAATAATGTCTTCTTCATCGCCTATCACTGTTACTTTCGCGACAGTAACCTGTGCATCTGTAAGATGCTCGCCAATATAGGCGGCATTCGTATTAACCGTCTGTCCAATTAACAGTTCATCCCCTATAGAAATAATTTCTGCTTTCATAATTAACTTATCCGTTTCTTTTGTGGATTAAAATTTCATAACTGTTTAGGTCAAAAATAGTAGATATATTTATTTCCCGTTAGGGAATAAATGTTTGTAGAAAAAACATACCACCCGTAGCCGTGATTTCCCGTAGGGAATATATGTTTTATTCGTTACCTGTCCCTAAAACGACATATATTCTCCCGTGAAACGGGACAGGCTCTAACGGGAAAAAACAGTTACAAATTTCGATAAATATATTTGAATCTCAAATCAGCCAATTTCTTATCGGTTCAAACATCACTAACAAGTTCATAATAATACAGGTATATACACCGCCAATAATATCATCCATCATAATACCATAACCTCCGGGAAGTTTCTCTGCCTCACGGGCGGGAGATGGTTTCACTATGTCAATTGCCCGCCAAACAAAAAAAGTTACGGCAGCAAGCAATATACTTTTAGGCAAAAACAAAAGAGATATCCACATCCCTGCAACTTCATCCTGCGTGCATTCGGCAGGGTCTTTGCCGTATTGTTTTTCAAACAAATTACCCGTGTAAAATCCGTACAGTGAAATAATGACAGATGCCGATAATAGAATTTTCCAATTAACCATTCCGGGAATGAACCAATAAAGAAGCAGCCCCGCGGCACTGCCAAATGTTCCGGAGGCAAATGGAATGTAGCCCGTGTAAAACCCGGATCCAAAAAATTTATGTATAGGATTCATTAGCTCTTGAAGATTGTTTTTAAATACTGTTTGTTATCTAACACGTAGAGAATACCCGAGTGTACAGTGATAAATGCTATTAACCACAATAAACCGCCAATAATCATCGGGTGTAATGCCCAATAAAAATAATCTTTGTAGCGAAGTGCCCAATCACCGTGCTTTTCTGCAACATACATTATCAATAGGTAATATAAATATACCATCTGAATAAATGTCTTCCACTTCGCGTATTTACTTGTTGTAAAAGATATTCCGCGATATTCCGCGATACCGCGAAATCCTGTGACAAAAAAATCGCGTAACAAAATTATCAGCGACAGCCACAACGACAGTACACCAAGATAGACGAAAGAAAATATTGCTCCTGCAGTTAGGATTTTGTCTGCCATCGGATCCCAGAATTTACCCCAATTAGTTATATAATTAAATTTTCGCGCGAGCCATCCGTCATACCAGTCGGTGAGTGCCGCGATAATAAATATGATTAACGATATTTCTTTAAAATTTCTGCCATCAGCCAAAAAGAAATAAATAAATACCGGCGTTAATATAATGCGGAGAACCGTTAATTGATTTGGAAGTATCATATAGAAAACTTAATCCGAAACCGGCTGAAAATGAAGTTTTGAATATTCATAAATTCCGGTGTTGTGTCCATCTTCCCATATTAGATTTATTGCATAAGAACCGACAGGACGTATCTCGCGGAGTGTGATTTGTGATGTCATAAACAGCGGAATAAATGTACTGCTCCATTTGCCGCGTTCTTCTTCACATATCGCGCACGGACATAACTCACGTAAATACATCAAAGAATAAACGCGGGACTCGCCGTCTTTCCAGACAAGTTTCAGTTTTGTTTTATCGAGTACTTCTATTTTTTCCGGTTTCATCGGGGCAGTGTTATATCATTGCAGCAACAATGGCAAATAATATTCTCTATGTTAAAAAAATTGAAAATTTTCTGAACAGGAATATTTAGCGGGTTCAGAAAACGATGAACTGAAAGTTACGATTTTTATCTATAAATAATGGAAAGAAATTACAGGAAATTTCAATATTTGATTCTGTATTAATTAACGAAAAGTGTTACTTTTGTATTTTATATTGTTATGTATATATGAAGGTTCCCGAGTATTTAGAGCGGGCAGCAAGTCCGCCTGTATGTATTGAAATGGAGATTTAGTTATGATTAAGATTCGCGGACGGCTTCCCAAGAAATTAAAATGGGGAGTGATGGGGCTAGGAAAGTTTTCTGAAACCGCCATACTTCCCGCGTTAATGAATACCCGCAAGGCGCGGACAGTTTCTGTTTACAGCCGCAGCTCCGCTCGCGCGAAAACAATTGCTGATAAATTTTCAATTCCGAATCACTATGCTGATATGGAGGAGTTTTTGAAATCTGATATTGAGGCAGTGTATGTCGGAAGTGCAAATGTAGATCATTTTAACTATGTGATAGCCGCGGCTAAAGCAAAAAAGCACATTCTTTGCGACAAACCGCTCGCGCTTAATTCGGCGGAGGCAGAAGAAATGGTTCGTGTTTGCAAAGAAAATAATGTTTTACTCGCGGTAAACTACGTTTATAGATTTCACCCGTTGATTGATAAGGCAAAAGAGCTGATTGAGAAACAAACGATAGGCAAACTGATTTCGATAACAGCGAATTTTAATATAAATTGTCCGCCGGATAATAATTTTCGTTTCCAAAAGAAAATGAGCGGCGGCGGGGTTATGAGGGATTTGGGGACCCATACAATTGATATGTTTCGATTCTTGAATGGGGAAATGGACCCTGTTGCCTGCGTGCTTGATAACTTGCTATACCCTATCGAGGTGGAAGATTACGCGACAGGATTGCTGCATTTTAAATCAGGGGGGTATGCTTCTTTTTCTGTTTCATCCAACAGTGCCCGCGCGTTTAACCGGATTGAAGTGCTTGGCACGCGCGGAAGTGTCAATATCGAAAATTTAATAAGCAGCAGATTTTCTTCTGCCAAAATGACTATTCTGCTGGAACACGAAGCTAAGAAAGCCTTCAGGAAGCGCGCGAATAAGCTGCATATATCATTTCGCTCCATCACCAATTCATTTTTAAAAGGAACGCGGCCTATTGTTACCGGCGAGGATGGCTTGATCAATATGCGGTTAATGGAACAGCTCGAAAATTATGCCAAAAAAATATGAACTGATAAAATTCTGTCATAGAGTTCATCAGGCAGGATATGTAGCGGCAACTGATGGTAATCTTTCTATCCGGATGCCTGACGGAACTATTTTAATTACCGCATCGGGAAAACGAAAAGAAGATATATCGCGCAGCAATATTTGCCGTGCCACTCTGGAAGGCGGATTATTGTCCTCTAATAAGAAATACTCAACCGAGAGTAAATTACATTTTCATATATACAAACAAAGACCTGAGATTAACGCGGTGATACATTGCCACCCGCCTTTCGCGACTGCATTCGCGATCTCGGACAAATCTCTTGATGTTCCCGTGCTGCCTGAAATTATTTTGACGTTAGGAAGAATTCCCCTTTGCAATTATGCCGCTCCCTCAACCGATGCTCTTCCAAATTCGTTGAATGACACGATTCAATACGCGAACGTATTTTTATTGCAAAACCACGGTGCTGTTGCAGTCGGTAAATCTATTAATGAAGCATATAACCATATTGAAAAACTTGAACACTACGCGAGAGTAATGCTGAACGCGGAATTGCTGGGCGGAGCAAAACAATTAAGCAGAGATCAGATTGATGAACTGTATCGGCTCGCGCCAACCGTGTATGGTTCTAATATAGATGCGAGGAATAGATATTAGAAATGATGAATCTTGTGAAAGAAAAATCGTAACTGTTTAGGTCAAAAATAGATAATAGCAGATATATTGTAACTACTCAGCCTGTTCTTGAATTTGTCCCAACGGGACTAAATTTGAATAACCGTGAGTGCTAACTCACGGAAAAGTAAGCCCAGACTAATAACGTCCCCGAAAGGGGGCGAACTAACTACGCGGCGTGAATTTGCCCCCTTCGGGGACATAGATGCTTTTTATCATTCTCCCGTGAGTTGTCACTCACGGTTATTCAAATTTAGTCCCTTTGGGACATAATATCAGTACCGTATATTTTCTTGATTTCAGGAGGCTGAGTAGTTACGGAAAAAGTATTATCGCGTGCGTATCAAACAGTCTTGGAGTATCGAGCAGAATCTATTTTCTTTTCAATATAACCATCAAAATTTATAGCGATATTTCTTATCAGTAATTGCCCCATTCCTATTACCTCAATCTTGTTGTTATCGATTTTTACTAAACCGTCATTTTGAAATTCGGACAGGTTATCTAATCCCCACTTGAAGTATTCTGCAAAGTTTATTCCAAATTTTCTTTCAATGCTTTGGAAATCTAATTCAAAATCACACATAAGTTTCATAATTACATATCGCCGCAAGTGATCATCTTGAGATAAGGTGTAGCCTTTCGCTATTGGCAAGACTTTTTTATCTAAAGATTGATAATACTCTTTCTCGGTCTTATAGTTCTGAGCATATATGTTTTCAAGTTGACTGATTCCTGTAATCCCAAAGGCATATAAATCCAATCCTGACCGCGTGCTATACCCCTGAAAATTACGGTAAAGTTTTTTTTCTTTCAAAGCAATTGAAAGTTCATCGTTTGGTTTTGCAAAATGGTCCATCCCGATAAACTCATAACCGGCATTTACTAACTTTTCTATTGTAGATTTTAGTATTGTCAGTTTTACTTCTGCCGGAGGAATATTTTCCTCTTTTATGAGGGTCATCTGCTTCTTCATCCAAGGAACGTGCGCATAGTTAAAGACTGCTATTCTATCAGGGGAAATATCGATAATCTTATCAACTGTATCAGCGAATGATTCAGCAGTTTGGAAAGGCAGACCATATATTAAATCTAAATTGATGCTCTGAAACCCTAATTCTCGTACCCAATCGATTACTTTACGTGTAAGAGATTCCGGCTGAAAGCGATTAACAGCCCGCTGGACTTTTTCGCTAAAGTCTTGCACGCCCATACTTATTCGATTAAAACCGGTTTGCCGCAGTGCTATTAAATGCTCTTTCAATAAACCGCGCGGGTCAATCTCGCAGCTATTTTCAGCATCGCCTTTGAAAGAGAAAGACGTTTGAATATACGTTGCTAAATCATTGATTTCATCGGGGGATAAGTGTGTTGGTGTTCCGCCGCCCCAATGCAGCTGTCCCACTTGGCGATTTATGTGCAGATAGCTTCGTAATAAATCAATTTCTTTTTTAAGATATGAAATATATTCGTTTACGCGTGAACGGTTTCGGGTTATAATCGTATTACACCCGCAAAAATAACAGAGTGTATCGCAATACGGCAGATGAAAGTAAATGGACAAATCAGGCAAATTCTCGTGCTTATTCGATGCCCCTATTTCATCAAGATAATGTTCCGCGGTAAATGAATCATTAAATTGCGGTGCGGTCGGGTAACTCGTGTAGCGAGGTCCGGGTTTATCGTATTTTCTAATCGTATCGAGATTTATCTCAAACATATTAATCTTTCAAATATCAATGGCATATCAATATTATTTGTGCTTGTTTTTTTTATCGGATTTATAGCCGCGAATTTTCTTACTTTCGGAATGAACGAAATCGACTAATGCTTTTGCTTTTTCCGGTTCCATATCAGGGTGAATTCCGTGCCCAAGATTGAAAATATGTCCCGGCGCATCACCAAAAGCATCGAGTATTTTTTTTGCTTCATATTGAATTTTATCAACAGGTGCATAAAGAATTGCAGGGTCTAAATTGCCTTGCAGGGCAGCACGATTCCCTATTTTTTTACGCGTTTTACCAATATCAAAAGTCCAGTCAAGCCCTACTACATCTGCTCCGCATTTTGAAATTGCTTTTATATTAGAGTGAACGCCTTTGGAAAAAACTATTACAGGTTCTTCTTTTCTTTTAATCAGAGATATAACTTTTTCAATGTATGTTAGGGAATATTCGGCGTACTCGTCCGGTGATAATAAACCGCCCCACGTATCAAATATCTGAACAGCATTTGCACCGGATTCGATTTGTGCTGAAAGATAGTCCGCGACCGCGACCGCGATTTTATCCAAAATCTGATGTGTCAGTTCATTTTGATTATAGATAAACTTCTTAATTGTCGAAAATGTTTTGGAACCTTTCCCTTCAACCATATATGTCAACAAGGTCCAAGGAGAGCCGCTGAAACCGATAAGAGGCACTCTGCCGGCAAGCCCTTTTTTGGTCACTTTCAATGCCTTCATAACATAAGACAATTCTTTATGAGGGTCGATTTGTTTCAGCATTGCCGCATCTTCAGACGAACGTATTGGATGTTCAAAAACTGGTCCGCGCCCCTCTTCAATTTCCAATTTCATTCCCATAGCTTCGGGTATGACCAATATATCAGAGAAGATGATAGCTGCATCAACGCCGATTATATCAACAGGCTGTATTGTAACTTCCGCGGCTAAATCGGGGGTTTTGCATAAAGTAAGGAAATCACTTTTTGCGCGTATAGCACGGTATTCAGGCAAATATCTACCAGCTTGGCGCATTATCCAAATAGGAGTTTTTTCAACCGGCTGACGTTTGCAGGCACGTAAAAATAAATCGTTTTTTAGTTTCATTTTATCTCTTTATTAGTTTCATATAGGGCTCGTTCAGAAATAACATTAACACTTTCTCACGCGAAGATTATCTTTAAGAAGATGTAAAAGTTATTTCTTAATAAGCCCATAGTAATTTATTATTTCTTTCGCAATTTCTTCAATCGAGGGAGACTTGGGAACAATATTAACCCGTACACCCGCCTTGGTGATAGCTGCCTGAGTAGTTTTACCGATAGCCGCAACTTCTTTTCCGTCAAAATATAAACTTGGATCATCAATTTTCATCAACTGCAAAAAGTTATTGAATGCAGAAGGACTTGTAAAAATATAGCAGTCTATTTCATTTTGTTTAACATATTTTACAGCCGGAGTACTTACTTGTTCATCAGGTAAATTTGTATTATAGATGAATAACTGTTTTGCCTCAATGCCGTCTCGCGTTAATCCTGTAAGTATCTCTGTTTTGGCAATTGATGAACACGGTAATAAAACAGTATCACCGGACATAAGTATCTTATGTAAATTATTAAGTAAATCGGCGGAAGTGGTGCCTGAGTTTGTATAAAAAATATTCTTGATATACTGCTGCAGAGACTCCGTGGTTTTTATTCCGATTGATATAAATCTCGTGTCGGTTTCTAAATATGCAATTTCATTTTTTGAAAATTGTCCGAAAAAATACTTGACAGCCGGAACAGAAGTAAAGATGATGTAACTATAAAATCCATTCAGTATTTTTTCTTTTTCATTTGCCGGAATTGTTATCTCCGATAATGAAATAGCGGGGAACAGTATTACTTCAGCACCTTCATTTAAAAGGGATTCTATCTGTTTAGATGGCTGTTCCTGTCCGCGGGTCAAAACAATTTTTTTATCACGCAGCACACCATCTGTGCCCTGCAGCACCGTGGGAAGTCGAAGAAACTCGGGTAATACTGATTTTGATAAATCAATACTCGTTGTTCTTATTTTCAACATCTAAACTTCAGTTCTTTTGACATATATTTCATTCAATATCTCTCCGGCACCTGCTTTTATTAAAGTTCGCGCGAGAGATTTGCCGATTTCTTCAGCATTGGATTTTGCTCCGCTGATTTTATCTCTAAAAATTTTACTTCCATCAAGTGACCCGACCAAAGCATCCAAGTATAGATCATTTGATTTAACTTCGCCTAATGCGCCAATAGGTGCTTGGCAGCCGCCTTCAAGCTCTCTTAGCAATGCTCTTTCCGCGAGTACTGCCTGTTCAGTATCAGTATGATGCAGCACTTGCACAATCTCATAAACTTCCCGATTCTCTTCAAATATTTCAATGCCGAGTGCGCCTTGACCAACTGCCGGCAGCATTAAATCAGCGGGTATATATGATGAAATAAATTTTTCTAATTCAAGACGTTCAACTCCTGCACGGGCAAGAATGACAGCATCCCATTTTGATTCCAAAAATTTGTTAATTCTCGAGGGGACATTGCCGCGAAGCTCCTCAACTTTTATATCCGGACGAAGATGCAGCAGCTGTGAACGCCGCCGCAATGAACCGGTGCCGACAATTGCATTTTCCGGAAGTTTATTGATAGTCATTCCCTTTTCGCGCGCGATTAAAACGTCCTCGACAGGATGGCGTTTGGAAATAGCAGCAAGCTGCAATCCATCGGGAATTAGTGTCTGCAAATCTTTAAGGCTGTGTACAACCAAATCAACCTCGCGATTAAGGAGTGCATTTTCCAGCTCCTTGGTAAATAATCCTTTGTCCCCGATTTTTGATAAAGCTACGTCAAGTATTTTATCGCCTTTGGTTTTTATGATTTTTATCTCAAAGGTAAACGATTTGTTATTTTTTTCAAGTTCACTTTTCACGTGATTTGCCTGCCAAAGCGCGAGTTCACTTCCGCGTGAGCCTATTATTATATTCTTTTGTGACATTATGATTAGATAATGATTAATGGTTAATTGTTAATGGTTAATGATTTGGTTTGCAATATTTATCCCTTTTATGGGTTTTATAACGTTTTGTATATTTTCTTTCAGCACAGTCTTTCACCATTTCATTACCATAATATAATAACTTTTCTTGTTTTTGCATAACGTGAGTTATTATTATATTTAATTGATTTATCTACAAAATTACTTACACTTCATTTTGTTGAAAGAAAAAATTATGAAAAAATCTGTATTTCTAAAAGAAATTGGTTTTGATTAAGTGAGTGCCAAGTATAGTATGTCCATTATTGTTTGGAGATTATTATGAAGTTGACACATAATTACTTTGCGCTGTTTGCTGTGTTTATTCTATTGTCGGAGCTTCTTAGAGCTGCTGACGGAACTCCGGATACTCTTTCAGAACAACCGGAATCTATTACTTCCGAATTTCAATATATTAATGAAACGGCATTCAATTTATCTGGCGGTGAAAAAACGGGCGCGGCGAATATCAATTTCTTTTCCTGCGCAATAGGTGCTAATCTCGAAAAGCTCGCGGGGCTAAAAGAGGCAAAATTTTATACCCGTGTTATTTATAAAAATGGCGGAATGCCAAATGAATTATTTGGAACTTTGCAGGGAGTCAGCAATCTTGAATCCGCCAATATTTTTGCATTACAAGACTGCTGGATAGAAAAAGAGTTTGGAGACAATACCGCGGTACTGTTCGGAATCCACGATCTCAATACCGAGTTTGACGTGAAAAGTTCGGCTGTTTTGTTTACACAACCTTCACACGCCATCGGTTCGGAGTTTGCTATGAACGGAATGAATGGACCTTCTATATACCCGTATTCATCTCTCGCGCTGCGTTTCCGTTATGACCCTGTCAAAAATTTGAGGATTAAGTTTGCGGCATTCGATGGGGTTCCGAATATAGAAAGAAAATTCACAGAGATTAAACTCAGTAAAGATGAAGGCGCGTTATTAGCCGCGGAGATAGTTGTTCGTACCGCGGATACCGGTTTTTCAGGAATAGGCGGATGGTACTTTAGCGGAAAAACTACCACGGTTAATGCCGGCACTCCACCTGCCGACAATGAATTACAGACCGGAAGTTCAGGAATTTATTGTTATTATGATAACCCTGAGCTATTGCAAATAAATCAAATGAAACTTGGCGGGTACGCGCGATTCGGCGTGGCAAATGCACTGTTTAGTAAATTACATTATTATTTCGGCTGCGGGTCAATATTGCAAAATGTTTTTTCCGAAGGTGATATAGCGGGGATTTCGTTTGCCGCGGCCAAGCTGAATCCGGAGTATTCCGCGATAGAAGCATTGCAACGCTATGAATCATCAATAGAGCTTTCATATAAACGCGAAATTTTCCGGTGGTTTCAAGCGCAGCCGTCTGTTTTATATGTTATTAATCCTGCAGGCGGGCAAAACATTCCGAATGCCTTTGGAGTAAATATCCGGTTAATCGCGGTGTTTTAGTCCTTGTAAAGAAATAACCTTTACAACTTCTAAATCTAATCTTCGCGTGAGAAAATGTTAATGTTATTTCTGAACAAGCCCTTACGCGGGATTCCTTTTTAAAATTAAAATAGTTGCATCATCGTCCCATTTTAGCCCTTGTCCAAATTCGTCCGCGATATTAAACAAGTCTTCTAAAATCTCTTTAGCTGTTTTATGCCGTACATTTTTCACAACGTCAATAAGCAGCTCATTGCCGAAAAATTCTCCTTCGGGACTAACACGCTCGACAATACCATCGCTAAAGATAACCAGCACGCTGCCTTTTTCCATAAACACGAAACTACGGCTAAGTTCCATTTTAGGGAATGCCCCAATAACCATACCCGTGGGCTGCAATTCAGTTACTTTGTTATCATAAATAAGATACGGCGATGGATGCCCCGCGTTCATATAGAACAAATTGCCGCTTGCTTCAAGCTCGCCAAAAAACAGAGAGATAAAACTTGACGAATAAGTTCCGCGATATACAACCTCATTCAATTTTTTGAGCGTGTGTACCATCTTCATATGCTGTTCAACTCCCATACGAAGTCCCGTAACCACATCGCGGACCATCAAAGCCGCCGGAAGCCCGTGCCCGCTCGCGTCACCTAAACAAAACCCAAACTCATTTTTATCAAAGTTGAAAAAATCGTATAAGTCGCCGCCAACAAGCTCCGCTGCCTGCGAGAAAACTGCAATATCATATCCTTCAAAACGCGGTTCTTCGGACGGCAGCAAACTTTGCTGAATTTTCGCGGTCATCTGCAATTCAGATTTTAACGCCTCCGAAAAAAGGCGATAATTTAACGCGCGCCGAATAGCATTAAAACAAAAATCAATTTCATCGCGTACCCATCCGGCGGTCAATTCAAAAACAAACAGCCACGAAGTATCAAGACTATTCACAACCAACGCCGCCGGAATAGAATACTCGCGTTTACGAACTGCCCTTTTGTCTATCGTAAAATCTTTATTATCAAAAATGTAAATGCTCGTTTTCAACAGTGCCTGCATTGGTTTGGTATCGCCATCCAATTGTTTCAGCGCGCCGTTATTATCCTTCGGGTATAGCAGCTCAAAAAACAGCCCGCGGTTTTCGTATATCCTGCCGTGACAAATATGCAAGTCGGTTCCGAAATTCAGTTCAAATTGTTTTAACAGTTCAATCAAATAGTCAGCACCGGAAACATTGTGTGATTTGCTTGCCAGCAAGGTGTCTATTTTTCTGTAAAATATTTTAGGATCTATCATTAGATATTAATTGTTAATGCTAAGTTGTTAATTGTAAATTGTTAATGGTTAGTTGTTAATTGTTAATGGTCAGTTAAAGTGTTTCATTGTATGTTTTTTTAATTAACCATTAACAATTAATAATTTACCATTATAAAAACAATTTGGTAAATTCTTTCGCGGTACGATTTTTCCACGAACCTTTGTGATAGCCATAGCCGCATATCAAGGGCATTGCAAGCGTAGCTTCCGCGAATACCATCTGCTCGTAAGTGGTTTCAACTTTGCCCCACGAACTTGCTTCTTTCAAGGTTGAACCGGAAAGACCGCCATCGCGTTCATCGGCAACTGTCACCTGCACCGCGTATTTGTGCATAGGCGCATTTTCCTGCAAAAGGTCGGCAGCTACAACAATATCCTGCGTGAAGTTTTTAGGAACCCCGCCGCCAATCATAAGGATACCGGATTCTTTGGAAGCAATTTTTATTTTTGTCAGTTCAAGAAAATCTTTCGCGCCGTCAAGAGAAACGTGACTTTCGGGATTCTTTGTTTGGTGCATAACAAAGCCGAAACCGGCAGAGCAATCAGCAAAAGTAGGAACAAAGATTGGAACATTTTTTTTGTAAGCGGCATAAACAACACTGTCTTCAACTTTTGGTCCGCCATTGTTTTCCAAATAGCGTCCCATCTCGTGAATCAATTCGCGTGATGAATAAGCACGCGGTGTTAATCCGTCCAAAATTTGCCCCATTGTTTCATCGCATATACGCAATTCTTCTTCATCGATATACGTGTCATAGATTCTGTCAATCATCAATTCACGCAAGTCATTGTCATCGCTAAACGGACTGCCGACATAGTGCTTAAATCCGAGAGCCTCAAAAAAATCCTGATCAACAATAATAGCACCGGTAGAAACAATAGCATCAACCATATTATTCATAACCATATCATAGACGATTTTCTTCAACCCCGCGCTAAACAAGCTGCCGGCGAGAGTTAATATGACCGCGCAGTCTTTTTCTTGGAGCATCATATCATAAATACGCGAAGCGCGATTTAAATTACGTGCCTGAAAAGCCATATTTTCCATAGCCTCAACCATCGGCACCACGTTATGCGCTTTCATATCAAAATGTTCAATAGTTTTTTGCAGCAAATCCTTTTTTGCAGGCATAGAGTATCCTTTTTTTAATTTTGTTAGTTTTTATGTTACAAAGATAGGAATAATGAGAATCAGATTGCAGTAGAAATACAGGTAACTACAAATCCACTTAGGACTTGTTCAGAAAACTTTCTCACGTGCAGACCGCGAAGGTTAAATTTAGGTAACTACTCAGCCTGTTCTTGAATTTAGTCCCTTTGGGACATAATATCAGTACCGTATATTTTCTTGATTTCAGGAGGCTGAGTAGTTACAAATTTAGAAGCTGTAAAGGTTATTTCTTTAAAAAGAACCCGCGTCAAGCACGTGATGGGCAAGGTATCAATAAAAATGCGCCATCAATTCGGGCATATACTGCAAATTGAACAAACAACAAACGCTGTAACCTATATTCAGCACTACCGTAAGGTAAGACACCGTGATAGCACGCGGACGGATAAAATGCAGCATTCTAAATTTATCATTAACAATTAATCATTAACCATTAACCACTAACTCTCATTGTAAAATGAAAAACACTGCCGTTTCCAATTTTGCTTTCCGCCCAGATCTTTCCGTTATGTTTTTCAACAAATTCTTTGCAAAGTATCAAACCTAAACCGGTACTCAATTCTCCCGCGGTACCTCTTGTGCCAACCTTTTCGCCTGCTATAAACAGCTTCTGAATTATTGTTTCAGACATACCTATTCCCGTATCCTTCACTGAGATTTTTATCATACCGGTTTCAATTGGTACGGAGTTTATGGTTATTTGCCCTTTTCGGTTTGTAAATTTTACTGCATTAGACAGGAGGTTGAGAATAACAGCATTGATCATATTTTCATCTGCTAAAATATTTACAGCATCAGGAACGTTATTTATTATGGTAATCCCTTTTTGTGATGCTCTTTCATCAATTTTAGAAATATTATTAGTTATAATATCTTTGAGCTTAAACTCTTCCGGAGAATAAGCAAGTGTGCCGTTTTGCATCTGTGCCCATTCTAATAAATTACCCAATAGAAGATACAAATTATTCGCGGATTTATTAAGCAATTTACTATTCTCCGAGTATTCGGCTATTGTAAAAAGGTTACTATCATTTGCCATCATATCGGTTAAGTTTAATATTCCGAAGAAAGGGGCTTTAAGATCGTGAGAAAGAATAGAAAAGAATTTCTTTAATGTCCGATTTGCTTGATCCAATTCATCTATTACCCGTTTATGACGAAGAAAAGACTCTACCCTGGCAACTAATTCGCGTTTATCAATAGAACGGCTTATAAAACCATCGGCTCCCATTTCCAAAACCCTTGCCTGATCTTCAGATGATATCTTGAACCCTGTTATCATTACAACAAAGATAGATTTTAGAGAATCGTTTTTCTTTATCTTTGCAAGTATATCATATCCGAATTCATTGTGCAGAAATACATCAAGCAGAATTAAATCCGGAATGCAGGTCTCTATCACCGCGAATGCTTCGGTTGAAGATTTTGCCGTGATAACATTATATTCGGCAGCAATCAATATTTTGGATGTGAACTTCAAATTCAAATCGTCATCATCAACAATCAGAATTGTATTTCTGTCTTCTGTTTTCATTTTGTTTCCATTCAATATATTAAACACGCGTATCACTTATACAATATAACGGCACCGCCGGTTTTATTATTAATCCGGGTTTTGAACAATTCTTCCATTTTAATTGAATATGTTAACGGATCGAGATACTTAGCAATTATTTCTACACTATCATCGTCATAGAACCTTATCTTTACAAAGTTTATGACAAAACCATAACGCGGGTGAGATATTAAAACGCTTTCCGAACAGGCAATGAAAGCTTTTTCATTCCTGACACTCATTTTGGGGAAATATTCGAACGGGAGCAGTTTCATACCGCCGATAGCATCAATAGATTTTGATTTTCCTGAATCCGAAATGAGGCTTGCTTTTCCATACTCTATTACAGCGGTAACATTTTCTCCGGTTGTTAAGTTGTCATACAGCGCGGAGAAAGACTCTAATTTCTTCTTTTGACTGAATGAACAGTTTGCTAACAGCAGGAATACGAGCGCGGATTTTATTATATTTAACAAATCGGTTATCTTTCAAGATTTTGTGAATTTGGAAGGGTAAAGTAAAAAGTAGAGCCTGCACCGACTTTACTTTCTACCCAAATTTTCCCCCCGTGTCCCTCAACCATTTTTTTACTGATTAATAAACCTAAACCGGTGCTTCTCTCGCCATCGGTACTCCTAACGGAAGTTCTTTGGAACGCGCCAAAAAGTTTTGGCAGTTCATCTGCCGGAATTCCTTGTCCCTCATCTTTAACCGAGATTGTAACAAATCTTTCATCCCTAATAAGTGTAACTTGAACTTTTGTATCAGGATACGAATATTTAATAGCATTTGTTAGTAAATTTGTAAGTACTTGATTAACTTTGTTGGGGTCTATCAAAATCATACAGTCCGCGAGAGTTGTAATGAAGTCTATAGAAATATTTTTTTTATAAGCAACTATCCTGTTAAACGTGAGAGCCTTATGTATAAGCGCGATTAAATCGATATTTGCCAAATCCAGATTCAAGTTGCCTGAATCAATGCTGGATATATCAAGTAGATCGTTAACAAGCCCGAGCATAAAACTGCTTAAGGAATGTATATCTTGAATTATCTCTAAATGATCTTTGCTGAATCCGGAGCTTTCTTCTTCCAAGAGTTCGCTGAATGACCGTACAAGTCCCAAAGGATTTCTGAGATCGTGCGCTGCCATACCAAGAAACTGATCTTTCAAATTATTCAATTTTTCAAGCTCCGCATTTTCCCGGGCTATTTCCCTCTGCATATTGATAAGTTCATTGTTAAGACCGCTTAGTTCATCATATAACAGGCTGCTTTTGTTGTCATCAACCATTAAAGTATGGGTATTTTGTTTATATAATGAACGCAGCGTGTTGATAAGCTCATTATTCATACCCATAATTTCAGTAAATAGTATTTCCGTGTCTCCTTTGGATTTTGATGCCACTATCACTATGTTTTCGTCAATCAAAGCTCCGGCGAATGTAAGAGCGAATTGAATATCGCCTTTAATAATATTCATTTCATTAGAGTGCGCGGTTCCGGCGTTTTTAACAGCTACAATAAAATCCAGCGCGGAATGCAGGTTATTAATAATGAAACAAGAACTAAACAATTTGCCGCGCGGGAAATTGTCCGCGATTCCTAATTCGTCAGTAATAGTCTTAATTATTATGCCGTCGGAATTACAGACTATAACAATTCCCGGGGCAGTCTTTATATCTTTCATATTAATTTAATACCAATTGATTTACATAAGATACAGCTTCTTCGGCATTGGCTGCAAAGCCATCCGCGCCAACCAGCTTCCAAAGATTTGGTGCTATTTTGAATGGATAACCGCCTACAACTATTTTAACAGCCTTAGATACCGGATTGTTTCTAACTTGGATTATGAGTTCTGTTACTGCTGAAATATTAAAAGTCATAGTTGCTGATATTGCCAGCACATCTGCTTGATAACTTTCAATTGTTTTAATAATACTCGAAACCGGCGAGTTTGCTCCAAGATAATAGGTGTTCCATCCATCCATCTCGAAAAAGTCTGCAATCATTCTTGCTCCTATTTCGTGAAGTTCGCCGTTAACACAAGTAATCACTAAATTTTTGCCGACTTTTTTAGTGTTAAATAAGAAAGGGTAGAGCTGGGACATAATTACCTGCGTTGACGCGGTAATATAATGCTCCTGTGCTACAGATATTTTATTTGTCTGCCAAAGCCTTCCAACTTCAAGCTGGGCAACTTGAAATACTTTCATATATATATCTTTGATTGATGTGCCGTTTTTGTAAGTCGTCATTATAGTATCCAGAGCTTTCCGGCGGTCTGCTTTTAGTAAGGCATCTAAGTATTCTCGCGCGATTATAGCGCAGCTGTCATTAATATCTATAAAGGACTCGATCGATTGAACAGGTGCTTTAAAAGCAATTATTCCTTCGCTCATAAAATAGTCAATCATAGTATGCATTTCAGCGGGCAGATGTTCTTTTAATTTACTATGAATCAGTTCAAGATTAATCAGCAGGCTTTTTTCAGGTATCCCGATTCCTGTCAGAAAGTTTTTTGCCCACCGCATATATTCAGTAAAAAGTTCAATCTGTTCAGCGGCTATAGCTTCGGACAGGTATGCTAAATAATACTCGGTATCCTGCAGGTACAAATTAATTTCACGCCGCGTGTATTTTTCACGCAGTGCAGGTTGTATCTCGAATTGTTTATTCAGTATTTCAACAGATAAAGTCTTTGAAATATTCTTAATGTAGTCGGAAATAATGCCGGCTTCCATTTCGCACCTAATAGTTTAAATGGAATATTAATTTTTTGAATTTATTAAGCAAATCTACAATAAATTTTTAAACAGGCAATTCCATAAAACGGATCTTTTTTGGTAACTGATATTATGTCCCAACGGGACTAAATTTGAATAACCGTGAGTAACAACTCACGGGAGAATGATAAAAAGCATCTATGTCCCCGAAGGGGGCAAATTCACGCGGCGTAGTTAGTTCGCCCCCTTCGGGGACGTTATTAGTTTGGGCTTACTTTTCCGTGAGTTAGCACTCACGGTTATTCAAATTTAGTCCCTTTGGGACAAATTCAAGAACAGGCTGAGTAGTTACACTTTTTTTATTGGTAAACCCTATGAATATAATTTTGCCGCTTTTTCAGCCGAGGTAACTATACCTTTGATAAGGGCAGAACTGAATCCGCTGTGCTCCATTTGATTTAAGCCGCTTATCGTGCATCCTCGGGGAGTGGTTACTTTGTCAACTTCATTCTCAGGGTGAAGATGATTCGTTAAAAGGAGCGTAGCCGCACCTTTGGCTGTTTGTGCCGCCATTAAAAGCGCGTCATCCGCGTGGAAACCAATCTCGATTCCTCCTTGAGATGCGGCTCTGACAGCGCGAAGAAAGAACGCGATGCCGCAGGCACAAAGCGCGGTCGCGGGAATCATTAAATCTTCTGTTATTTCCACAGTTGAGCCTAACACGTCAAATATTTCTTTTGTCACGCTTAAAGTTTCTTTATCATCGGCAGTAATGCAGGTCATAGATTCCCTGATGGCAATCGCGGTGTTTGGCATAGCACGGGCAACTTTTATTTCTCCCCCGACTATGCTTTTGATTGCTGAAATGGACGCACCCGATACAACTGAAATTAAAATATGACTCGATGAGAGTGCCGGTTTAATTTCGTTCAATAGCGTGTTCAACTGCTGCGGCTGAATAGCCAAAATAATAATACTGCTTGCTTTCACGGCTGCCGCGTTGTCATCGGTTACGTTATATCCTTTATGAGAATATTCTGAGATGGGAGCGATGCTCCTTCGGGTAAGATATATATTCTCCGGTGCCGATAAATTTGAATTAATAATTCCTCCGGCGATTGCAAGCCCGATATTGCCTGCTCCAAGTATTGCAACTTTTTGATTATGTTTCATATTATTATTATCCTGTAAATTATTTCTGCTACGCGCAAGATAAATAATAAAGTGTAAAATTGCTTGAATATTTTGACAGAAAGATTTTTTATATTATTTTTATTATTATTTTAGGATTATTAGGATAGCAGCTTAAAGAGTATGAAATCATTTAGAGATAAATTGTCAAGCGAAATTGTTCTGTTTGACGGCGGAACCGGTACATTGCTTTATGACAAAGGAATATATATTAATCGGTGTTTTGATGAATTAAACATTACCGCCCCTGAGTTAGTGACTGAAGTCCACAAGGAATACGTTACCGCGGGTGCCGATGTAATTGAAACAAACACGTATGGCGCAAACAAATTCAGGCTGACTCCTCACGGTTTAGACAATAAATTATTTGAAATTAATAAACGAGGAGCCGAGCTGGCGTGTGCCATCGCTAAAGATTTGGTTTATGTTGCAGGGTCGGTGGGCCCGCTGGGGATTCAAATTGAACCTTTAGGTAAAGTTTCATTCACGGAAGCTAAAGACGCTTTCAAAGAGCAAATAAAGGGTTTGATTGCAGGGGGAGTAGATTTAATCGTATTTGAAAGTTTTGTATCTATTCCTGAGCTTGAGCAGGCGATTATTGCTCTTAGAGAATTGTCTCCCGATATGCCCGTCATTGCACAAATAATGATAGGTGATGATTTGAATTTGGTGAATGGGGCTCCTCTATTATCATTTGTTGAAAATATTCAGCATTATAATGTAGATGCACTCGGTTTTAATTGTTCGGTAGGTCCAAAACTTATGTTAGATGCCCTCGAGATAATTAAACCGCATACATTAATTCCTATTTCGATTCAGCCGAATGCCGGCATACCGCAAAATGTTGGCGGCAGGAATATGTATATGGCATCTCCTGAATACCTTGCCGAATATGCAAAACGATTTATTCAATCAGGGGCTTCTATTGTTGGAGGGTGCTGCGGAACAAACGGCACACATATTAAAGCAATGCGCAGGGCAGTGCAGGCATTACAGCCGGCTAAGAGGATGGATATTCACGTTCGTGAGCTTAAAGTAGATTCTACTCCAAATGTTAAAGTCTATGAGAAAGAAGAGAAAAGCAGATTCTCTACTAAACTCGTTCGGAAAGAATTTGTAAAATTGGTCGAGCTGACTTCGCCAAAGGGAGCCAATCCCACGCGTGAAATTGATAAAGCAAGGAAGCTGCACTATTTTGGCATTGACGCTATAAATATTCCAGATGGCCCGAGAGCTTCTGCAAGAATGTCAGCACTTGCTATGGCACTAATGATTCAACGAGATGTTGGAATTGAAACGGTTTTGCATTACGCTTGCAGAGATAGGAATGTCATAGGGATGCAGTCCGATTTGCTTGGCGCGTGGGCAATGGGAATTAGAAATGTACTCTCCATTACCGGAGATCCGCCCAAACTTGGTAATTATCCCGATGCAACCGCGGTCTTTGATATTGATGCCATAGGGTTAACAAATCTAATTATGCGCCTTAACCACGGGTTGGATTTAACAGGTAATCCCATCGGAGAACCAAGCGGATTTTGTGTAGGCGTGGGAGTGAACCCGGGAGCTATCAACTTGGATGAAGAACTTAGAAGATTAGATTATAAAATCGAAGCAGGTGCAGAATACGTTATTACACAGCCGGTCTTTGATATAAAAATATTCGAGCAATTTCTTAAAAGAATCGAGCATATTAAAATTCCGTTGATTTGCGGAATTTGGCCGCTTGTTTCGTATAGAAACGCTCAGTTTATGAATAACGAAGTGCCGGGTGCTTCGGTTCCCAATGACATTATGGAAAGAATGAGAAAAACTGAGACTAAGGAAGCGGCTTTTGATGAAGGTGTTGATATCGCGAAAGAAACATTGGCAAGAGTTCGCGGCAAAATAGCAGGAGTCCAACTTTCCGCGCCGCTTGGCAGAATTGACGCGGTTATGAAGATTTTGGGATAAAGCAAAAGTCCGGCGAATTGTACGATTTGCCGCGGCAAAGGATTTATGAGTTCACTCTACAAAAAAATATGTTTGATGAAAATATGTTGTGTTTATTATGCAAAGTCAAACATACGATAAAGTGTTTTGGTTGTTTGTGTAGATTGGACTCATCTGCTTTGACCTGCACAAACCGTTATAGATCAGGTTTTTTCTTCTTTCGCGTCAATACCGAATAAATCGCGAATGATCGCGATTTTCGCGATGGTTTTCTCGGAATCCATTCCAAAATCTGCTGTTTTTCTCAATTCCATAGTGGGATGATGCAGTATCTTGTTAATAATTCGTTTAGTAACAATTTCAAGTTTTTCTCTATCGGTTTCGTTAAACCTGTTAATTTGCGATTTAACTTCCTCGGCACGAATATCTTCAAAATAATCACGCAGTGATTTGATGGTTGGCGCGATTTCAAGCGAATTAAACCAGCTAAAGAATGCGACCAACTCCTCTATGATTATTGCCTGTACTTTTGGAATTTCGTCTTTTCGTTTCTTAATATTTTGTTCAACAATGATATTTAGTGAATCAATGTCGTGATAAAATATATTCTCAAATTTGCGGGCATCAGGGCTGATATCACGGGGGATAGCAATATCCATTAGTATAGTCGGCGACCCGCCGCGTTTTTTGCTTAATGCCGCCAAATCATCTTTGGTGATGATGAGGTCGGAAGAGGATGTCGCGGAAATAATAATATCATAGTCTTTCAATGATTCTTTAAAAGAACTGAACGGTACAATTCCCGTATGCAATTCTTCGGCAATTTTTTCTGCTTTTTCAAAAGTCCGGTTCGTTAGTGTAAGTTTGCCAATGCCTTTATCTTTTAAATGGCGTGCTGCAATTTCACCTGTCTCACCAAGCCCAATAACCAAAGCAGACTTTTTATTCAGTCCTGAAAATATTTTTTCAATCAACTGAACGGCGGCATAACTGACAGTTATGGCTCCATCGCTTATTGTTGTTTCTGTTTTCGAGCGTTTGCCGACTCGAACCGCCGCATCAAACAACCGTTTCAATAGAAATCCTACTGCACCCTGTTCTTCAGCAATTAAAAAAGATTCTTTGACTTGTCCCAAAATCTGATTGTCGCCAATAAATAGAGAATCAATTCCCGCCGCGACTCGAAATATATGGTTCACAGCTGAGCAAGAAAAGAATTTGTGAAAATGTGTGCTATTTATTTCACCAACGGGCTTCTTTTCAATCAGAAAATTTTCTATATGCTCGTAAGTTAATTCATTATTTTTAGGGATACCGTAAATTTCAGTTCGGTTGCATGTTGATATGATAAATCCTTCATTGAAGTATGAAGCCTTCAATTCAATAAGCATATTCTTTATCTCATCTTGTCTGAGATGCAAAGCCTCACGCAGTTCAACCGGAGCAGTGTGATGGTTTACAGAAATACCAATAATATTCATTTATTCAAACTCTACTGCAAAGTTCCGGTAAAAGAAGAGTGAAAACTTTTATAGATAAAATTAGTTACTATTGTTGAAGAAATAGCGATAAGAAATCCCGCGATAGAAAGCGTGACAACTTTTTTCCCCTGCCATTTACCCGATATTTTGGATACAATTCCAAACCCGTAAAGCAGCCACACCAATCCGGTGCCAATTAATTTTGGGTCGGAATATGAAAATTTAAGGGCGGGAACTTGCGGAAGCCAAACCATACCAACAGCTACGGCAATGGTTAGCATTATAAAGCCAATGATGGCTGAGAAAAAACTTAGCTTTTCCAAAATTTCTAGATTTGGAAGTCGCCTGAATACCAAACCGAATTTGTTATGTTTTAATTCGTCATAGAGACGCAGATATAAAAATCCATATACCGCGGAAATCGTAATACCTGCATAACCAAGCAGTGCTGAAAACACGTGAAACCCGAGATAGGCACTTTTAAAAAGATCGTTAAAACTTTGTTCCCGAATAAATATGCTTGAAATTATTTGGAACAACAAAGAAAGAACTATAATAAATAATCCGGTACCGCGAATATCAGTTGCAAGCTCCAGAATAAAATACGAAAAAGTGATAGTGAAGGCGATGACTGTGAATATTTCAAAAACATTTGTAATCGGCGGATGATGAAATTCAATTGTTCTAACGATCAAATAGATCGCGTGAATCAGAAGCGCGAGGAACAAGAATATCCTCTTAAAATTGTCAAAATTCTTGAAATCCTTGAAAAAATCCAACAGATATACGCCGAAGCTCAAAGCATAGAGGAACGGGAGGAGTAAGTTGAGTATATTTACTGATTCTTGCATAAGTTATTTTATAATATCTTAAAAATTTGTCCTAAAATAGCAAAAGTGAGCGGAGATAACAATACCAAAATGGACCTGTTTAAAAAGAAAAATGGTAACTCGTTATTTTACAACGAATTACCAAAATTTTCTGCGGAGGGACCGGGATTCGAACCCGGGGTAGAGTTTTACACCCTACGACGGTTTAGCAAACCGTTGGTTTCAGCCACTCACCCATCCCTCCGGATGAATTCTGAAATTTTATTTATCTTTTAAATTTACAAGTTTTCCAATCAATTTCAAAATAGAATTTAGAATTATTGAATTGATATTCTCACATCTAAACCGGCTTCATTTGTTGTTGTAGGCGGAACGCGTGCCGCGCCTTCAGGTGTTGTCTTAGACCTCTTGTAAAACACTGATAACGTAACCCTTGAACTTATAACATACTTGATTCTTGGCTCCAATGATATACGTGTAGTTCCGTTTTGTGGTGTGCCATTTTCGTTGAATTGAGCGAGATCATAAAGAATATTGGAGCTCTTTGCTGTTGAATATGAAAAAGAAAACTCAATGTCATTTTTTAATGAAATTCCAAAGAGCGGTATCTCGAATCCCGACTTTGAGTAGTTAAATGATATACCGATTTCCTTAGAAAAATCTTCAGTTATATTTTTTGTAGTTGCTCCAAGATCATATCCTGAACGAGTTGAATATTTAATGTTGCCGGTCATATTTCCACTCCATAAATCATTAAATGTCATATTCAATCCTACTAATGGCTGGAAGCCCATTGTAATTTTTTGTGACTGTACAACTTGATTTCCTGTCTGGTCTATCTTCCATCCTTCCGTGTATTCAGAAGTATATGAATGGTCTATACTAACCCGCTTAGTAAAACTTCGGAACAAGATTAGCTTCTCAAGTCCATCCCACGTGATACGCCAATTTGGGCGAGGAATAAAATTAGTAAAGTTTTTCATAAATCCAATTTTCCCCAAAAGCGGGAGTGTTTCAAATCCTTGTAAAAATGCATTAGATAAGGCAGCCTGGTCTTGCGTTCCTTGGGCATATATTTCGTGTACCCGTTTGACTCCGCTCTTCAAGAAAGAAAGGAAAAACACCGGTGGCAGCGTAAGAAACGATCTGTTAATAGAACCAGTCGAAGTAACATTTGTAACTGTAACGTGTCCCAAAGAATCGGACAATAATGATGTAGATTTGGAAACAGACCATCCAAGTTTCCAAGTGAAATCTATCTTCGCGCCTTCCCATAAAGGTTTGGAGGTTCTTAGATCAATACTGTTACGCTGAGAAAAATTATCTGTCAGGTTGGCTTTTTTTGCTCTCAACCCGACATCGCTGCTCAATCCAATCATATATAAACGCGATGGACCTTCTTCAGAGTTGTACTTTATTCCCCAGAAATTCTTTAAACCGTTTCCCGTTCCGCGAATACCTGAGGAACCTAACGTGTTATCATTAGAGAAATTTATCGCGATACTTTCATAATCAGCTATTAAAATCCTGCCTAATATTTTCAGTGCTAAAAGTCCTTGTTTATAAATTGGACTTTTCGGTTTGACTTGAATTGAATCTTTTTTTGCCGCGAGAGAATCTTTTTTCAATACGAGAGAATCACTTTTATATGAAACCGAATCTTTTTTTACAAAATTTGAATCAATAACAGGACGGACTGGCTGTGTACCAACTGTTGCTGATGGATTTTGCATACCCTGTACTTGTCCTGCGGCGGGGGTTTGAGATTGTTCAGTCAATGGATTTTGCCATTCGCCGGGACGCGGTAAGCCATTTTGCCTTCCTTTTACTTCTCCAAAATCTCTTCCCCGTTCAGGAACTTGCTGTTGCGGTGTATTTGGCTGCTGAGCTGCATTCGGATCATCTTGAAAAAGCGGATCAAGCAAACTTTTCCATCTTAATGTAAGCCCTAAAGATGTCCTGTTATTATAACCAACAGACCTGCCTAATTCCTCTTGCCTGACATCATTGGACCATTGATAACGGACATTATATCCGGCGGTAAGAGTAAGATATTTGCCTAAATCCCAAATATTCGGTAGTCTGGGCGATGTTTTTATATCTATACTTTGGCTATACTGGAAATCTTTACCGAAAAAAGCACTGGTAAATATGTCGCGCCAAATCCTGCTTTCCGGACGCTGCTGTGAGAAAGCATCTGTTTCAAGATAGCTTAAAGAACTTGCTGCATCAAATGAATAAGTTGTACTAACATTAAAAAATCCATTTTCTGTCATTTTCCAGTTAGATGACAATCCTCGAGTAGTGGCAAAATCCCTGGCTATAATTTCATTAGCTATGCTGGTGCCGATTGTTCTGTTTGTATTAAAAGACCGTGAACGTTTTGCAGTAATATTGTATGATATTGATTGCGGCAAATAATATACACGTGCAGTTCTATAATCGTTGAAATATCCAAATAAACCGCCTATATAAGGCAGTCCCGCGGGATAAAAAGAATAGTCCGGACTTATATTTAGCGTGTAGTTCATATTGGCATTCCAAAGCCAGCTTCGGCTATCCAAGACTGTTGCATTTCTCGAAAAAGTTTTGTTATAATTAAATCCGAATGAAAGACTGTTCCAAGTATCGCGAATCAACCAATAGTTGCTCGGCAATTTTAATTTTATATTAGCCACCGTCCACGTTTCCGAAACATTAAGGTTTTGCGCATCGGTTTCTATATGATTGGCTAAGTTAACAGCCTCTTGCCGGGTTAGATTTGTGTCTTTAAGCAGCTTATCCATTGCCAATTTTTTTGCTTCCGAAACTTTGATATCTGTTCCTGCCAGATAAAGTGGTTTTCCTATACTTTCAGACCGTGAATAATTAACTTTCAAATTATTATCTTGTCCTCCTAACGGAATTATTTTCAACACATCCACGTCAGCTGAAAAGCCCCAAGCCATTTGATCCATTTTTGACCCAAATCGATCAGAAAGACGGTGGAAATATGGGTCAGTATGACTAACATTCACGTTAAGCGAAATAACATCTGCTAATTTAAGTGATGCGGAGGCAGTGTAGGCAATGCCTTTGGTATTATCGGCACCAATAACACGGAGTTCATCTACCCAAATATCGCCGGAGACCGGTTCATTTAGTGCAAGATTGCTGTTTTGCCTGTGCTTAATCCCAAATGAAAGAAACTTAATCGCTGTCAAAGTCGGATTTCCGCGAACTACATAATAGTGACCGGGTTTACCCGGAACACTTACTTTATAATCCATATTTACAGAATCTCTTATCTGCTTTAATGCTGTTAATTCGCTAAATTTGATATCAATTTCACTCCAGTTCCTTTGGCTCGGGTCCGGTTGAAGCGGCTGACGGTATTCGTAATAATTAAGCGTATCCGTGCCGAATCGGAATGACACATCAGAATTATATTCGCTCGTATCCTTAAAATAAGCGATAGATGAGGTTTCATAGCTTTCTGGTGTGTGAATATAAAGTTTCATCTCGCTATAATTAAACAGATACAGCGGCTGGTAAAGATACTTTATTGCCTGCCGTGAATCATTGACAGCAAGTTTATTAAATCTAAGATTAAGAGACTGCTCGTTCTTTAAAATATTTTGATCCGGTCTTGTATTATCTTTCTCCCTCTGTACACCACCCGGACTAAAATATTCAGGATTATCTTCAACACTTACCACTGAAATTGACATTATTGACTTTGTTGTATCGTTTTTTTGCCATTGGTTTCCAACAAGATTAAATTCAGCCATCCTAAAATGGGTTCTACTTGAAACACCGGTAACAAAAACACGCACCATATCGACAACTGTAAAACTTGGATCACCAACTTTTGTCTTAAATGACTTCAAAGGAACACGAACTAAGTACCATTTATCAGCACTGCCACCGCCGCCAGCAATGAATGGATTTACTGATACAGCAGTATCTAATGGAATTTCGTATCTGTAATAGCTGTTAGCATCATCTAAAGTTCCGTTGTGATTTAGATCCTCTGTATCGGGAAATCTACCCACATCTGTTAATGCCGCGTTTCCTTCAGTTCCATTGATATGCATATAGTCATCTGCCACATAAGTACCTGTTCTGGAGAACGAAAAATTATCATTGCTTGGGTCGCTATTAGCACTCCCGTACTGATCCCGTTCCTGTCCATCATTCAATCCATCAAGACCGATATCTTCGCCCTGATCTATAAGTTCATTCAAATTTTTATCTTCGGTATCGAGTCTTCCGTTTGGTATCACGTCTTCAGAAATTCTGCCTAAGTCAATATTGACTTTAGCACCTTTAGGTACAACATCCTGCAGCTGCATCCAAAATTCAATAAATTCAATATTCTCTTCATCAAGATTATTCGCTGTTGAAGAAAGCATTTTCATCATACCGCCCCAGCTTTTTTCCGGTTCGGTTATTGGATGATTCACGCCGTCAACACCATAATTGTATGCACCGGCAGCATCCGGCTGAAATACAAAATCCAAAACAGTAACTGCTTCATCTCCGGTTGCCACTTTCTTGAGCGGCCATATACTTTTATAATTCACGTTTGAAGGAAGCACGTTAAACCACCACGATTTCCCCTTATAATCCATTTTTGAAAGACCGGGAAGTGATTCTATTAATGGGTCTAACAAATCGGGGATACTGATGTCTTTCCACGAAGTGTAACTGATACCAATAGGAATAATTCGTTTAGCACCTTCAAAATCATCTATATAGGCTACATTGTTCCCATTGTCGCTTGTGATGGTGCTTGTTTTTGTGTTAGGGTTCGGACTCATCATAGCAACTTCCCCTGTGAGTTTGAAATTTGACATTTCCTTGGTTGATATAACTTTGTCTATAGCATTTGTCAAAAAGGGCAAATCGCGTGATGTTGTAAAATCGAGACCGTAAATAGAGTTGCTGAGAGGCTCTTCACCAATCCTAACCTTGTCACTCAAGGTCTGCTGGCTAAGCGTCAGCATTGAAAAACCTAATTTTGTGTTTTGCGAAATATCAATCATACCGCGCAACCCGAATAAAGTTTTGGATGCAATCTGAAAAAGATCATTTTCTTCATAAGAAATTTTTAAATTCGCACCCGGAGCCAACGCGGATTCATTTCTGATGGTTACGGTTCCAATGTTATAATCAACAGTGTAGTCAACTCCATTGGTAAGGTCACGACCATTTAGAGAAACCTTTACCGAATTCTCTACAATATTGAATCCTAATTGATAGGTTGACTGAGATGAACCGGTTGATTTGCTGACAATGAGAAATTTGTCCTTCATAGTATTCTGCTTGGCAAAGGTGGTCGAAAGATCATATACATCATTATAGCAAAGGCTTGTATCTGCTAATGGCAAGTTTCTGCCAAAAGGCTGCAAACGAGGAAAAATAATTTCACCTGTTTCAGGCAATATTGTTACTCCCGGCTTAAAATCGAAAATACCGTCAGGCTGAGCATTGCCGCTCACGTCAACCAAATCAAAACCAAAAGCACTTAATAATTTTACATTATTGAGTATAGACTGCGGATCGCTTCCTTGAACTGCATATTTAATATCAAGCTGAAATCCTTCCTTTTTGATATCACGAGGGCCTAACGGGTAAATATTTTTCAGCATAAGATTCCACGCCTCTGTATTTTCCGGCTGGAGATTTGGCGGCTTTACTAACTTCAGAATTATTCTTTTAGCCGTATCTGCCTGCGTGGATGAAAGGAACTCGCCATAAAAGAGGTCATCTTCCGCACCAACCATCAGGTTCTCCCTGCGGTAAGAAACCGCGATAGCATCTTGATCCTGCAAATTTGTCTTGAATGTTATAAAGCCTGTTTCAGGGTGGAGAATATAATCCTGACCTTGCATCAGGCGAACAAAGCGGCCTTTAACAACTGCTCCCGGGCGGCCCGATGAATCCCTCAAAGACTCAGGATATTTTCCTGCTTCAGTTCGTTCAGGCAAGTTGATATATGCAATACCATTCCTTTCAAGGGATTTATCACTAACTGTCTGATATACAGTTTTCCAAACCTCGATATCTTTTACGCGGTATTGCATTGTTATTACAGGCGTAGGATTTCCAAAATACTTGTAAAACAGATTAAGCTCACTGCCTGCAATTTCCGTTGTATCCGCGTAAACTTTGTCAAGGAAAAAGTGATTTTTGGAATAATCATACGCGTGGATCGTGCTTTCAGTAGCCTGCGATCCTCCTGATACCGATTTTTCTTTCACTTCACCTTTTTTCTGAGATGCGATAGCCGTGAGTGTCAACGGTCCCATTTTGAAATTAGCTTTAATACCAAACAAAGCTTCGCTGCCTCCAACTAAACCGGATGTTGATAAGGAAACATTACCTGCTTCCACGCTTTGAACAATCTCATCTTCAAATCCGGTATATTTTATTTTTAACTGGTTTTCGTATTCAAAAGTTCGTTCAGTGTTCCAGTCGGCACTAATTTGCAGCTTGTCGCCAATAGTTCCGTTAACATTTACCTGTACTTGTTGGCGGAAATCAGGCTCATTGCGGGTATTTCCCAAACTTGAAGCAGTAATTCCTTCAGTGGTTTCGTTTCGCCACGCTCCGTGGATATCAACTGAACCTCCAATACGCAAACTAATCTTCGGTGCGCCAAAAATGCTTAATACTCCAACGCTTGGCAGAGGAATTTCGAAATCGGTTATATCCTTAATAATGTTAGATAAATCTTTTTTACCCGCTTTTGCTTCATATTTCAACGCGAGAGCATCCCACATTTCGTTTTCTCTTGACTTCATCTTCATAGCAATGTAGTCGTTAATTGGAATTTTTAGCTCAGGCTTAATCAATTGCTCCCCGATTTTCTCGCGGAGTATCATATACTTTCCTGTCGAATCAATTGTTAAAGTCTTTGTTCTTCGCGTAGAATTTGCAAAAAACTTTGAAGGACGCTTGGTAAAAACCGAAGAGGTTGGAAAATCTTTATGTATATATTTGAAAAATTGTTTACGCGCGGTTGAATCAATTTTTAGAGAGTCAATTTTAACCGTATCCCTCTTGGCTGTCAATGAATCGATTTTATAATGGGAAGTATCTTTTTTTGCAGTCAATGAATCTATCTTTAAATGAGAAGTATCCTTATTGAAAGAAACAGGTTTCAACGAATCCGTTTTTTTTGCAGATGTGTCACCAAATGACAAGAGGCTGTCAACAGGAACTTGAAATAACTTTAGGCTGTCATTTTTATTGTTGGCAAGTGAGTCCTTAGACATAATGACATTAGAAGTATGAAGTGTATCGCCGTTGAGTTTCGCGGTTGTATCCAACGAATGTTTCCCATTGGCAACATTCCTAACAGAATCTATTGTAAAGAAATTATAACGCGGATTCCATTTTAAATCAGAAGATTCAAAACTCTCGTTCGATAGAACAAAACCAATGCTGAATAGGCACAGCAATACAGCACCGGGTAATAAACCTAACGAGGTTAGAAATCGGATTTGAGAATTTATTTTAAAAATAATCGGACCTATTTTTCTATGACTACAACTGACTAAAGAAACTCGCGGGAACACCCTGAAATTTCAGTTAATTAATAGTATCAAGCCTCTATATAGTTCTCCGACTTCTCAATTTATTATTCTTAAAGATTAAAACATAAATTTATGAAAATATGACTAAATCTGAAAATATTATTTTTTTTGAAATTTGCTAAAAAATATGGAAATAATTTCAGAAAGCACAATATCGCTATTATATTCAAAATTCTACCTGACAAAGATCAAGAATGTTCGTTTTTGATGAAAGAGTATCAATCCATTTCCCTTTTTCAATGATTACGCACGACAATTTATTAGAGCCGCACGCGCCTGTATCTATATACAATCCGTTGGATTTCTTGTCAAAAGTTACCTCTTCATATTTTGTATGCCCCACAACTTGGAGCTTACCAATATTAAATAATTTTGATCGGTTCCAGAAAATGTCATCATTAATATCGTTCGCGAAAAAACGTGTCCATTTGTCATTATCCCAATTTACGCAGTCTTTTAACACATTACCATAATTGATCGAGACTCCGGCGTGTGAAATAAAACAATCTTCAAGGTTATAAAAAAGTGGAAATGAGTCAATAAAATTGAGATGCTCCCGCAATTTTTCTTGTTCCCACGAATATGAATTAATTGTCTCATAATTACCATTCAATATCCAACTTCCAAAGTAAGGATGTTTAGGATATTTAAAAGCATACAAGAACATACAATCGTGGTTGCCAAGTGTAACCTTTATATTGTTTGTTATACAATAACTCACCACCGGAAGAGAATGTAAACCGCGGTCAACTATGTCGCCAACGCAATAAATATCAATATTTTCATACTTATCACGGACAGCTGCTGCTAAATCACGCAGCGTATAGTAGCAGCCGTGAATATCACCAATTACGCCTACCAAAATATTATCAGATATAATATAGTTTAAAGGTTAGCCAGACAGGTTTCCAAATCCATAATCAAGTCTTCGCTGTTTTCCAGCCCGATCGCGAGGCGAATACCTCCGGGATGTATTCCTGCTGCAAGCAATTCATCAGGGGGGATCATAGAATGAGTCATTGATGCAGGATGTTCCATAAGGGTTCTTGTATGCCCTAAACTCACGGCGAGAGTTAGAGTGTAAGCATTTTTTGCAGCATAATTCATAAGCCGCTTGCCGTTCTCTTTCATCTCCGCGGAATCTTTCCCTTTTACAGTAAAATAAATCAGACTGCCCGGCGAAAAATCACCATCAAAATCGAGCATCTGTTTCATTGCAATATTAAAGTATTCAAAAGACGGAAGACCCGGATAGTTCACATATTCAATCAATGGATGCTCTGCAAGATATTCAGCTACCTGCATTGCATTTTGAATTTGTCTTTGCATACGCAGATGAAGAGTAGGAAGTCCATACGTGAGGATAGACCAAGCAGCTTTTGTCCCAAGTACGGCACCAAAATCTTTTCGGATTAGCAGCAGCATATCTCTAAAATGTGCCGGACCAATAACCGCGCCACCCATATCAGTTCCAAAACCGCCAATTCCCTTTGTTAGTGAATGAACTACAAAATCGGCTCCGAACTCAATCGGGCGTTGGCAATATGGTGTTGCAAAAGTGTTATCAACAACAATATATATTTTTTCTTTCTCTTTCCTGTCTTTGTTATATTCATCAACTACATCGCGTATAGCTTTAATGTCAATTATATCTAAGGTCGGATTAGAAGGTGATTCAAAATATACTACTCTTGTATTGGAGGATATGACAGTATGTAAATTTCCGGGGTTCGTTAGATCGATTTGTTTCGAGGAGATATTATAGCGGGGATACCAGTTAACCAATAATGAGTATGTACATCCGTAAAGAGCTTTGTGCGCGATAATTTCATTTCCTGATTTACAAAGAACACCCAAGATACCGGAGATTGCTCCCATACCAGATGCAAAAGTAACTGCAGTTCCACCCTTTTCAATATAAGCAAGATTCTCTTCTAACAAGTCTTTATTAGGCTCGCCTAATCTGTCATATATATATATTGGGAGCTGCCCTTTAACTTCTGAATCCGTGTTAGCAAATTCGCTAAAGCCTTCAGCACCGCGTTCAACGGAGTCTAAACGAAATATTACTGATGAAGTCATAGGAGTGACAACGTGGTGAGAATAGTCCCACTTGACACTTTCATTCTTTCCATAAATAAGGTGTGTCTCCATTGAATACTTGGAGTCATCGATATGCTTTTTTGTCTCAGGGGATTCAATTTTTTTTCCCATTCGCGCGACCTTTCAATTTTCTTAACCGTGAAGTTACGAAAAATGATTGATACCTAAAAATCTAAAAAGGCATATTACACGTTAGGAACAACAAATAAACCTTTTGACTTTTTCAGGACACGCTGCCTATTAAATTTACATTCCCTGATTCTTTGATCCGATAATCTGCCAAAACGTGATGAAAATAATCTTAATGTCTAATGATAAAGACCAGTTTTCTACATACCATATATCGTGCAGGATACGCTTTTCTATATGCAGTTTGTTTAGTTCCGGATCGGCAACATCGCCGCGCAGCCCGTGAATTTGCGCCCAGCCTGTTATTCCCGGCTTTACCAAGCTCCTAAGCCTGATTTCATCCACATACTCTTTATATCGTTCTTCAAATAACACAGCGTGCGGGCGAGGACCTACAAGCGACATATCACCCTTTAGCACGTTAAAAAACTGCGGTAATTCATCCAAATTATATTTGCGTAAAACATTGCCGAATCGGGTTACGCGGTTGTCATCCCCTATTGAAGCAGCTTTCCCCCCGCGATCATATATCATTGACCGGAGTTTATAGCATAAGAATGTTTTATTGTTTTTCCCCACCCGATCCTGAACGTAAAAAACGGGTCCCGAGTTAAATATTTTTTGTAATATAACGAGAATAGATAATAACCACCACCCTGCTAAACCAAAAAAAATTAACGCGAATAAAATATCAACAATTCGTTTTAATACCTGCATTTGGAACTCTTCTAACGGCTCGGAACGGATTGAAAACAATGGATAGCTGCCTATCGTGGATAGCGATACTGTCTTGGGAAGTAATGAAAGAAAGTCAGGGAGCAAAAAAGTATGCAGCGCGAAAACGTTACAGAGTTTGATAACGCGAAGAATATTTTCTTCACTTACCCGCGAAGGAGCAATTACTGCCTCGCTTATGTTATTGTTCTCGATAACCGCGCTTAACCGCGTTATTGTTGCATCCATATTATCTTCATCCAAAGCGGCAAGCGGGAATGTTTCTATTTGTTCATAGCCAAGCGAAGGAATGTTTATTATATCGGATACAAAATTTTCAACTGCCTTTATGTTCCCGATAACTAACAACTTTCTCTCGAACTTCCCTGTTCGGCGTAAATGCTTCACCGTCTTTCGATAAATAACAAGACGAAGAAATACAAAAAAGAGAAGCAGGAAGGAATAGATGAACAAAAAGTTTCGAGTAAACAATAATTCTTTCACGATAAATATGAAAAAAACTATTGTCGCGGAATGAATAATCACGAACTTGAAAGTTTGCATTACCTGCTCAAAATAAACACGTGCCCCAATATCTTTATAAAACCCTGCCGATGATGTTGAAAAATACCAGATAAATATCAGTATAGGCAATAACGCGAACATATACGAGTGAAGCATCAGCGTTGCAAACGACTGTGAAACGACCGCCGCGACAAAAAATGATATAATAATGGCGGCTGCATCAGCAGCTAACGCGGAGTTTGATAGTGAACGTTGTTTTGTAATCATAAGTAAAATCCGCCTATTGACTGCAAAATTTTCACTCTGCTAATCAAAAAATATCTCAATTTTACTATCTGCAAATAACCTTATTTCCTCCTCAAATCGTTTCCGGCTAAACCGCTGTGCATCTTGTGAAATAGCGGCAGATGAAAATGTGTCGATTGTTTTTTCAAAACGTTCAACACCCGCGCGCAATGAATCCGCTGTTTGTTCATTGAAGTGGATACCGGTTATGCCATCGGTAACCGTTTCTTTCGCTCCGCCTTTTCGCAAAGCAATCACGGGAGTGCCGCACGAAAGTGCCTCGGGAATAACAATACCGAAATCTTCTTCTGCCGCGAATACGAATGCTTTTGCTTTCTGCAATAAAACTTTTAATTCTGAACGCGGGCGATACCCCAACAGTTCTATGTTCTTGGCTGAAAGTGATTTTATCTTTGCTAATTCAGGTCCTTCGCCGACTACAAGAAGTTTTTTATCGGGCATTCGCGCGAATGCCTCGACAATCAAATCTATTTTTTTATAATAGACTAACCGCGAAACAGTAATATAATAGTCGTCCTTATTACTTTCACACGGGAAATTGTCAACATCAACGGGTGGATAAATTACCGTTGCAGGTTTGTTATAAATCTTTTGAATCCGCGCCGCGGTATAGCGCGAGTTAGCGATAAAATAATCCACACGGTTGGCTGTGGTAAAATCCCAGATACGAATTTTGTGAAGAAAATAGCGTGTCAACACGCTTAGCAGTCCCTTGTCAAGTCCTGCAGTACGTAAATACTGATGATATAAATCCCACGCGTAGCGCATCGGGCTGTGGCAATAACATATATGAAGTTGATTACTTTTTGTTAAGACCCCTTTAGCAACTGAATGTGAATTACTGAACACGACATCGTAGTCTGTCACATCAATCTGTTCGATGGCAATAGGAAATAACGGTAGATATTTTCTGAAATGCTTTTCTGCACCGGGCAATTGCTGAATGAAAGATGTTCGTGTTGTTTTACCTTTCAAATATTTAGCACGCGCCTCGTTGGAAAAAAAATCGACAAGCGCGTATACATCAAAATCAGGATAGATGTTCATAAACGATTCAACACACTGTTCTGAGCCGGCAGGATACTCGAACCATTCGTGGACAAAAGCTTTTTTCATTAGCGGATTTATTTTATTGTTAGCACATTATAATATTTTTACAAGGCTAAAGATATGAAATTTGAGTGGACTTTTTGTACTGTCATACAACTACTCCAATATTGACAGCCCCTTTATTTCAAGATATTGGAAGCTCCTTGAGGCGGATTCCAGACCCGACTTAAATTTTACTATTTTTTTCCCACGCGAAATGTTATAGAGCCGGGAAAAGGCTGCTATTCAACATAAAGTTTACTATTCACTATCCTTAAAACAGCTTCGCTGTCAAATGGCTTAAAAATATATTCTTCTGCTCCAAGATCAAACCCGCGAATGAAACTTTGAACATCTGTTTTACCGGTTACAAATATTATCGGGATAGAAGCAGATCGCGGGTTTGATTTTACCCGCTGAGCAACTTCAAACCCATCAATTTCAGGCATCATTACATCAAGGAGTATAAGGTCAAGAGATGCTCCGGAATTGATTATTTCGAGAGCTCGTTTACCGTTTGTTGCAACTTTGATATTATGTTCACTTAGTAGTTCAGCTAATATTGCAATATTCTCCGATGCATCATCTACTATCAGTATGGTTTTTTCTTTTATTTCACTCATTTGTAAATCATTTCAAATCTTATTACAAAATATACTTATTTCTTAAAAAATATGTTCTCATATCACCAATATTTTTTACTTGAACTATGCCCCGTTCTTCAAAAGAATAGGTTTGCCCGATCAGATTATAAGTGTTTTCAGATACCATTATCCTCATCGGCTCACCGTGACTTTCCATTCTCGATGCGATATTTACCGTGTCGCCGAAAACATCATAGATGAACTTTTTTGTACCAACTATACCTCCTACCAATGGACCAGAATTCATTCCGATTCTTATTTCAAACTTATGCTGTCCTTCACTTAATTCTGAATTTCGATCTTTAATATAGCTTAAAAAATCAATCGCGGCACCCATCAAAAGCTGAGCGTGTTTTTCGTTTTGTTCCGGAACGCCGCAAACAGCCATATATGAATCACCAATTGTTTTTATTCTTTCACAATTATAAATATCTGTAATGCTGTCAAACTTCGAGAAAATCTCATTTAATTCATCAATTAGTTTTCTTGGCTGAATTTTTGATGCTAATTTCGAGAATCCAACGATATCAAGAAACAATACCGAAGCATTTTGATAAAGCATCGGTTCAGTTGATCCTTTTTCCTTTAAATCTTTTATCACCTGTTCGGGAAGGATGTTGTTTAATAGTTCATCCGCCCGCTTCCTTTCAGCTTCAATAATTTTGTTATTTTCTATCAATTTAGCATTCAGCCGCATAAGTTCTGATTTATTCGCCTGTAATACCAATTGCGTTAATACTCTGGCTCGCACCACATCCGGCTGAAAGGGTTTAGAGATATAATCCGCGGCACCCAGGGCGAATCCTTTTGTTTCATCTGTTGCTTCTGAAAGTGCCGTGATAAAAATAACAGGGATTCCCTTCGTAATTTCATCGGATTTCAATCTGCGTATAACTTCATACCCGTCAATACCCGGCATCATAATATCAAGTAAAATTAAATCAGGTTTATTATTACCAAAAGCAAGTTTTAAGGCTTTCTCTCCATTAAGAGCAACGCTCAGTTTAAATCCTTGCAAAAGATTCTGAAGTATATCAATGTTCTCAGGAGCATCATCGACAATTAGTATTTTAGCCTGAGGATTAACGTCCATATCTATTCCTTACTGCACAATTTCTTATTATAATTCAATCTGTATTTCAATGACTATTTTTTTTAAGAGATCGAGTGACTCATCAAATTCATAGGATTTTATACTTTTAGTAATATCTTTAAGTATTTTGCTTATGTTTCCGGCACCCGGCAACAGGTTTATTTCATCAATTTTATTGACGGCGGCAACATCGGATTCTTCAAGTAGAGTTTTAAGCTCCACCAAGTAGGGTCTGAATACATTTACGTCTAATTCTGAAGTATCTTGCTGAGTTTCCGGTTCAATAATTTGCTTTTTGCACTGACCAATTTCATCAAGTACATCGAGAAGTTTTGCCTCAAAATCTGCTATGTATTCACCAAATTTTTCCGGTATCTCTTTTTTCAACTCACCTTCAAGGGCTGCAGATGCTTTATGCAGCTCAACAGCACCTATATTTCCGGCTACACCTTTTACAGTGTGTGCAAAACGTACTGCTTTTTCCCTGCCGGATTGCTTTACTGCCTCCCTTATTTCATTAACTATATCCTGATTCTTGGAATAGAATTTTTCTAGAAGACTGACATAGAGCTTGATATTACCTCCTACCCTGCGAAGTCCATCTTTAACATCAATATTCAAAAAGGACGGCAATTCAATCGCAGGGTTTGGTGTCCCTGATACATCAATTGCCATTTTCACAAATTCCCGTTCTCCGGGTTTTACCCATTTCACAAGAGCACCGAACACTTCATCAGGGTCTATCGGTTTTGTTACAAAACCCTGCATCCCAACTTCAAGGCATTTTTCTTTTACTCCCATCATCGCGTCAGCAGTCATAGCTACAATAGGCAGCTCATTATATTCTTTCATTTTCCTGATAGCCTTTGTGGCAGAATAACCGTCCATAATCGGCATTTGCAAATCCATCAGGACAATATCATATTTCGATGGCATTCCCGAATTCTTCACCATCTCGACAGATTCTTTCCCGTGATTGGCTATTTCAACAACAAATCCCGCCTGCTCCAATAATTCTGAAGCAATCTGCTGATTTATCTCGTTATCTTCAGTCAATAAAATTTTCGCGCCTTTTATCATTTCAAGAGAATCTTTATACTTTATTCCTTTCGCCGCTCCGGTGCGTTTTGTCCTCACTTCTTTACCAAATATATCCATAATAGCATCAAATAGACTTGAATTAGAAACCGGTTTGGTTATAAATCCATTAATACCAATTCTGCGGGCTTGCTCAGCTATTTCCTCCCGACCAAATGCAGCTACCATCATTATCGTGGGTATATTAATCCGACTATCAAGTATTATTTTCAATGTCTCTATCCCATCCATTCCGGGCATTTCCCAATCCATAAGCACAAGCTCGTATGGTTTATCGGACTCGTTAGAAAGCAGCCGGATCGCCTCTTCACCTGAACCGGCAAGAGTAACATTGAAGGAAAAGGATTCAAGAGCTTCTTTCAGTATTTCCCTGGCGTTTTCATTGTCATCGCACACCAAAACTTTAAGCCCTATCAAATCGATATCAAGGATATACTCGTCCTTTTTTTGTACTTTCTGTATTCCAAATTCGGCTGTAAAATAAAAAATACTTCCTTTACCATATTCACTTTCCACCCAGGTGCTGCCCCCCATCATTTCAGCAAGTTTTTTACAGATAGCCAGCCCTAATCCGGTACCGCCATATTTGCGGGTTGTTGAACTATCCGCTTGACTAAACGACTGAAACATTTTATTTTGTTGTTCCTCTGTCAGCCCAATCCCTGTATCCCTGACGGAAAATTTTATCCTTATCTTATCTTCTTTTTTTTCTTCAACCTCTGCTCTTAAAACAATATCGCCCTTTTCGGTAAATTTAACCGAATTGCTGCAATAGTTTGCCATAATTTGACTAATCCTCAACGGGTCACCAATTACGCTGAAAGGCACATCCGACGCGATATCTATATTAAATTCCAATCCTTTTTCGTGTGCTTTCTGGGCGACAAGATTGGAAACAGTATCCATAACTTGCTCCAAATCAAAGTCAATATACTCAACATTCAATTTACCGGATTCAATTTTAGAAAAATCTAGGATATCATTAATGATGCCCATTAAGGAAAGTGCTGACCGCTCTATTTTTGTAAGATAATCGAATTGCTTCGCATCAAGCTCGGTATTCAATGCCAGATTAGACAACCCTATTATTGCATTCATCGGTGTTCTTATTTCGTGCGACATAGTTGCAAGGAACTGGCTTTTTACCACGGTAGCGGCTTCGGACTCTTGTTTTGCAATGTACAGTTGACTATTCAATGTTTCCATCTCTTGCTGAGCAATTCTGAGAATGCGGTTCTGCTCGATAGCGTTCTCATAAGTTGACATTAGTAATCGAATAATCTGCTTCTTACCCGCTGTGAAAATATTCAGTCTCCCATCGTTGGTGCTATATGCTAACTGTTCTTTATTGCTATCATCGATGCGTTCCGTTTTAAAAATGGCAGCAATACGAGTGAGTATATATTCTTGTGAATAAGGCTTGGTTAGGTAATAGTCAGCACCAGCCTCTAAAGCACGCAGAATATTTTCCGAATCAGAAAGCGTGGTCAAAAGCAATACAGGAATATCCTTAAGCTCCGGATATTCCTTGATAGCTTTGCATAACCCGAAACCATCCATTTCAGGCATTATAATGTCGCTGATTATTAGATCGGGTATTGTTTCGCGGCAAACTGCAAGTGCTTTTACGCCATTATTAGCGGTTATCACTTTGTAGTTGTCTTCTTTAAGTATAATTCTCAGTTTAACAGCCTGAGTTAAACTATCTTCCACGATGACGATAGTTTTTGTTTTTTCATTATTCATAGCACCTTTCGGAATTTACTTATTTGCTGCATCAGCTAAATATTTTTTTATCTATTACCTTATACCAAACCAAGAACAAGTTAAATTAAATCAAGCGTGTTATTCAGAGAACTCTGAAAGAGTTCAATTTGAATAACCGTGAGTTTCGAGCCGCGAAGCGGTAGAAGCTCACGGAAACGAAACAAACAAGATCCGGTGTACTGTGTAAGGGGACAACCAAAATCCGGTATAATCAGTAACTTTTTGGCAATATTGAGTGGTAAGTTCGCCTCCTACGGAGACGAGAGATTGGGCTCTGCGCGTTTTACCGTGAGCATCGCACCGCTTCGCGCACGGTTATTCAAATTTTACTCCTTTGGAGTAATGCCGCGAGGATTCCATTTACTTTGTATCGGCATACTATTCAACTTGTTGTCGGTTTTGTATTAGATTGAAAAAGCCTGATTTTAATTCTATATGTAATCAAGTACGCCGGAGCAAATGAGTCTCAGAATAGAATAATAAAATTTTCTTTTTATACAACTTGTTTTCTTCTTAATTCAGTGCCAATTTAGTATTAGAATTTTATGATACTTACTTACAGGAGCTTTTAGTTTTATGAATTTTGTTTCCGCCATTGCTAAAGAAAATTCCTTCCAACCGGCAAATGTTCAGACTGTTCTCAATCTTCTTGCCGAAGGTTCTACTATCCCGTTTATTGCACGTTACCGTAAAGAACATACGGGCGGACTTGATGAAGACCAGTTACGCCTTATTGAAGAACGCTTTTCTTATCTGACCATTCTCGAGGATAGACGCGATACTATTCTCAAGAGTATCGAGGAACAAGGAAAACTTACCGATGAATTGCGGCAAAAAATTGAAGCTTGCACGAAACTTCAGGAATTAGAAGACTTGTATCTCCCTTATAAACCCAAGCGTAAAACCCGCGGAACTATCGCCAAGGCAAAGGGGCTTGAACCGCTTGCTTTGTTTATATTGGAAAACCCGACTTTTGCAGGCGACTTCCAAGAGAAACTGCGCGAGTTTATTAATATCGAGCTTGGTGTTAACAACGAGGAAGAAGCCTTGCAGGGCGCGAAAGATATTATCGCGGAAATGATTAACGAAACAGCGGAGGTGCGGCAGTTCACCCGCGAGTTTTTGCAGAAAGAATCGAAACTAAAATCGACAAAACGCGATGATGATTCTCTCAAAACAACGAAGAATGAAAAGTTAAAAGACAAAGATAAGAAAGATATTTATCGTGTCTATTATGAATTTCAATCAGATATTTTCAAGTTGAAACCCTATCAAATTCTCGCGCTCAACAGGGGCGAGATTGAAAAGTTTCTTGATGTTTCTTTTGTTTTTGAAACTGAAACTGCTCTCGCGGGAATAATTAAAATTTTCCTGAAAGGTGTCGAGACAGTATTCATTGATATAATTAAAGAAACAACCGCCGATTCATTCAAGCGGTTAATATTTCCTTCCGTTGAAAAAGAAGTGCGAAATATTCTGAGCGAGCAGGCCGACTTGCACGCGATTGAAATTTTCGCGAGCAACCTGCGCAGCTTATTATTGCAGCCCCCGCTGAGCGATAAAATGATTCTTGGTATTGACCCCGGTTATGTTTCGGGCTGTAAAATAGCCGTCATTGACAGAACCGGAAAATATCTTGCCGGCGCGACAATATATCCCCACGAGCCTAAGAATAAAATGGCTGAAGCAAAGGCAATTACATTGAAGTTCATCCGCGAGTATAATGTTGACTTGATTGCAATCGGCAATGGAACC
The DNA here is from genome assembly GCA_903929035.1 of uncultured Ignavibacteriales bacterium. Taxonomy (GTDB): domain Bacteria; phylum Bacteroidota; class Ignavibacteria; order Ignavibacteriales; family Ignavibacteriaceae; genus CAIYTF01. Next base: position 63,502 of record CAIYTF010000127.1, read on the forward strand.
GCGAGCAGGGAAACAGAAGCAATGGCTGCATCACTAATTCAGGATAATAAATTAAATTGCCAATATCTTATGGTAAACGAAGCAGGGGCATCGGTTTATTCTGCATCGGAAGTAGCAAAAAAAGAATTTCCTGATTTGGAAGCAAGCCAGCGCGGAAACATTTCTATTGCAAGGCGCGCGCTTGATCCGCTTTCGGAACTCGTGAAGATTGACCCGAAATCAATCGGTGTCGGGTTATATCAGCACGATGTGGACCAAAAATTGTTATCCAAAAAACTTGATGACGTGGTTATCAGCTGCGTGAACTATGTAGGAGTTGATCTGAACACTGCATCGGTTTCACTTCTCGCTTATGTATCCGGTTTGAATAAACGAATCGCGGACAACATATTCAAGTATCGTGAATCCAAAGGTAAATTTTCCAGCCGCGCGGATTTGCTCGAGGTAACGGGAGTTGGCGCGAAAGTATTTGAACAGGCAGCAGGATTCCTGAAAATTCCGGGTGCTGAAAATCCGCTGGACAATACTTCTATACATCCTGAATCATATCAAGCTACGCTGAGATTGCTTTCGATGTTTAATTTGGACATACAGACAATGCGCGAGACGCTTGGAATGATCGAGTTCTTTGTCAATAAAAAAGGCGTTGAGAAAGTTGCGAAAGAACTGAACTTAGGTGTGCCGACATTGAAGGATATTATCGAGAATTTAAAGAAACCGGGACGTGACCCTCGCGAAGATGTTCCGAAACCGATTTTGCGGAGCGATGTGCTAAGGATGGAAGACCTGCGTGAAGGAATGCGCTTGAAAGGCACCGTGCGCAATGTTGTGGATTTTGGCGCGTTCGTGGATATTGGAGTAAAGCAGGACGGATTGGTTCACGTTTCGCAAATGGCAAACAAGTTCGTGAAAAATCCGTTAGACCAAATGAAAGTGGGAGATATTATTGACGTAACAATAACAACTCTTGATATTGAACGAAAGCGAATTTCGTTGAGTATGAAATAGTGAGACTAAACTGTCACATCATTTTAAAATAAATTATTGCAACTGTTGATAGAAGGTACAATAATACCGTTATTATCATTGATTTATCCGTCAGCATCATATCGGCAGTGTTTTCTCCCTGTTCATATTTGTGAACCAAAAATATATAGCGGAAAATGCCGAACACTACAAACGGGGTGGTGTATATTAACGCTTCCGTGTGAAATGCCTGAACAGTCCGCTGCGCCATAGTATAGAGCGCGTAACAAATAATTACTGCTGATGCGGAAATGGTTGCAAGCTGATTGGTGAACTCGATGCTGTAGTTTTCCAAGACCTTTCGAGTACTGCCGGCAGCCTGCCCCGATACAACACTTATTTCCGAGCGGCGTTTCATTATTCCAAGAAACAGCGATAGAAACATTGTTGTCAGTATCAGCCAGCTTGATATTTCCACCTTGATTGCAAAGGCACCCCCGATAACACGCAGCATAAATCCCGTTGCAATCGAGAACACATCAAGGAGAACAACATTCTTTGCATAGAACGTGTAAAAAACATTCAATAGAAAATACGCGCTTACTGCCGCGATAAACCGTACCCCTAGTTGTAAGCTGATAGTAATAGCACACAGAAAGAAAATAACCGCTATTACTTTTGCAGTAGAGACATTGATTGTTCCTGCCGCGAGGGGCCGGAATTTTTTCTTTGGATGTAACCTGTCCGAAGCTATATCGCCAATATCATTCACGATATAGACAACCGAGGACATAAAACAGAACGCGAAATAACAAAGCATAATTTGCCATAGATATATCGGGTCAAATATATGCTTGGAAAAAATCAACGGGATAAATACAAAAAAGTTTTTTATCCATTGCTTTGCTCGTGTGAGCTTGATTATTTCGCGCGGTTTCATAGTCTTAGAAAAACAACTTAATAAATCCTAATATGCCCTGTTTCCACGGAACACGGTGAGAAACGCCTGAAGTGTTTTGGAACTTGTGCAGGTTCTCTTTATACCACCTGAAATTGCGGAGGAGAGCGTCTTTATTGGAATACCGCGGATTATAACCAATCGTTTTTTCGGCTTTTTCAATTGAAACAAACGAATCTTTGGATGCCGTTTCATATACCCATTTATAGAGCGGTGATATTTTTAAAGCTTCAAGAATACGAAGAGTTTGAATAACCAGAAACTCAGGAGTCCGCTTGATTTTTTTACCGAATCCGGCATCATCCAGCACAACCTGATAGTCTTCCATCATCGTGGTAAACTCGCGCGCCCCGATGTTGAAAGTGTCATTAACAATTTTTTCATCTAATGATAAGCATAGATATATTGCATCGCACAGGTCACCCACGTCAAGCAGTTGATAGCGATTCTTGCCGCTGCCGATAATCGGGAAACCGCGTTTATCCAAAGCCCAGTCATAGAGCAGGTGGAATACTCCAAGCCGTTCGGGCCCGATAAATGATTTCGGTCTTAATATGGGAACACACATACCTTCTTTTCTGAACTTGAGGCATTCCTCTTCAGCAAGAATTTTTGCCTTCCCGTAGGGACCAACACCAATAAGTTCATCGGTTTCATAAAGCGGGTGATGGTCAGGGATTCCATACACGGCAGTTGATGATATATGAACAACTCGTTTAATCCGGTTCCTTTTCGCTGCTTCAAGTACATCGCGAGTGCCATCGATATCGGTTGAAAAAATATCAGATTCTTTATAAAGCGGAAGAGCGGCGGCAGTATGGACAATCATATCCACGCCTTTGCAAGACTTGATAAGCAGGGCATTATCGCGTATATCACCGGTAATGATTTCAATGTCCTTCATACAGTCTTCATAGTCGAAAGGAGCCATATCATAAGAAACGACTTGATGATTTTTTTGCAGCAGGTAACGGACCAAGTTAATGCCAAGGAAACCGGCTCCGCCGGTTATTAATATTTTCATAGAATATAAAACTCCGGAATAATGTTAAAGGAAAAAGTAAAAATACACAGAAAATCTGAATTCCATCTAAACTTCTAACATACAACATACCTGTCTTTTTGGGACTCGTAAGGACGGCCGCCCCTGCAATATATTTTCTTCAAGTACGAAAATTTTCTCAAAATAATTTAATTTCAAGAAAGATTTTTCAATTAACAAAAATTGACTAATATTCGTAACTTAATTTGGTTAATTTTTATATGAGAATTATCTGAATCAATGAATCAACAGATTAAAAGATGACACTGATTTTTGAATAGCGCGATCTTTTAATCTGTAATTCAAACAGCACGTGTAAGTTATTATTAAATTTTATTTGAAAGTGAGTTCATACAAATGATAATAGAGCAAATTAGTTGGAGAGAAAAATCAGGTTGGAGTGAATTAACCGAGTCAGGGATTAAATTTAAGGCTAACTTAGTTCTCGCGTTTGGCGGGAGGAACGCGCTTGAAAGTAAGAAACATTTTGATGAAATAAAGTCGTTTTATCCTAACTCGAATATATTAATTTGCTCTACTGCAGGTGAAATAATCGGGTCTGAAGTTTTGGATGATTCAATTATCGTAACAGCAATTTATTTTGAACGAACAGAATTGCAGGTATTTTCAACTGATATTGCTTCCTTGAATATGAGCTACGAATCGGGAAAGAACTTAGCGGGACTTTTCCCGAAGGAGAGGCTTTCGCATATATTCGTTATCTCGGATGGACAATTAGTAAACGGAAGTGAATTAGTACGCGGTATGAGTGACGCGCTCCCTCCTGATGTTTCAATGACCGGAGGTTTGGCAGGTGATGGTGCCCGTTTTCAAAAAACGCTTGTTGGCCTGAACGATTATCCTTCTGAAGGAAAGATTGCAGCTGTTGGATTCTATGGAAGTAATTTAAAAATAGGTTATGGATCTATTGGCGGCTGGGATTCGTTTGGACCGGAGAGATTGATAACAAGATCTGAAAATAATATTTTGTATGAATTGGATGGTCAATCGGCACTCGGCTTATATAAAAATTATTTAGGAGAACTTGCCGAAGGTCTGCCCGGCAATGCTTTGCTTTTTCCGCTTAGTATCAAAGTTCCCGATTCAATTGAACCTGTCGTTAGAACCATTCTATCTATAGATGAAGCAAATCAATCTATGACATTTGCCGGTGATATTCCGCGGGGAGCATTGGCTCGATTGATGAAAGCAAATTTCGATAGATTAATTGAAGGCGCGTCTCTTGCCGCGGTTAACAGTTCACTCGTTAATGAAGGAAATTCTCCAGATATAGCAATTCTAATCAGCTGTATTGGTAGAAAAATAGTACTTGGGCAAAGAATCGAGGAGGAAGTTGAAGGAGTAAGAGAAGTACTTGGAAATAAAACGATATTATTGGGGTTTTATTCTTATGGCGAGATTTCTCCCTTTTCGCGATCAGGAAAGTGCCAGCTGCATAACCAAACAATGACTATTACAACGATTACCGAAGGTAAAGAACAGTGAATAAACTGTTAGAAAGGCAATTGAGAAGAAGCTCAATTGCATATAGAGACATTCCTGAAGACTTTCAAAAGCTTTTGATAGCGGTTAACGCTTCTTACGATCATTATGAAGCTGACAGATCTCTTCTTGAAAGAAGCATTGACCTCAGTTCACTTGAGCTGACAGAAGCCTATAAAAAATTAAGAGTCGAAACCGAACGTCAAAAGATAGTGCTGGATAAACTTAAATCGGCTATCTCATCACTCCGTCACGAAGATGAAGTGGTATTTACATCTGAAGTAATAGAAGATGAGGATTTGATTTCAATTTCAGATATTCTGACAAGTCAAATTCAAAAAAGAAAAGAGGCTGAAGATAAGCTCATTCTTTATGAACGCGCGATAAATTCAGGCAGCAACGGTATTTTAATCACTGATCCTAACTTGCCTGATAACCCGATTGTGTTTTGCAATCCGGCATATTTGAAGGCAACAGGTTATTCTTTGGAAGAAGTCCTCGGCAAAAATGGAAGAATACTCCAACGTGAAGATAATGACCAGGAAGGACTAAGAATATTACGGGCGTCAATTAAAAAGCAAGAATCCTGCACCGTTACTGTCCGAAACTATAGAAAAGACGGCACGATGTTTTGGAATGATTTGAGAATAAGTCCGATTTTTAATTCAAAAGGAAAACTGACAAACTTCATCGGAGTTCAGACTGATGTCACTAACAGAATTGAATTTGAGCGTCAACTTAAAACAGCTAATTCAAGAATTTCCGCGCTAATTCAAAGTTTACAAAGCGGTATTTTAGTTGAAGATGAAAACCGCCGAATCGTTGTCTCCAACCAAGAGTTTTGCACTATGTTCGGGATCCCTTATTCACCTGAAAATTTGATTGGCTATGACTGTGTCGCGGCAACGGAACTTTCAAAAGTACTATTTCAAGACCCTGTAGGATTTGTTGAAGATATTTCAAAAATATTAGAGGATAAAAAAGTAGTCAAGGGTGAGGAACTGAACTTGGCAGATGGAAGAGTTTTCGAGAGAGATTATATACCGATATTTATTTCGAAAGATTATAGCGGACATTTATGGCAGTATAGAGATATAACCGAAAAGAAAAATGCCGAGAAGAAATTATTAGAGAGCGAGAAACTTTTCAGACATATTATTGACAATGCAGGGGAAATAATATATAGAATCGACCCAAATGGTATTTTTACTTACGTGAATCCTACCGCGGTAAGAATTATGGGCTTCAGCGTGGACGAATTAGTCGGAAAGCATTACCTTGATTTTGTAAGAGAGGATTTCGTTAAACGGATGATGATTTTTTATAAAAATCAAATTACTTCAAAAACTACAAGTACATATTTTGAATTTCCGGCAGTTAAAAAATCTGGCGAAATAGTCTGGCTGGGACAAAATGTTCAAATTATATTTGGCGATCAAGAAATTGTTGGGCTTCAGTCTGTTGCAAGAGATATTACAGAACGCGTATTATTTGAAGGAGAAATACAGAGGTTAAAAAGCTTTTACGAACAAATACTCAATGACCTTCCAGGGCAGGTTGCAGTCTTTGATAAAAATTTAAGTTACTTATTCTTGAATCCTGCAAGCGTGAATGACACGGAATTGAGAAAATGGATGATTGGGAAAACTGATTTTGATTATTGCAAAATAAAGAAATTAGACCCATCAATTGCAAGGGAACGGCAGAATAGATTACACGAAGCTATTCAATTAGAGACTGCTCAACATTTTGAAGAGATTACTCTCCGTGATGGAAAAAATGAATACTTCACGAGGGTTATTAGCCCGATATTTGATCAAAATAGAGAAGTAAAATATCTAATCGGATATGGTTTAAATATTACTGATCTAAAAGTTGCACAGCTGAAGCTTACCGGTTCTCAGCGTCAGCTTTTTGCAGTTCTTAATACTGTAGGTGAAGGTATAGCAACGATAGATGAATCAAATAATATCGTTATGATAAATGATGAAATAACAAAGATATGGGGCTATACCAAAGAGGAAATACTGGGCAGGAATATAGAAATTCTCCTGCCGGAATATTTCCGTGAAAACCTAATCGTGGGAAGAAGCCATTTTCTTGATTTGAATGATACAAGAATTATCGGGAACGGTGTAGAAATTGAAGGGCAAAGAAAAGACGGTGAAATCTTTCCTGTTGAAATAAAAATTCAGGAAATGAAAATAGAAGAAAAAACTTATTTTACGGCAGCCATAAGAGATATTACTGAAAGCAAAAAAGTAATGGAGGAGTTGATTCAATCCAAGAGAACTGCCGAAGAATCAATGAAAGCTAAGGAACAATTTTTAGCCCATATGAGCCACGAAATTCGTACCCCGATGAACGCGGTTGTGGCTCTGACTCAGATGATGCTGGAAATGAATCCCACTTTGGAACAGCAGCCATTTTTGGATTCGATACGAGCTTCCGCGGAAAACCTTTTAGTAATTATTAATGATATTCTAGATTTCAGTAAAATTGAGGCAGGAAAAATTGAGCTTCAGATGAAGCAATTTTCCCTTCGTAAGTTAGTTGATGAACTAAATAATACTGCTAAATACATTTCTTTAGAGAAATCTATTCAGATTGATTTTTTTGTCGAGGAAAGTATTCCGGACAATTTAATTGGCGATGAGGTCAGGCTAAACCAGATTTTGCTGAATCTTGTTTCCAATGCCATTAAATTTACCGATAGAGGCAGTGTTATGTTCAACTGTTCAAAAATATCAGGTGCTGATGATTCTGTATTGCTCAAATTCACTATTTCAGATTCAGGGACGGGAATTCCGGAAGACAAAGTTGGCAGCATTTTTAACAGTTTTGAACAGCTTTCTAATCAAGGAGCTTTAACCAAACAAGGAACCGGACTGGGCTTGGCAATTGTAAAAAAGCTGGTTGAGTTGAATCAAGGACAGATATATGTTGAAAGCGTGATGGGTGTTGGCTCCAAATTTGTTGTTGAGCTAAACTTCCACGTAGGATCATCGATTCACGCTATGGAAGCTATTCACGAGACGAATTTGCTTCCCGGAAAAATTGATTTGTCCGGGATAAAAGTGCTTATTGTTGAAGATAATATTATGAATATATTCGTTGCTACAAAAGTGCTGCAAAAATATGGTGCTTGGTATATGGTTGCTAAAAATGGTTTCGAGGCACTTGATATTTTCAGAGAAAATGATTTTGATGTTATCTTGATGGATTTAGGAATGCCTTTGATGGATGGTTATGAAACTACTACCCGAATACGCGGCGAATTCCCCGAACCAAAAAACCGGATACCTATTATTGCACTCACTGCATTTGCTTCACTGGACCCAAAGGATTCGCAGCCGGAGACTGGAATGACTGACAAATTGAGTAAACCTTACAAGCCGGATGATCTGGTTAAGAAAATAGCATCTGTTTTAGCCAATAAAATGATTCAAATGAACGCGGATATTGATTCTTCCGATAGCACGGATTTACCTGTAACTCCATTAATAGACCTCAGTGTTATGAGCGAAATAGGGGGAGATGATAATGAATTTGTCTTCGAGATGGTAACGTTATTTTTAAGAGATACCCCTGGATATATCAAGGCAATGGAGAATGAAATTGCATCGGGTAATTTTAAAAAAGCTGCTGATGTTGCCCATAGTATGAAGCCTACTCTCGGGTATGTTGGATTAACCTCTTTAGAACCGAAGTTTGAGTTATATAATAATATACTGAAAACCGAAAAGAATAAAGTAAAATTGCAGGAGTTACTAAATGATATAAAAAAAGTGATAGCTAATGCTTATGTGGAATTGCGTGAATATTTACGCGCGAATAATAGATAGGAAATACTTGGTTAAGTCGGGGGTGTTCCCATGCATAGCCGCGACAAAGCAGTTGTAACTAAACTTTCCCGTTCTTTCTTTCGATAATTAAATTTATTTATCTTATTATATTAAACGATTCAGAAAAGGATATTGTTATGCAGTGGTTTTATAATCTCAAGATCAGAGAAAAGCTGTTAGTTAGTTATGGTATTATGGCTTTTATCGTTCTATTCATCGGTTACGGTGCGATTTCAAATATGAAAATAATGGATGAAAGGGATACTTTTCTCTACCAAAAAGCAGCAATTCCGCTCGCGGATTTAGGAGATTTATCGACTGCATTTCAAAGAGTTCGTGTAAATAACGCGAAAATTGCTATGTTGGAATTTCAGGTTCAGACAAAAAGTGTTTCAAGTGAAAGTGTGGCTTCAGCCATTGAGGGATATATAGAGAAAATCAAGACTTTGCAGGAGAAAATTCAGGAGCATATAAAAGAGCTAAGGACGACTTCAATAGATGATGAAGATGATGAATTTATTCGTATCCTGACCGAGCGGTTAGCGGACTGGAAAAAGGAAAACGAAGTTTACCTGAATTTACTTGATGAAAGGAAACTTGATGAGGCGAGCGTGTTATTTAACGGTAAGCTTCAGAACTATGTCGTGCAAGTTGAGACGCAGATTGACAAGATGATTTCTCATAATGAAGCATCTGCAAAAGAAACAAGTGAGCAGAATACTGCAATTTACGAAAAAGTAAGAAACACCATTATTGCTATATTGATAAGCGGTCTGCTGGTTGCTATTGGTTTGGGAATATTTATGAGCAACCTTATCAATAAACCGGTTCTAAAAGTTTATGAAATAGCCCAGGAAATTGCCAAGGGTCACGTGAAAGCACGGGCAAACATTGACGGTAATGACGAGATTGTAATGATGGCAAAATCATTTGATAAAGTTGCCTTGCAATTGGAAACTTTTGCTGATGCGATGCACGAAATTATGGAGGGCAATGTGAATGTCAACGTTCCTGTTTACGATAAGGATGACTTGCTCGCGCCGGCATTAAACGGAATTTCATCAACCTTGCGCGACCTGGTGGCAGAAGCCGTTATGCTCTCGAAAGCCGGTGTTGAGGGGCGGCTTTCAACAAGGGGCAGCGAGCAGAAATTCAGGGGCGGATATCGTGACATTATTGCCGGATTTAACGCGACATTAGATTCTGTTATCCTCCCTGTTAAAGAAGGCTCTGATGTACTTGCAATTTTAGCAACAGGTGATTTAACAGCAAGAGTAACCCGCGAGTTCAGCGGGGATCATCAAATTATTAAAAACAGTATAAACAGTCTCGCGGATTCTTTTAGCAGTGCGCTATCCGAGGTTTCGTCCGCTGTTCAGGCAGCTGCAAGTGCTGCAACTCAAATATCTTCGAGTTCCGAAGAAATGGCAGCCGGTGCACAGGAGCAAAGTTCGCAATCTTCTGAAATAGCAAGTGCTGTTGAAGAAATGACAAAAACGATTATGGAATCATCGCGGAATACAGGTGTTGCTGCTGAAAAATCCAGGCTTGCAAATGAGAGTACTAAAAATGGAGAGAAGAAAATTGAAGAAACAAAGCAGGGAATGATTCGTATAGTTGATGCGACAACGGAAACAGGCAGGATCATAACTTCGCTTGCAAAAAAAACAGATCAGATTGGCGAAATTACGCAAGTCATTGATGAAATTGCCGATCAGACAAATCTATTGGCATTGAATGCCGCTATCGAGGCAGCCAGAGCAGGGGAACAGGGGCGAGGGTTCGCGGTTGTGGCGGATGAAGTGAGGAAGCTTGCTGAACGCACTACCAAGGCAACTAAAGAAATTGCTGATACTATAAAAACTGTTCAGAAAGAAGCTCAAGAAGCAGATGACTCGATGAAAGAAGCCGGTAAATCCGTGCAGCAGGGAATGATTTTGACCGAAGAGGTTGCTAAAGCATTAATTCAGATTAGGGAAATAAATGTTATTGTTGCTGATCTGGTAAATCAGGTGGCTGCCACGAGTGAAGAACAATCAACAACCGCGGAAGAAATTAGTAAAAATATCGATAATATCAGCAGTGTTACACACGAATCAGCTGCAGGAACAGGTCAGATTGCGCGGGCAGCCGAAGATCTTAGCAGGCTAACCGAGAACCTTCAATCATTGATAGGCCGTTTTACCCTTGTAGATTCGAACCGTTTAGGGATGCAAAACAGATCAGCTCAACTGACACGAAAACAAGGTAGATTTCTCTCTAACTGATTATTCAATAAAAAAAGATATTCTAAAAATAAAGGTAAAACCCGTGAAAACAGAATTCGCTTCGCCCGAACGTTCTACAATGGATGAAATTAATGCTTCTAATCTCTTTCTGACCTCATTCACTGAGAATTCTTTAGTAATGAATATGATCCCGAATATTATGCTGATTTTGAACAGTAATAGGCAGATTGTTTTTGCAAATAAGGCAATGCTGAATTATTTAGGACTTGAGACAAGCACGAGCATTCTGGGGCTTCGTCCCGGTGAACTTGTCAATTGTGTCCATTCAGATCAGACGGAAGGCGGCTGCGGGACAACGAAGAATTGCATAGTATGCGGAGCAGTTAGCGCGATACTTAGCAGCCAGGAAGGCGCAGCTGCCGATGAGGAATGCCGGATACTAACAAAATCAAACGATGCTCTTGATTACAAGGTGCATTGCGTTCCTTTGGACTTTGGAAGCGAACGCTATGTAGTTTTTCTCTTAAATGATATCAGTGATTCCAAAAGGAAAGGCGTTTTAGAACGAATTTTTTTTCACGATATATTAAATACCGCCGGCGGTATAAGGGGCTTCGCGCAGCTGCTTCCTGATGCTACTCCCGAGGAAACAATTGAGTTTGGCGCGATTCTCGAAAAGTTGTCAAATCTGCTTATAGATGAGATCCAGGCTCAAAGGGATATGGTCGCGGCAGAAAACGGCGAACTGATAGTTAAACAACATCTTGTTAATGCAGCAGCCGAAATCCGGACTGTTATTCAACTTTATCAAAAACATCCTGTTGCAGAAAACAAGATTATTTTTGCTGCCGGAGATACCCCTGATTATTCTTTTGAAACAGATTCGCGGCTATTAAACAGGATTCTTGGCAACTTGCTAAAAAATGCCTTGGAAGCCACCCCTGAAAACGGAGAGGTGAGTATTCGCGGCAGAAAAGTGCTGAATTATTTCGTTTTCAGTGTTCATAGCAGTAAGTTTATACCCCCTGTTATACAATTGCAAATATTCAAACGTTCATTTTCAACAAAAGGAGCCGGTCGCGGATTAGGAACGTATAGCGTGAAGCTTTTAACAGAAAGGTACCTCGAAGGAAGAGCAGGGTTTTATTCAGATATTAAAACCGGAACCACTTTTTATACTATTCTTCCGATTCAAGAACACTGCTTTTAGAGAATTATAATGGAGAATCATTCTAAAACACGCGAAGAACTTCTTAAAGCACTGGAAGACTTGAGACTTGAAAATGAGTCTATAAAAAGTCTGTATCAACAGGATATTTCAGCTGGGAAACGGGCAGAGAGCCGTCTCCAAAAATTAAATCGGATATATGCCGTGCTAAGCGAGGTAAATCATACCATCGTCCAAACACGTGTAATACAGGAATTATTTGAGGCAGCCTGCCGAATTGCCGTTGAGCAGGGTAAGCTGCGTATGGCTTGGATTGGGCTGCTTGACTATCAAACAAAACTCGTGAATCCTGTTGCACACGAGGGAGTGGTTGGGGATTACTTAGAAAAATTAAAAATCAGACTTGGTGATAGCCAGCGCGGACAGGGGCCTACTTCCATTGCAATGCGGACCGGTATTCACTATATTTCAAATGATATTGAAAATAACCCGATTATGTCTCCTTGGCGCGATGATGCCTTGCGAATGGGTTTCAGGTCATCTGCTGCTTTCCCAATTATTGTTGCAGGTTCTGTTGGCGGCACTTTCAATCTGTATGCTGCAGAACCTGACTTCTTTGATGAAAACGAAGTCAAACTTCTTGTTGAGATGGTTGCAAATATTGCGTTTGCTATGGAATTTATTGAGCAGGAAAATCACCGGAAAGAAGCAGAAAAAAAATTACTCGAACAAAAGAATCTTCTTAATACTATCATAGAAAGTGCTTCTGAAGCAATTTTCGCGAAAGATTCATCGGGGAAGTATTGTTCAATAAATGAAACAGGGGCACAAATGCTTGGCTTTAGAGCTGCAGATGTGATAGGACGTACGGATATGGAATTGCTTAGCGGTGAGACTGCTAATGAGTTCAGGCGTACGGATGAAATTGTTATGCAGAGCGGCCAGGGCTATATACGTGATGAGATCGGTTTTGTCCTTGGTAAACCTCGTGTATTCCTCGCGCATAAAACTGTATGGCGTGATGATTCAGGAAAAGTTATTGGTGTTATCGGTGTTTCAACGGATATAACTGAGCGCAAGCGTGTTGAAAAAGAACTTATTAAATTATCGCAGGCTGTACTGCAAAGTCCTGCCTCAGTTGTTATAACCGATCTTGATGGAAATATTGAATATGCCAATCCCAAAACGCTTGAAACAACTGGATATTTGCCGGAAGAATTACTCGGGAAAAATCCGCGGGTTTTGAGTTCCGGTGAAATGTCTAAAGAAGAATATAAAATTGTGTGGGAAACTATTTCTTCAGGTAAAGAATGGCGCGGCGAATTTCACAATAAGAAGAAAAACGGAGAGCTATACTGGGAGTCCTCTTCAATTTCACCAATTATTGACGACAATGGAAAAATAATTCATTATCTTGCAGTCAAGGAAGAAATAACAGAGAAAAAACAAATTCTTGATGAGTTAATTCGAGCAAAAGAGCAGGCAGAATTATCTAACAAGCTTAAGGATGCCTTTATTTCAAACATTTCTCACGAAATACGGACTCCGCTAAATGGAATTCTCGGGATGTCCGATATTATCAGGGAATCATTTTCGCAATATATAACCAAAGAAGAAGAACCGTATTTTTCCTCAATTCAAAGATCTTCAAAACGTTTAATTAGTACAGTAGATAAAATACTAAATTTCTCGCGTCTTCAGGCTGGGGATTTCCCTGTAACAAAAAGCAATGTTTCTATCACTTCAACTTTGGAAATTCTTATCCGTCAGTTTAATCCCTTTGCAGCCGCGAAATCTATCATAATACATTTCAATTCCGGTGTTGAAGATGATACTGTTTTTGCCGATGCTGCCGGTTTGCATAATGCATTTGAAAATATTATCGAGAATGCAGTAAAGTTTACTGAATCCGGTTCTGTGTTTATTACTTTATATAGGGATGTACGAAATAAATTATCTGTTGATGTGCGTGATACCGGCACAGGTATTGCCGAAGAATATCTGCCCAATCTATTTAAGTCATATTCCCAGGAAGAAATAGGTTTTAGCCGCCCATACGAAGGATTAGGATTAGGTCTGGCTATATCAAAAATACTTTTTGATATTAACGGGGCTTCCATTTCTGTAAAAAGTAAAAAAGGAGAAGGAACAGTATTCACTATCTGCTTTGATAAGCAGTATACAAATCAAAATAATAATAAACCGGTCATTCCGGAAGAAACAAAAGTTCAGCACGATATATTTACTAAAATATCCGTGAATAAGAGACCTGCAGTTCTCGTGGTTGAAGACGATAAAGAAAATCAATTATTTTTTATGGCGATTCTAAAAAAAGATTTTGATGTTGAAATGGCATTTGACGCAGCCAAGGCTTTCAAATTATTAAAAAGCCGATCCTTTGATCTAATACTTATGGATATTTCTCTTAAACCGGGGATTAACGGTTTAGAATTAACAAAGGTTATCAGAAACGAGAATTCAAACATCCCTATTATAGCGGTAACCGGTTATGCATTTTCCGAAGACCGCGGAAAAGCGCAGGATGCCGGTTGTAATGAATTTCTCGCGAAACCATTTAACCGTTCTCAATTAATGGAGAAAATCAGGCTGGTGGTCGGGTAGCTGGTATTTATGAAGTTTATATGAAACTGATTTACAAAATTTTCATCATTGTAAAATGTGGAATTCCTACTTCTAAATATTCACTGCTGCAAGTATGATACCCCATCCTCTCGTAGAATGGCTTAGCGGTATTACGAGCGTGAAGTATTATGCTTTTGAAGCCTTTATCCATTGCAAATTTTTCACTAAATAAAATAAGCTCGCGCCCGGCACCTTTTTTTTGGTGTTTTGTTAGTATTGCCATCTGCCGCATTTGGATTTCAGAGGGTGTCAACTGTTTCAAGAGTAAACATCCAATCAGTTTTTCGGATATAAACGCTCCAATATGAAATTCATCTTCTTCGTCAAGTAACTGTTCGGGCGATAAAATTAAGCCTAAAGGAATACGCAAAACTTCATTTCGAATATAAACTTCGTGAATGTAGTCTTGAGAATTGAATTGAATTTCTTTTGTTATTATCGGAACATTATTTTGTGAATCATTTTGCATAGTCATACGGAAGAATTATTTTGATAAAATCAAATGTACGTGGAATTTCCATAAAAATAAAACACCTTTAGAAGAATATATTGTTTGCGTTTTATTCTTGAAATTCTTAATTTTGTTATATGAAAAAAGCGATTAATAACAAAAATTTTCAACATCATCACGTGACACTTTTGTAGTGTCCGCGGCGAGTTGTATTTATACAGATATTTCCCCGGTACTTCCGGGGTTTTTAGTTTTAAAGGAATATGATGGAACAAAAAGTTAATGAAAATATCAGGTTAGCTGTCCAAAAAAAAGGAAGATTAACAGATAAATGTCTTGATCTGCTAAAGTTATGCGGTATTGAAATAGAAAATTATTCCGAAAGATTAGTAGTGTCTTCGCGTACGTTCCCGCTGGATATTTTGTTTTTACGGGATGATGATATTCCTGAATATGTTCAAGATGGAGTTGCCGATATAGGCATTGTAGGTGAAAATGTGATTGAAGAAAAAAATATTTCAGTCGGCATTCTGGAAAAATTGGGATTCGGGAAATGCAAAATTATGATGGCAAATCCTGAGCATATCCCGTTAAATTCGCCTTTAGATTTAGAAGGTCGAACTATCGCGACATCATATCCACGGATATTGAAAAATTACCTTAATTCAGAAGGACTTTCGGCAAAAATCATCGAACTTTCGGGTTCTGTCGAAATTGCGCCTGCTTTGGGTGTGGCTGATGTCATTTGCGATATTGTTTCAACAGGTAATACGTTGATGATGAATAAATTAAGGAAAGGTTTTTCCATTTTTGAATCGGAGGCTGTGCTGGTCAAATCTGCAAATAAAGAACTTAGTATGGAAAAAATTATACTGATTGATGATTTAGTAAGACGAATCAGATCGGTTCTGAACGCGCGCCGGTCGAGATATTTGATGATGAATGTCCCTAAAGTTTCTTTGGAAAGAATAATGGAACTCATTCCATCATTGCGAAGCCCGACTATCGTTCCGCTCGCGGATGAAGAACTGGTCGCGGTTCACGCGGTTATTCCTTCGGACTTTATTTGGAACACGATAAGTATTTTAAAAAGCGAGGGCGCATCCGGTATATTGTTATTGCCAATTGAAAATATGATATCATAAATGAGGAAACTATGAGAAGGCTTGATTTTACACGAATGTCTGAAGCAGAGAAAAAAACATCTCTGGAACGAAGTGCAGTCAATTTAGCAAAAGCAATTGAAACTGCCCGTGAAATTTCAACTCTGACAAGGTCAATGGGATTAGAAGCGGTACTCTCTTTTGCACGAAAATATGATCAATATGATCGCGATAATATTTTGGTTAGCGAGGAAGAAATTGCAGCAGCCGGTTCAGAACTGACAGCTATTCAGCGAACTGCCATTGAGAAAGCCGCGGAGAATATCGCGAAATTTCATCAGGCGCAAAAACCCAAATCTTATACAATTGAAACCAGTCCCGGAGTTGTATGCGAAAGAGTTTTTACTCCAATTGAAAATGTTGGCGTATATATACCGGGCGGAACAGCAGCATTGCCATCAACAGCATTGATGCTGGGTATTCCGGCAAAAATAGCAGGCTGCAAACGGGTTGTTTTAGCAACACCGGCTAAGAAGAAAGTCCCGCCTGCAGTACTTTTCGCTGCAGCAATTTGCGGGATAAAGGAAATATACGCGGTTGGCGGGGCACACGCTATATCAATGCTGGCTTATGGTATCGAAGAGATTCCAAAGGTTGATAAAATATTTGGTCCGGGGAATCAATTTGTTACAGCAGCAAAAATGCTGGTTAGCACAGACCCAAAAGGCTGTGCTTTTGATATGCCGGCAGGTCCAAGTGAAATTATAATTGTTGCAGATAAAAACGCGCGCCCCGAATTTATCGCCGCGGATTTCCTCTCGCAAGCCGAGCACGGTGCCGATTCACAGGCTATTCTATTTTCGGATTCCGATGAAATTCTGGAAAAAGTTGCCGTGGAAATTGAAGTACAAAAAAAATCACTTCTCCGGCAGGAATATATTAACAAGTCACTTGAGCATTCGGCTCTTATACTAACCTCTTCAATAAAAGAGGCTTTCAAAAGCGTAAATTATTATGCTCCGGAACACCTTGTTCTTCATATTGATAATGCACGAAGCTATATGCCTATGATCCAAAACGCTGGCTCTGTTTTTCTTGGCAATTATTCTCCCGAAAGCGCGGGAGACTATGCATCGGGTGTGAATCACGCGCTCCCGACATCCGGCTTTGCCCGCTCATTTGGCGGTGTAAGTGTTGAAAGTTTTATGAAATCTATGACCGTGCAAGAACTGACTAAAGACGGACTGGCAGGACTATCTGAAACAATCTGCACAATCGCGGATATTGAACAACTTGACGCGCACAAACGCGCTGTAACTATCAGGTTTGAAAAATGATTGAAGACTTAATTCTTGACCATATAAAGCGATTGAAACCATATCAATCCGCGAGAAGTTTATACCTTAAGCAGGGCGGTATTCTGCTTGATGCCAATGAAAATCCGCTTGGTTCGGTTATAGACTCGGAATACTCCGGTATTTCGCTAAACAGGTATCCTGATCCTAAACAGAACGCGTTGCGGCAAGCGGTGAGTACTCTGATTAATGTACCTATTGAAAAACTGTTTTTTGGTGTAGGGTCTGATGAAATTATCGATTTGCTGATGCGGCTGTTTTGCGCGCCTCAGAAAGATACTATTCTTATTGTTGAACCGACTTATGGAATGTATTTAACTGTTTCCGAGATACAAAACGTGGAACATCATATTTGTCTTTTGGATGCAAACTTTCAAATCAGCACGGAAAAAGTTATATCATCAGTTTTGCCAAGTGATAAAATGATTTTTCTGTGTTCGCCGAATAATCCAACCGGCAATTTGCTTTCAGAAAAAGAAGTAGAATTTATAGCATTATCTTTCCCTGGTATTATCGTGGTGGATGAAGCCTATATCGACTTTGCCCGCGATGGCGCGAGTATGATTAATCTATGTGAGAAATATCGCAATGTTGTTATTCTACGTACTTTTTCAAAAGCGTGGGGTATGGCCGCGGCGAGATGCGGTTACACTGTCGCGGACCCTGAAGTTATTTTGAATTTGTTCAAGATTAAAGCACCCTATTCCATTAATGTTTTAACGGAAAAAGCGATTCTTCAAGCAATTAAAAATAATAGAGAGAAGGATATTATGATCAATCGGATTATTGCCCAAAAAGAAATATTGATAGAAGAACTGAAAAAAATATCGTATATAGAAAGAATATTTCCTTCGGATGCTAATTACATTCTTATACGGCTGCCAATGGCAAAAGAAATTCAGAAAGTTTTGGCAGATAAAGGAGTTATTATTCGCGACCGAAGCAGTCAGCCGATGCTGGAAAACTGTCTCCGTATCAGCGTTGGCACATCAGATGAGAATAAAAAATTAATTGAATGTTTGAAAATAGTTTCGGAGGAAATATAACAGATATCAAGTTACAACTATCGTTTGTTGAGCGGATCCGAAACGCGTACGTGCTATGCCGCCGTTTTGGCTCAGCTCATCGAACAACAACCAAAATACAGGAACCCCTTGACATATAGTAATTATTGGAACAGAATCTATAATTTTACAAAAAATGCCGCTTAGGGCTTAAAGAAAGGTTCTATAACTTTTTGTATGGGGTGTTATTAAAAAATCACAGTACAAAATATAATTTATCTCAATGAAAAAATATGTGTTACCCCAACCTATATAGCCGATAACGTATCTATCTAATAACAACTTATGGTTTGAAACTTGGAAGTTGGGTTAATTAATACAGCACAGAGACTTATTTTGCTATCCTTATCTTTATTCCATTATAACTGTATGTTTACTTCAACTGTTCAATGCCAAATATTTATATGGTGTTCGTAAACAAGCGTATCTATTCCAAAATAAGCCGAGATCATTAGCTGCAAAATGGATGATGTTTATTAATCCTTTTGTAATTATATTGTTAAATATTATTAGTTTTTTTAATTCAAGTATAATAAATACCGAGTTCCACTTATGAAGACAATATTATCTTTTGTATTAATAGTTTCAATTTCAATAGTAGCGCAAATTCCACTTGAAAAACGAACACAGGATTTAATTGAGACCATAAAAAACAAGCCGTCATCGGATTCGATTGCTGTTTGGATAATTTTTTCCGATAAAGGACAATCTGAAGGTATAGCTTTGCTGAAAGCTAATCAAGTTGTGTCGGAAAAATCTGTGCAAAGAAGGAAAAAAGTATTGCCATCTTCAGGGCTGATTGATCAAACTGACTTGCCTGTAAATAATGAATATATAAAACAGCTTGAACTAATAGGCGTGAAAATAAAACAAGTATCGCGGTGGTTTAACGGTGTATCCGCCTATATCAAAACAGGACAGTTAAATGAATTGACGGGGCTTCCTTTTGTTCAAAGTATTGACAGGGTCTTTTCGTTTGCCAAAAGTAATTCACTGATTGAAAACACGATTTTGGAAAAGAGCAGTGAAGTTTATCTTTCCAATGTTACAAATCTTTATAATTACGGAGCTTCTCTAAAGCAGCTTTCAATGCTTAATTTGCCGGCACTTCACAATCTTGGTTACAAGGGACAAGGTATTACTATAGCTGTTCTTGATGCCGGTTTCAATAATTTACCTCACGAAGTATTTGCAAAAATGAATATTATCGCCCGCTATGACTTTGTGAACCATAGAATTGATGTAGGTGATGGAAACGGCGGTATGGGCAGCGGGACACACGGAACAGCAACACTTTCAGTTATTGGAGGATATAAACCAGGATACTTAATAGGTCCGGCATTTGAATCAAACTATATTCTTGCAAAGACTGAAAATACTGAAAGTGAAACACCGATTGAAGAAGATAATTGGATAGCCGGAATTGAATGGGCAGATAGCATAGGTGTAGATGTAACTTCCACTTCATTAGGTTACATCGATTTTGATCAGCCTTATACAAGTTATACTTGGCAAAGTATGAATGGAAGAACTTGTAGAATTTCTATTGCTGCAACAATGGCGGCTCGCAAAGGAATTTTTGTTGTTAACTCCGCGGGGAATGAAGGTTATGATGGAAGTCACAATACTTTAGGCGCACCTGCCGATGCAGACAGCATTGTTTCTGTTGGGGCAGTTGATGCAAGCGGCACGCGTGTTTCATTCAGCAGTGTTGGTAATACTACTGACGGCAGAATTAAACCTGATGTTATGGCACTTGGCGCAAATGTTTTTGTGGCAGGAACTACACCTTCTTCTTACTACTATTCAAGCGGAACTTCGTTCAGCTGTCCGCTTGCAGCCGGATGTGCTGCTGTAATTCTCTCGGCAAATCCAACTTGGACACCTATGCAGTTACGGGATGCACTGCGTACCACTGCTTCGAATGCAGCAAATCCCAACCGTGAAATGGGTTGGGGAATCATTGATGCTTTATCGGCATTACAAACAAAACCGGCTTCAGTTGAATCATTATCGGTCAACAATAAGAACTATTCTCTATTTCAGAATTATCCAAACCCGTTTAACCCTGAAACACGAATTCAATATGTAATCAATCAAGATGCAATAGTTGATATCTCAATTTATTCTATCACAGGTGAAAAAATCACTACGCTATTTACAGGAATAAGCGCGAAAGGAATACAACCACCTTTGCTATTTAATTCGAGTAATCTTAGTTCGGGCATATATTTTTGCAGAATGTCTGTATTTGATGCAAACGGTAAAGTTATTTATAACGATACAAAAAAACTGACCTGCATTAAATAGGTACTCTGGAAAAGTGGAAAGAGCTATTTTGAAGTTTAAACTCGTTTAGCGATCAAAAAGCCCTTTCTTCGGCATTTTTATAGAGTTTCTTCTACCTATTTTAGCACGATCATTTTAGTGTGCTGAACAGCATTGCCGGCGTGTAAAACAACTTGATAAACGCCTGAAGCGAATTCTTTCGTGGAAAGCCTGATTTCGTGTGTCCCTTTCGAATAATTTGCCTTTACCGGAGAAGACACGAGTCTCCCGTTAATATCATAAATATACAAAGAAACCGGAAGAGATTCATTTATCGAGAACCGCACGGTACTGCCCGGATTTGCCGGATTTGGGAAAACAGGGAAAAGTTTAAGATCGAAATTCTTCGGCTGTACTGAATTAATACCTGATGCAGCTATTATCTCGAAAGGTGAATTAGAACTGACATTAGTTGATGAATTATTTTTATCGTAAACCATAATTAGGCAATTTTTTGAGACAGTATTCGGAAGAATAAATCTGCAGGAACCAAATTCTGCCGGACAGTCTATTGGAAGAAGACCAAAATTATCCACTCCATCACTGCTAAAGTAGAAGCCTACTACATCAACCTTTGAACTTTCCCACCTTATTTCGCCCACAGTTCCTCCTTGCAAAACTTCACCGCCGTTGGGAGATGTAAGAGTAATGAAAGTCGGCTGAGCCGATTTTGAAATATCTATATAGTTCAAGTTAAATCCGGATGTATTAGCAATAACCATTATCGCGTGAACTCCGCTGCTAAGCTGCACATTGCTTTTTGAAAAAGTTTTCCAAACTCCGGTATTTGATATATCAATTTGTATTGCATTCGCGCTATTATTATCAACTATAATTGAAAGGGAACCTGTTGCAAATGATGAATCACGAACATCAAAATTGTAATTCGTAGCCTCGCTGACATTCACGCTGAAAGACAGCCATTCACCGGTATTGATAGAAGATACATAATAACCATCTGCAGAATAAGTGCAAGGCTTAATATCAACAGACTCGTTCGGACGGTATTCTCCGCCAATAACGGTTGCATCGTTATCAAAATAACCAAGATCGCCTGCAACTCCGTTATCGAAATTTTCCATTTCAATCCGCCCCGGAATTTTATTTAGATATCCTTTATAAGGTGATTTTATACAATTTGCACCTACTTTTACATCGATAGTTTCACTACTGCCTATAAATCCGCGTTCACTAATCGCGTTCGCTTTTATCTTGTAGCATCCTTCCTTAATACCTCTCCAGGTAATCTGATATGGTTTTACTGTAGTTTCACCAATTTTCACAGCATCTTGATAAAACTCAACAACTTTAATGACATCAGGACAACTGACATCCGTGCTGATGTTTATATCTTCTCCAAGCGGTATTGATTTGTCAGCAGTGGGAGATATTAATTTTACTTTAGGCTCTGCAAGGCTGTCTATATAAACACGAACATAATCCACCAGCATTTCTTTTGGAAAAACAGTGTTGCCATTTGGAGAACCGGGCCAGTCTCCGCCAACCGCCAAATTAAGAATAATATACGCGCTGTCTCTAAGTTCGGAAAGAGAATCCCCCGTTATGGCAGTAGTAAAATACTTTGTATCGTCCACGTACCATTCAATTTTCTTTGGCTCCCATACAATGGAAAAACGATGAAAGGCATCTGCAAATATTCCTGAAGATAAAGTGTAGTATTTCCTTAAATATCGATCTACCAAGTTGATGTTGTTAGTGTAGTGAGCTGTACCAATAACCTGCTTATTTCCAAGAATATTTGTGCCGCTAATATCACTTCCAATCATTTCCATAATATCAATTTCACCACAGGAAGGCCATCCCACTGTTGTAATATTTTTGCCAAGCATCCAAAAAGCAGGCCAAATGCCTTTCCCGTAAGGCATTTTAATATTTGCCTCTATCTTGCCATATTTGAAATTTTTTATTCCTTGCGTATTTAATCGGGCGGAAGTATAAGCCATCCCGTTATATTGTTCTTGGTTCGCGGTAATTGTCAATAAGCCATCACTGACAGATGAATTCTCTGCACGATCAGTATAATACTGAAGTTCATTATTTCCCCCGCCATCTCCACGGACTTCCCGATTCCAATTACCGGTATTTAATTGCGTGCCGTCAAACTCATCTGACCATATCAGCTTATAGCTTTGCGAGAAAGAAAAATCGGTAATTAGAATAAAAGAAAATACAATAACTGAATATTTAAAATAGTTCATAAGTTGTTCCAATAATAATCATTTAAAAAGACTTCCTGAAAGTTACGGGTTTTTACTCGATATTCAAGTAGCAAAAAAAGTGTACTAATAAATTTTTTCAAATTTCGTGCCCGATATAAAATGTACATTCTTATTTCTCTTTTCGCTTAAAATAATTTATTTTAGGGGTTACTTTACCGAATATTCTTAATCAGAGGTACCTATGAAATTTACTGCTTCTTTCTTGCTCTTGTTTGTGTTTTACGCGATGGTTGTTCACGCGCAAAAAAAAGTATATCACCCGTTCAGCGGCTCTCTTGCTATCTCTATGGAGGGACAAGGAAATCTCGGGTTGACCGATTACAGTACCCCAATTCCTGATTTTGGGGCACGTGGTATGCTGGAATACTATTTCCCGCTTTACTCCAGGAGTTTTTTTGGCATTCGGATCGCTGGCAATGGAGGTTATATTAGCGGTAAGAAGCCAAAACAGGCATCTGACTCATCTGAGTTTCGTACAGATATGACATACATTGACGCGGGCTTAATATACGGCATTGCAACTGATGCCGGTATTTATCCATATATATTCGCGGGGGCAGCCTATCTAAAATTCAACACTCTCGATGCAAATGCCAATACGATATCGGGCAAGGCAGGTGACATTTATAAAAAGAATGAAATTGCCTATACTGCAGAGCTGGGATTCCGTTTCCTTATTTCCGATAACCTTACTCTAAATTTTGGAGGAGCAGCTCATATAAGTCCGCGCGATTATCTCGACGGCACTAAATTTGGAATTAATAATGATATGTTTTTAAGCGGTTTTGCAGGTTTCACGTTCACGTTTTTTAATTCAAAAGATTCAGATGAGGATGGTGTTCCCGATGATCGGGATCTGTGTACTGATACTCCGGCAGGTGTTCGTGTTGATCAGTTCGGCTGCCCTGTTGATGCAGATAAAGACGGTGTTCCTGATTATTTGGATGAATGTCCCGGTACCCCTGAAGGTGTGAAAGTTAATCAAAAAGGCTGCGCGCTTGATACTGACGGCGATGGCGTTCCTGATTATTTGGATTTGTGCCCGGGAACTCTTCCCCGTGTCGCGGTTGATGAAAACGGCTGTCCGAAAGATAGCGATAGCGATGGCGTTCCTGATTATCTTGATAAATGCCCCGACACTCCAAAGGGCGTTCTTGTTGATGAAAACGGCTGCCCGAAAGATAGCGATGGCGATGGTGTTCCTGATTATCTTGATAAGTGCCCAAATACTCCGGGCGGAACGCAGGTTGATACTTTGGGATGCCCTTTACAAAAAGAACAGGTAATTCGCGAAGTGCCGGTAATTAAAGAAGTGCAGGTTGAAAAACAAATCGTGCTGAGTGCCGGCGCATCATTTCGCCCGGGAAAAGCCGAGCTGCTAAGCGGCGCGTTTCCTGAATTGGACAAGTTAGTTTCGACTATGCGCGATAACAGCAGAACAAAATGGGTGATTGAAGGTCACACGGACAACACCGGCAGTGAAGAAGGCAACAAGAAGCTTTCCCGCGAGCGGGCGCAGGCAGTGCTAAAATACTTTGTTTCAAAAGGAATTTCAAAAGAACGGCTCACCGTGCGCGGATTGGGAGCCGATTACCCCGTTTCTACAAACGCGACCGATGAAGGCAGGCAGAAGAATCGGCGCGTGGTCATTACGCGTGTAAACTAATTTATAGCCAATATGAACGAACAAATAAAAAATTACGGTTTTTACGCGGCAACAGGGATTGTTATTGTTTTTCTAATTGTAATATATCTCCTCACGATGGCACCAACAATTGTTGAAATTGATTCGGGTGAGTTGACCACAGTTCAAATGACATTAGGTGTTGCTCACCCGACAGGGTATCCCCTATTTTCAATGATTGGATTCCTGTACTCGAAATTGCCGCTGCCGTTCCCGCCGGCTTACAAGATGAATCTGCTTGCAGCATCGTGGTGCGCCTTTGGTGCCGGCTTCTTTGTTGTCATATCGCGAATGTTATTCCGCAACCTTGATTTGTTCAGTCCGGTAAAAAAGCAAAACGGGTATGAACGCGTTCGGCCAAAACGAAAAAAGCAAAAAGAAGTAGTGACAAAAAACGGAATGCAAGTTGAAACTAAAGTGCCAATGACGCGGGCAACCGTGCTTCTTTCGTCTGCCGCGGGAGCCTTGATGATGGGCGTGAGTAAAACATTTTGGGAGCAAAGTATATCGGTTGAAGTTTATTCGCTTCACATATTTTTGATTCTTACTGTTATTTGGGCATTGCTGCGCGCGTATATTATTTCCAAACGATTTCCGGGAAAATCTATAAATGCCTGGCTGATTGCCGCGGCTGCTCTGGCGTTTTCATTTTCAAATCATATGTCAACACTGTTTATTTTGCCTGCTGCAGCGTATCTCTTCTTTTCTTGTTTTGGGTTTAATAAACCTGCATTTATCCTGATAGGTAAAATGCTTGCTGTATTCGTACCTATACTAATTCTGCTTTACTCTTATCTGCCAATTCGCGGGATGGCAAACCCCGTGTTGAACTGGAGCAATCCTGTTAATATGGAACAAATCATCAGGCACGTTTCAGGATGGCAATACCGGACGTGGCTGTTTTCCTCGTTCGATGCCGCGGAGAAACAATTTAGTCATTTTACTGATAACTTTTTATACGAGTATAATATAAGTACTGTATTCTTTGTCATCGGGTTAATATTCCTGCTGATTCGAGCAAGAAAATTGTTCATATTTTTCTTCATTGCATTCGCGTTTTGTATTCTCTATTCAATTAATTACGATATCAAAGACATTGACACGTATTTTCTGCTTGCTTATATATCAATGGGATTTTTTGCCGCCTTTGGAATCGCGCAAGTTTTCGGGTTACTTCACGATCAGAAAACTCAATACGGGTTGGGATTGACTATTGCCGCGATATTCATCTGCGTGCAAATTTATTTCACTGCAGGAAAAGTGGATGCTCACGATGTTTACACGTTTGAAGACTATACTATTTCGGCTCTGCAATCAGCAGGGAAAGACGCGATCATTCTTTCATATCAATGGGATTATCTAATCGCGCCGTCATATTACGTGCAAAATGTTTTGCATATACGCCCCGACGTGAAAGTTATTGATAAGGAATTATTACGCCGTTCGTGGTATTTCAATCAAATGAAAACTAACTTTGCCGATATTATTTTCCCGGTACAGCCGACAATTGATTCGTTTCTTGTTGCTTTAAAACCGTTTGAAGAACAAAAACTGTTTGATGCAAATTTGTTAGAGCATCACTATCGGGCGTTGATGTCCGGGCTTATCGGGAAGAATATCGAGACTCATCCGGTATATATTGGTATTGAATTGGCTGAAAACGAGATGAAACGCGGGGAACTGACTCTGCCTGAAGGTTATACAATTATTCCGGATTTATTTTATTACAGGGTGGTGAAAGAAAGAGAATACACTTCGGCAGCAGATCCGAATTTCAAGATTCGCTTCCCGAAAGAGCAGGGAGAATATACAGAGCTGATTCATAAAATCACTTCGGCAATGCTAATTAGGCGGTCAATCTATGAAATAGAAAACGGAAAAATAGACCGCGCCAGGTTGTATGTAACCAAGCTGAAACAAGATTTCCCCGATGTTGAATTGCCTAAAGAGATAGCCCGGTTTATCGCGAAATAGAAAATTTGCCGCGCCACTTCGTAGTTCAGCGCGGCGTATATTATTTATTATACGTAACTGTTTAGGTATCCTAACCGGTAAAATCATCAATAATTTTTGGCTATGTTATTAAACAATTAAATTGCAATGGCTTATGGAACCCCTCATCCTGCCCTCTCCCGAAAGAGAGGGAATTGAAATCGATATCATTTCCCCTCTCCTTATAGGAGAGGGCAGGGTGAGGTTGTGTCTTGTCACGGTTCGAAGCATAGCTTCTCTAAGGGTAAACAAAATATATTCTTTTTTTTTGACCTAAACAATAACCTTATTTCTTTGATGCGAAACAAATCTATGGTTAATAATAGCCATTAGCTCAAACTTCTTTCATAATAATTATCCCTCTATTCCAAAATATTTTGCCGATTTAACTTGGCACGTTCATTGATTATTAAGGGGAGTAGTAATCATAAGAAAAATGGATAATCTTTTACAAGAAGCGTTATATTATCATCAAAAAGGTGAATTGGAACAAGCCGAGATTCTTTATAAGGAAGCTCTTTCAGGTCATCTTAATGATTGTAGGATCAACTTTTTGTTTGGCACGATTGAATTTCAACTGGGCAAAATGGATAACGCGCTTATCCATTTAACCAAAGCGATTAACCTGAAAAAAGATTACTATCAGGCATATAATAACATCGGATTAGTCTATCGGTCACTTGGAAATATTGGTCAGGCAATACATTATTTTTCAGAGGCAATTCGCATTTTCCCAAAATATCCGGATGCCGTGCTAAATTTAGGTGCCGCTCTGCAAAAAGCCGGAAAGTTTCCGGAGGCAATCGCGGAATTCCGGAAAGCCATTTCAATAACTCCAGAAAATGCCGAAGCTCGATATAACCTTGGGCTATGTTATGTTGCAAATAGCGATTTTCATCAGGCAATAGAACTATTTTCTTCTGCCCTCTCTTTCAATCCATCGTATGCCGAGGCTCTCAATGCGCGTGGAGTCTGCTATCAAGAATTGAAGATGACTGAAGCTGCCCGGCACGATTATATGCAGGCTGTTTCCGTTAATCCTTTTGATTATAATGCAAAATATAACGCTGCAGTGCTGTATTTCAACGATGGTAGAAACGCGGAAGCATTACAACTCCTTGATGAAACACTCGCGCTGAACGATCAACACGCTGAAGCACTGACAAAAATTGCAGAAATAAAGATTCGGCAAAATGATTATCATACCGCGATTAACAATTTACTTCGAGTGAAAGCTTTGCAGCCAAATAATGCTGATACTCGTAAAATGCTCGGTGAAATCTATTACAAACTATCTTTTTATGATGAAGCAATAACTGAGTTTCTTGCCGCTCTCGAATTAAAACCAGGTAATGCAGATTTATTGAATAGCTTAGGGCTGGTATATCAGTCAATAACTGATTATCAAACTGCTATCTCGTATTTAGAACAGGCGTTAGCCGCGATCCCCGATTCAGCTGAAATACTGAATAACCTTGGCGCGGTTCACGATAAAGCAGGTTCGATCAGTATGGCAAAAGAATATCTATTCCGCGCGATTGAAGTACGGTCGGATTACGCGGATGCGCTCTATAATCTCGGAAATGTCTTACTTAAAGAGAATAACTACACTTCTGCTGCCGGATATTTTCATCAGGCACTAAGGGCAAATCCGGAACTCGTTAAAGTTTATAATAATCTTGGTGTTGCATATCATCAAACCGATCAGCTCGAAACTGCCGAAGAAGTCCTGCGTGAAGGAATTGCAGCTGCACCCGGCTTGCCCGACTTATATAATAACTACGGCAATGTCCTGCGCGATTTAAATCGCCTTGAAGAATCTATTCAGGCATTCAAAAAAGCCTTGGAGCTTAAACCCGATTTTGCCGAAGCGCATAAGAACTATGGCTTTACGCTGCTGCTTAATGAAAACTATAAAGACGGCTGGCAGGAATTCGAGTGGCGGTTGAAGGTGGATGTGCGCGAAAGAGTCTATTCTAAGCCGCGCTGGAATGGCGAGTTACTTTCCGGTAAAAGATTGTTTGTTTATTTTGAGCAGGGATTCGGCGATACAATTCATTTTGCACGTTATCTTAAAATTCCGGTTGATGCAGGTATGAAGGTATATTTCGAGCCACAGGCAGAGTTATCATCGCTGCTTTCCCGTTTGCCTTTTACTTTAGATATTTTGCCTCCTAATTCAGCAATTGAAAGAAATGCGGAATTTGATTTCCACTTACCATTAATGAGTATTCCTGCTGTGCTGAAACATACATCTGCAATGACGGATATTGAAATTCCTTACATAAAACCGCTTCCTGAATACGTAGCAAAGTGGGAAGGCATAATTACGAAAGAGCAGGTACTGAAAGTAGGCATCGTGTGGGCAGGGAACAAACTGCACAAAAATGACCGTAACAGGAGCCGGAAATTAAGCGATTTTGAACCTTTGGCGAATATTAGCGGGATTCAACTCTATAGCTTGCAGACTGGTGATGCAGCTAAAGAGTTAAACGCGTACGGTATTAGCACAAAAATAGTTGATCTTGGCAAAAATATTGAAAATTTCGAAGATACGGCGGCTATTATTAGCCAAATGGACTTAATCGTTACAGTTGATACAGCAATTACCCACGTTGCAGGTGCCCAAAACAAGTTGGCACACATATTGTTATATTATTCGTGTGACTGGCGATGGTCAATAGAAAAAACAAAAAGCGTATGGTATTCGTCAGTTTGGTTAGTCCGGCAAAAAGAGCGAAACAATAGCCAAGAGCCTTTGAAGCGCGTTGCAGTAGAAATTAAGAATTTAATACATTTATTTCATTAACTTATTTAACAAACACGATAGGATTTTTTGTACAATGAGAACAATACCTTCTCTCTCGCAAAAAGGTTATGATTTTAACTTAACCAACATAAACCGGCAAGGATGCCGTTTTCTAACTAATATATACAAGGAGGTATAATCATGTCGTTCAGGATCAACACCAACGTAGACGCGCTCAGTGCTTACAGTGCACTTGCAAAAACCAACAAAGAGACCAGCATAGCTCAATTGCGTATTGCAACAGGTAAGCGAATTAATTCAGTTGCAGATGATACATCAGGATTCCAAATAGGCAAATCGCTTGAGGGCAAAATTTCAGTAATGAAAGCAGCCCAAGGCAATGTTGCCGGTGCGAAAAACCTGCTCTCAACTGCTGAAGGATCATTACAATCAGTAAATGATTTACTGGTAAAGGTAGAAGGAAAACTTTCCGATGCTACCAACCCAACAGCAGATCGGCAAGCTATTGCCGATGATATCAAGTCATTAGCAACTGAAATCCAGTCTGTTTTGAATTCTTCAAAATTCAATAACACGTCTTTGTTAACAGGTTCAGGAGATGCAAAATCAGGATTTACGTTCCAAGTTGGCGCAAGCTACTCGGATACTATGAGTCTCGATTTCGCGCAGAGTATTCTGTCCGGTTCTTCATCTGGTTTTAACGCTTCACTAGGCAATATTAGCTCAGTTGCAATGGCAAGCGTTACCAGCTCCCAAACAATGACAACCTTAGTAGCTAACTTGGCAACACTGAAAAGTGAAGTCGCTTCAGCTTTAGGTAAGATTGGAAATTTCTCGCAACGCTTAGATATTCGCGAAGAATCACTCAACGTTGGCATATCCAACGGACAGGCAACTGTCAGTCGTATTTTCGACGCGGATATGGCAATGGAACAATTGAATGCTACTCGCGGGTCTATTTTAGGACAAGCAGCAACAGCGATGGTTTCGCAGTTGAACTCAGCACCCCAAGCAGTGTTATCGCTCTTTAAGTGACAAATCGGTTAAGTTACTTAGCGAAAAGCCTCCGTCAGGAGGCTTTTCTGCTTTAAATGGGGCATCTTCAAAATAATAAGGTTAGTCTCTGTGTTAAAGTTATTTCTGAACGAGTCCTAACTTATTTTGCTCTCCAAAACAGTTGCGAATATGATATATGTAACTACTCAGTATCCTGAAATCAAGAAAATATACGGCACGAATATTATGTCCCAACGGGACTAAATTTGAATAACATTGAGTGACAACTCACGGGAGAATGATAAAAAGCATCTATGTCCCCGAAGGGGGCAAATTCATACGGCGTAGTTAGTTCGCCCCCTTCGGGGACGTTATTTGTTGGGCTTACTTTTCCGTGAGTTAGCACTCACGGTTATTCAAATATAGTCCCGTTGGGACAAATTCTACAACAGGCTTAGTAGTTACTGATATATCTGTTGGGCAATGACTTAAATTTTGACTTCAGCTGTTTTTACCGGAGAACCATAAAAGTTATTATAGGTTCTCGCGTGATGCAGGAACCGTGAAATAGAAGGTGCTTCCAACATTTTCTTCGCTTTCAACCCAGATATTGCCATTATGCTTTTCAACAAACTCTTTGCACAGGAGCAAGCCTAACCCCGTGCTTAATTCTCCATCTGTTCCTTTTGAACCGATTTTTTCACCAATTTTAAATATTTTTTCAACTTTACCTTTTGGCATTCCAACGCCTGTATCGCTTATGGAGATTTCAATCATTTGGTCTCCGCTTTCTTTCGCGTTTAAAGTCACTGTTCCATTTTTTCTAGTAAACTTAAGCGAGTTTGAAATCAGATTCAATAGAACAGAATTTATCATTTTTTCGTCTGCAAAAATCTTAACATTTTCAGCAGCTAAATTTTCCAATTTAGGAATGAATTAAAAATAACTTATACCAGATAAGGAGTGAAAGAATAATTCCATTTTGGCAAGAATTCAGCAAATACAACTGGTGAATTTTCAAGAAATTCATTTGATGCTTTTTTGCCGGTAG
>CAIYTF010000128.1 GCA_903929035.1 uncultured Ignavibacteriales bacterium
AATTTGCCCCCTTTGGGGACATAGATGCTTTTTATCATTCTCCCGTGAGTTGTCACTCACGGTTATTCAAATTTAGTCCCTTTGGGACATAATATCAGTACCGTATATTTTCTTGATTTCAGGAGGCTGAGTAGTTACGATTTTTTTAATAATATTGTTTTTTATTTAAATGAAAAGTGGTAAATTTATTTTAATATTTAAAATCAAATTCCAAGAGGGGAATAATTTGTACTCCCCCGCTTGAAATTACAATGCTCTAAATGTTCTATAAAATAAATCAATCTGAAAGGAAAACTATGAAAAAGTTACTTCTGCCCTTGTTGTTGTTAGTTGGTTTCTATTTTGTCGGCTGCGGTTCATCTAAGCCGAATTTGCAAAATACCGATGTTGGAGATATGCCGGAGTGGTTTTTAACTCCTCCTGTCGATCCAAATTACTTATTTGCCGTGAAAACAGAGACCTCCACGGATTTGCAAATGTCAATCGATAAAGCTGTTCAAGCGGGTCGAGCCGATATTTCCCGCCAAGTAGAAGTGAAGATTTCCGGACTTGAAAAACAGTTTAAAGAAGAAGTTGGTGTTGGTGCTGATGCGAATTTGCTTACCCAATTTTCCCAGGCATCAAAGTCCGTGACAAACCAAACGCTAAGCGGTTCGAAGGTCAAGGAAAAGAAAATTCTCAAAGATGGTTCCAACTTTCGCGCGTATGTGTTGATGGTTTATCCTATCGGCGCAGCAAATCAGGCTTTGATGGAAGCATTAAAGAAGAACAAGGAAATGTACACGAGATTCCAATCATCGAAAACATTCGAGGAGTTAGATAAAGAAGTGGAGAAATACGAGAAATCGCAGCCAAAATAGTTAATGCGCGAATTTCTGGCGGCTCTTCTTTTTTTTATCTCAATAGCGGTGCCGGGGCAGCCATATAAGCGTTGGTTTACGGATCAATATTTAGCGGGCTGTCCCGGATGCGCGGTTGGAATGGTGGAACCCGCAGGCTGCAATGATTCAATCGCGGTTTATCAGGCTTTCTTAAGCGGATGCACGAATTACGTCAAACAAAAACGCGCGATGGTTTCGATTGATAAAAATGATTGGGGAACTGAATCAGGAACGGTGAGTATCGAGGATAATTACACTGAAACAATCGACAGCGTGCAATTGGCGGATGCCTTGCAAAAATTGGTTATTCTTGACACGTTATTTTCTAAGAATTTTATAGCGGTTCTTGTCGGCAGCAACGCGTGTTCTGTTGACGAGTTCCTAAAAGAAAAAGTCTCTGTTATAGGAAGCGAGCTTGCTGTTTCGCGGACAGAAAAAGTTCTCGAATTCACCGGAATGTCGCCAAGGTATGCTTATGAAAGAAGTTCTTGGGATGAGGCTGAAACACGTGCTCGAAGAGAAGCAGCTTTTTACCTTGATGCGAAAGTCAGCTCGATTGGAAGACTTGGGGATATGGTGTTTGACGAACGGAGAAAACAAAAAACCCGCGTGGAATTGCGGAATGTTTTCGTGCTAAAGCGGCGGATAGATAAAACCGCTAATTTATTTTACGTTACTATCAGATTGGAGTAAATGTGAAACCGGTTTCAATGATCGTGTTGTTGTTTATAATTACCGCGAATGTTCTTTTCGCGCAGGATGATTACGAAAAATGGATAAAAAAGGAACAGGAAAGTTTTCAAAAATTTAAAGATGAGAACGATCAGCAGTTCCTGAAATTTTTGGAAAAGAACTGGCAGCCCGCGGCAATTAAAGAAGGAATTTCAGCATCTAAACCCGGTCCCAAAACCATTCCTGTACCTGATAATACCAAGCCCGCGGCTACGGTTATTATTAAAGCAGAGCCAAAAAAAGATATTCCTGTAAAGGAAGTTCCTCCATTAAAAGAACCAGTGAATGAGCTGCCGCCCGTAAACCCTGAAAAAAAGCCTGCCGATGATATAACAAAACCGGATGCGAAGCCTGCATCCACTCCGCCGGCGAATCTATTAGAGAAAAACATTCTTTTCTTCAATACCCCTGTTACAGTTCAATACGATAAAAAATTAGAGTTCAATTTATCAGGAGAATTGAGCAGCGAAAAAATTGCGCTGTTTTGGAAAACAGTCTGCGAGAGTGAATATCCTGTTTTGCTTTCGCGATTGAATATAACGCGGGACTCACTACGGATTAATGATTGGGGATTTGCAAAACTATGCTTTGCAGCCGGATTGAGCTTATTCTCTAACCCGAATACCGCGTACTTGTTCACCTGGTTTATCTTGACAAAAGACGGATACAGGATAAAAGTCGGGTTTGACAAAAACCGCGTATTCCTATTGGTTCCCGCGCAGCAGGCATTATATGGCACGCTATATATAGCACAAAAAGGTGAAAAATATTATTGCCTGAATCTTGATAATGAACCTCAATTAGCCGCGAGCGCGTTGAGTACTTATAATGATGATTATCCGGGCAGCGATAAAACATTTTCTTTTGCTGTTACAAGATTACCTGTTCTTAATAAAAAGATAGAGCAGGGCAAATTGCCTTATTCTCAAAACGGCAAAGATTCGGCGGTCACCGTGGAATATGATGCTTCTTTAGTTAAGTATTTTGAGAATTATCCATATACTGCACTGCCTGTATATTTTGGGGCGGCGGCTTCTCCAAGAGTTGCTGTTTCTATGCTGGACCGGCTAAAGGAATTGCTCGCGGGAAAATCGGATGTTGAAAGTTTATGTTTCCTGCTTGATTTTGTTCAGCATACCAAAGAATATAAAACCGATGATGAACAATTCGGCAGACAAAAACCGCTGTTTTACGAGGAATTTCTTTTCTACCGGTATGCCGACTGCAAAGACCGGTCAATATTCTTTTCTTATCTCGTGAGGAACCTATTGCATTTGGATGTAATAGGATTGGATTACCCTGACCATATCGCGACTGCCGTAAATCTTTCTTCAACGAAAATACAGGGCACTTACATTACTTATAACAATAAGCAGTATTTACTATGCGACCCAACTTTTATCGGGGCAAGCATCGGTATGTGTATGCCCAACTATCAAAATGTTCAACCCGGGATAATAACTTTTTAATTTGGAGCAAATATGAAAATGATATTTTTATTTCTAATTCTTTTAATTCCGTCAATAATCTTTTCGCAGGAACAGGAAGTAAAATCCAAATCAAGCGATGCATTAACCGAGATGGAAGAAAACAAGCTGACACTGCGTTTCTTTAATGCTCTCAACGGCAGTCCAATCGAGGGGGGAAAGGTAATGATTGGAAAATCAGGAAACTATGAAACAGATTTTGACGGGAGAGTTTTTTTCGATATAAACGAAGATGGGAAGTTTAATGTTACATTCACTCACAGGGACTATATTACATCCAAGTTTGAAATAGAAATTATGGCAAACACGCTGTTCTTTAACCGTTTTTCTGTTTCACCCAAAATGCCGGTAGGTACGCTGAGGGTTGTTCTTGATTGGAGCGATAAGCCCAATGACTTGGATTCCCATTTGGAAAAACAGGGAGAGTATCACATTTCATACAGGAATACCACCGAAACCTCGGACGGAATTGCAAAACTTGACCACGATGCCACCAGCGGTTATGGTCCTGAAACTATTACAGTGAAAATAATCGATCCCAACGCGGTATATGATTATTATGTCTATGACTTTTCCAATCGGAGGAACAAACAGTCCTCATCTCTTTCGGCATCAAAAGCAAGCGTGAAAATTTATGGGGGCGACAATGAATTGCTGCAGGTTTTCAAGATACCTGAAAACGCGGAAGGCGACACTTGGAAAGTTTTTAAACTACGAAGCGGCAGAATAGATATTGTTAATGTTGTTGAGTAACCGCTGCTGTTTAATATATATTTAGTCTTTGTATAAGAAATAACATTTACAACTTCTGAACGAGTCCTAAATCATATAGCCAAATATTTTTGGTAAGGTACTATATTGGTAACTACTTAGTCTCCTGAAATTAAGAAAATATATGGTACGGATATTATGTCCCAAAGGGACTAAATTTGAATAACCGTGAGTGACAACTCACGGGAGAATGATAAAAAGCATTTATGTCTCCAAAGGGGGCAAATTTATGCCGCGTAGTTAGTTCGACCCCTCGGGGACGTTATTTGTTTGGGCTTACTATTACCAGATTTAGCACTCACTGTTATTCAAATATAGTCCCGTTGGGACAAAATCAACAACAG